>NZ_JBHZPZ010000001.1:0-353662 GCF_042787345.1 Flavobacterium xylosi | reverse complement strand
AGCCTATTTTTTAAATCAGAAGTATAGCCAGTGTAAAATTGATTATCTTTTTCACTTAGCAAAACGTAAACATAATAATACATAAGTTCAATTTTTTTATCCAACGGGGTGAACAATCTGATTTTGGTACGAAGCCGAAAGATTATTTTTTAAAATATAGTCGTTATTATAGATAATTACATCCTCATTAGTAATGTCAGCAACGGGTTTTTCTCGATAGAAAATCAGGAAAGATTTTAAGGCTTCGCTATAGGTAGTTATGGTGCTTTCGCTATAGCGTTTAGAACGCAGCCATTGCTTGAATTTCTCTATTTGGGCAATTCCTTCGGCAGAAGGGAGTGAATTTGCCAAGGGTCCTATGTTGAAACGTTCTCTGTTTTCAGTGGTGTCCGGGAGATGCCAAACGGTCTTTTGCTGGCTCCATCGTGCTCCTTCTATTTGTTTTATCCTGGAAATCAGGTCTTGATTTTTCTCGAAATAAACGGCAATTCTGCTTTCGTCTTTATGCTTGATGAGTTTTGCTGTCCAGATCATATCGTGTTGATTTTGTGAGGGTAAGATAGTGATTATTTTTACAAATATCGTTTGATTAAGCCAAAGCTTCTTGTGGTATTGAGGCTGTTTTGCGTGAGGGGTAGTAGCGGCATCCTTTTGTGCAATGCAATGGAACAAAAGATACCGCGGATGACCCGACCTTGTTGCGGTGAAAAATGGGTTTTAGTGCTAATGGTTCCGCAACGAGGACACGCCCAAATTATAGAGGTCAGCACGCGGATTGACTTTCTTATTCGAAATAATTTTAAACAAAAAAGGTAGTGTACTTTGCGGAAAACTTTGCGAACTTTGCGGCAAAAGTAAAGAATATGAAAATCAACTTGAAAAACGGAATCGATAAACTCCTTTTCGGAATGAAACAGAATGATGTTACGGCGATTTACGGTAAGCCGGACCGGAATTATAAAGACGAAGACAACAATGTGATTTTCGCTTATAATGCACTCAAAATGCGTTTGACGTTCTATGTGGAAGAAGATTTGAAATTAGGTTATATAGTAGCTTCGAGCCCGGATTTGGAATTATTCGGGACGACAATTATCAATAAAAAAATCAGTGAGGTCAAAAAAGAATTAGCTCCAAAAGGACTGATTAAATTCACACAGGAAGAATTTGATACTTTTGAAAACTATTTTAATGAAGAGAACTGGATTATCTTTCAGACCGAATTTGACGAGGTGGTGAAATTTGAGATTGGTGCGATTATCAATCAAAAAGATGAATTTGACTGGAAATTTGGGAAGAAATAATAGTGTTGATTGAGGTCTTATAGCACACAGATGACAAGGATGCTGCAGAAAAAAACGGATTTTGAAACTGTTTTTTTGAGCCATGAAAATCCGTTTAAGTTGTCTAGTTCGTGTGTTGCATTTTTGATTAATAGGATTCATCGAAAAGGATTGAAATAAAAAACCCGTCTCGTTTTTAGGAACGAGACGGGTTTCTTTATGTAATGCTTTAGCTGTTTTACTTTTTTGGTACGGGTTGTTTTTCAAACATTTCCAATTCGAAAACAAGATTGGTGTTTGGCGGAATTACGCCTCCGGCCCCTCTTTCTCCATACGCCAGTTTTGAAGGGATGAAAATCACCGCTTTGTCCCCGTAAGACATTAAGGCCAGTGCTTCCAGGAATCCAGGAATCATGCCTTCTTTTTTACCTGCTTCAAAAGGAAAAGCTTGGTATCCGTTTTGCGCGGCTCTGTTAGCATCGTATTTTCCGTAGGCTTTAGAAACGTCTTCGTAGCTGCTGTCAAATAAGGTTCCGTCTTCAAAATATCCTGCATAATGAAAATAGAAAGTGGAACCGTCAACTGGTTTTACTCCATTTCCTTTTTGAACGATTTTATACGCTAAGCCAGAAGCCGTTGCAGTTGCACCTGCTTTTGCAGTGGCAAGGTAAGCCACTTTTGCGGCGATAACGGGAGCATATTGCTGTGTGTATGCTTTTTTGCTTTCTTCCTGAATTGCTGCTTGCTTTTTTTGATTTTCGGCATCAATCAAAGCTTGTTTTTTAGCGTCTTCCGCTTTATTGCCATAATAATCTGCAAATACTTTTGGAGCGTCAAACTTTTTAGCTAAAACTCCTTTTCTGGTAATCGTAATCTTAGTAATAACATCATTTTGCGCAATCAAGTTCACAATGGTCATTCCTTGGGTGACATGACCAAAAATAGTGTGTTTCCCGTTTAACCAAGGAGTGTCTTTATGGGTAATAAAAAACTGGCTGCCATTAGTAGTTGGTCCTGAATTGGCCATCGCCAGAATACCGCCTTTATCGAATTTTAAATCGGTAAATTCGTCTTTGAACGCATAACCGGGTCCGCCAGATCCATTTCCTGAAGGATCACCGCCCTGAATCATAAAATCTTTGATGACTCTGTGAAATTTTAAACCGTCAAAAAAAGGTTTCCCTTTTAGTTTTTCGTCCAAAACAGAAGTATTTGTTCCCTCAGACAGTGCAATAAAGTTCGCTACAGTGACAGGTGTTTTTACGTATTCCAGTTGAACGACAATATCACCTTTGGTAGTCGAAATTGTTGCGAAAATCCCTTCGGTCGCAACGGGAACTTTTGGAGTTACCTTAACTGCAGTTGTTGGTTTTTTAGCGGTAACCGGTTTCTTTTTAACTTGGGCTTGCATGTTGAGTACTCCCAAAAACAATAAAAATAGAATTTTAAATTTCATTTTTCTAATAATTTAAGTCCGACAAATTTTTTAGTTGTTATAAAATATTATTGGGGCATGGATTCTAATAATTCAATATCGAAAATAATATTTGCATTGGGAGGAATTACTCCACCAGCGCCTGCTGCACCATAACCTAATCTTGAAGGAATAAAAATCACTGCTTTATCTCCAAAAGATAATTTCTCCAATCCTTCAATGAAACCAGGAATCATGCCATCTTTTTTTCCTGCTTGAAAAGGGATTGGTTGGTATCCGTTTTGTGCTGCTCTGTTTTCATCGTATTTTCCGAAAGTTTTGGCTACATCAGCAACACTTGCGTCAAATAATTCTCCATCTTCAAGAAAACCGGCATAATGAATAAATACATTAGCGCCATTAGCTGGTTTTTTGCCACCGCCTTTTTTAATTATAACGTATTTTAAACCAGAAGGAGTTATCGTTGCTTTGGCTTTTAAGTCAGCGAAATAAGCAATTTTTTGATCACGTACTTCTTTGTATTTTGTATTGTAGATTCTTTTGTTTTCAGCATCAATAGCCAATTTTTTCTTTTGGTTTTCTGATTCTACTGCAAAATAATCATGGAATGTTTTTACTGCGTCAAACTTTTTTGCCGCTTCGCCATTTCTGATAATGGTCACTTTATTCATGTAATCGTTTTGTTCGATTTTATTGACTACTTCCATTCCTTTATCAACAACATGTCCAAAAATAGTATGTTTGCCTTCTAGCCAAGGGGTTGCAACGTGCGTTATGAAAAACTGGCTGCTATTAGTCGTTGGACCGTTATTGGCCATAGCCAAAACACCCTCTTTATCAAACTTCAAATCAGAAAATTCATCTTTAAATTTATATCCTGTGTCGCCAGATCCCGTTCCTAATGGATCTCCGCCTTGAATCATGAAATCTTTAATTACTCGGTGGAATTTTAATCCGTCAAAAAACGGTCTGTTTTTAAGATTTTTATTGGTGACAAATTCATTTTTTCCTTCCGCCAATGTCACAAAGTTAGCCACTGTGATTGGGGCTTTTTCAAAATCCAATTGTACAACGATATCTCCTTTGTTGGTTTCAATTTTGGCATACAAACCATCAGGAAGATTATTGTGTTCTTCTTTGCAAGAATAAAACGAGGCAATTACAAGGAATACGAGAAGGATGCTTTTTTTCATACGAAGTTTATATTTATTTTTTATTTGGTTAAGGTATCTTGTGGTTTAGTTTCAGTTATTACTTCTGGTTTTGCCACAGGAGTGGTAACAGGAGCCGTTGTTCTTATTTCATTCTGTTTTTTATAGACTGCTTCCGGCATGAAATCACGCAAAGTCACGATACAAAGTAAAGGTTGATTAACGCCAATTTTCTTGTTGTCACCATGATAACCAAAGCCCATGTGAGAATTGAAAAGGAAATTTACTTTCTCTTTTTTATGCATTAATTTTATCCCGTCTCTCAAACCCATCATGATATTCTGTTTGTCAACGTAATATATTTGTGGTCTCAATTCCACTTCAGAATAAATGACATTTCCTTTTAAATCTTTTATTTCATAATCAAAGAAAGCTACATCTCCTTTTTTGGGAGTTAGTGTATCCAATTCGTTTTTTGTGATGTAGGAGTACCAATATCCTTTTGTGGAAGCGATAAATTTTACGTTTGCATTTCTTTTGATTACAGCATCAATTTGTGCTTCTTCGCCTGAAATTAATTTTTTATTTCGCTCAATCGACTTCTTCATAAAACTTCCTGAAGTTTGTGAAATAGGTCTTCTGGCCTCCTGATGTTGTTTACAACTGGAAACTAATAGAGCTAAAAATAATACAATTGCGAGTGCATGGTTGTTTTTCATGATGTATTATAGTGTTAGTTTTTGTACTAAATCTTCAAATTTCTTTACCGTTTCCGCCATCGTAAGTTCTGATTTTCCACCGGCAGCATTGCGATGTCCGCCACCATGAAAATGATCTCTTGCAAATTGATTGACATCAAAATCACCTTGGGAACGGAACGATATTTTGATGATTTTTTCTTCTTTGTTTTCAATAAAAATAGCGGTAAAATCAATTCCCTTGATGCTTAAGCCGTAATTTACAATTCCTTCTGTGTCGCCTTTCACATAATCAAAAGAGTTTAATTCATCTTGTGTTAGCGTTGTATAAGCCGTTTTATGCTCTGGTATCACTCTCATATTTTGAAGTGCTCTACCTAATAATTGCAAACGCCCGTAAGAACTATTATCAAAAAGCAAAGTTGGAATCTCCGTATTTTCGACACCTAAATCAATTAATTCGGCAATAATTCGATGTGTAATACCGGTTGTTTTTGGAAAACGAAAGGATCCTGAATCCGTAAGAATTCCAGTATAAATGCAAGTGCCAATAGTTTTGTCAATATCTGCTTTTTTACCAAGAAGACAAATGAAGTTGTATAACATTTCGCAAGTAGAGCCAAAAGAGGTATCGGAATACGTAAATGCGGCATAATCATCCGGTTTTTGATGATGGTCAATCATGATGAACGGAGCGGTTAGTTTTTCGAGTGCCTTTTCCATTATTTCACCTGTACGGTGCAAAGCATTGAAATCTAAAGTAAAAATTAACTCTGCTTCCTCCAGGATTTTGGTGCAGCTATCTTTGTCTTTTTCGTATATTTTAACGGTTTCGGATCCCGGCATCCAGGCCAGGAAATCAGGAAATTCATTTGGGGAAACCACAACCGGATGGTGGTTGTTTTTTAATAAAAAATGATACAATCCTAAAGTAGAACCCATAGCATCGCCGTCAGGACCTCTATGTGGGATTATGGCAATTTTTTTTGGAGTTGATAATAACAACTCTATCGCTTGAATGTCTTGTATTTTCATAGAGTGCGAAATTACATTTTTTTAATGTAAAGTTGAAATCATTAACACGATTTTCACCTATTACAAAAGCTCAATGTATTTATTTTTCATTTTTTGGTATAAACGGTATTTTGGACCTTTTACAATCTGGGCTTGGTAAATCCCCACAGATCCCGAAGAAAAATAAGCGATTAAACAAGCCACGCCGATAAAAACACCGCTTTCTATGCCAAAAAGTTCCATGCCCATGACCGTGCAGGCAATAGGAGTGTGGGTCGCTCCCGCAAAAACAGCGACGAATCCCATTCCCGCCAAAAGCGCAATAGGCAAGGGCACAACTACTGATAAAGCACTTCCTAAAGTGGCTCCAACAAAGAATAGCGGAGTTACTTCTCCTCCTTTGAAACCGGCACCAAGGGTAAAACCGGTAAACAGTATTTTGATCAGAAAATCATAAGAAGCGTTTGGAGTTGAAAAAGCATCAACAATCACAGGAATGCCTAAACCCATGTATTTTGTAGTTCCGATAAAATAGATAGTAACTGCAAGAATAATTCCGCCAATAAAAGGACGAAGCGGAGGAAATGCTATCGTTTTTGAAAATAAATTTTGCCACAAGTGAGTGCTTCGTGAAAATAACATGGCGGCTAAGCCAAATAATAAACTGACGAGAATTGTCCAAAATATAGAAGTGAAACTGATTTCAGGAACAACAGGAATGCTGTAAAGGGTATGTTTTACTTGCCAAAGTTCGACTGTAAAATAAGCTATGTACGCTACCGCAAAAGAAAGTACACTGCTTTTAAAAGTAATTTTGCTGAAATATAAAACTTCCAAAGCGAATAAGGCTCCCGCCAAAGGTGTTCCGAAAATGGAAGCAAAACCGGCACTGATTCCTAAAATCAGGACTGTCTTTCTTTCGGAATTATCAAGTTTAAAAAGGCTTGTGAATTGATCGGCAATGGATCCTCCCATTTGTACTGCTGTTCCTTCACGGCCGGCTGAACCTCCAAAAAGGTGGGTGATTAACGTTCCTAAAAGTACCAAAGGCGCCATTTTTAGAGGAATGGTTTTTTTAGGATTGTCATATTCTTCTAATAAAAGATTATTGCCTTTTACCACTTCTTTGCCCAAATAGTAATAGCCTAATCCTATAATAAGGCCTCCTATTGGCAAAAGCCAAATGATCCAGTTATTGTTTTCTCTAATTTGTGTAACCCATTCTAAAGCAACTAGGAAAAATGCGGAAGCGGTACCGGAAAAAAGTCCTATCAATAGGCAAATGGAAACCCATTTGGAGGTAAGAAATAGGATTTTTTTTATTTTTTCAAAATTCATTAGATTCAAAACTAGAATTGGTTCGGCTTTTTTTTTGCGAAAGTATTACAATCCTTCTTGAATTAATGGTTTTTCGGTGGCTATAGCGGTAAATTCTATTTCTACCAGATATTCTGGACCTACTAACTTGCTAATTTCATAAAAGCCAGTTGTCGGTTTTATGTCTTTAAAAAATTTGGCATGGGCAGAAGCAACAGCTTCAAAGTTGTTAATGTCAGTAGTGAATATTCGAGTACGAATGACATCTTTCATGCCTACATTCAGGTCTTCGAGAACTTTCTCCACTCTTGTAAGTATGTTTAGTGTTTGAGCATGCGCATCATTGGCTTTGACCACTTGGCCATCAACAATTGCCACTGTCCCGGAAACTTCAATGATATTCCCAATACGGACTGCCCGACAATAGCCCATTTTATCTTCCCATGGGGAACCGGTCAATATGTTTTCTCTTTTCATTTTTACTTATTTAGTGGATAATAACGCTTATTTTTTCAAGTTTTAAAATACAATTTCAATTTTTGGTATATTTTTTGCAATTTATAAAAAATAGTAAAATAAAAAACACTGGTTTTTAATTAAAAACTTCAATTTTTATAAAGGTATTTCAGAAAATTAAATGTTCTTAAATGTAATAAAATTGAAAATTGAATGTTATAAATGAAAGTTAAATTACACCCCGTTTGTGATTTAATAGCGACAGTTTTTTTATTTTTAAAAAAAAATATAAGCAGTAAATAAATTAATATACAAGCGATGAAAAGGATTCTATTTTTAATGATGATAGTTGGTGTATCTTTGAGTGGATATGCACAAAATGAATTTAGCACAAAATTTAAAGCGGTTACGCCTAAAAACAAGGGCCTAAAAATTAAAGAAGTAACTCCGCCAAAGGTAAATTTGCCTGAAATTAAACCTTATATACCGATTGAGATACCCAAAAATGATTTTATTGTACCCAAAAATGATGTTATTATTCCAGGAGAGGTTTATAAAAAAAATCAGGATTTAGGGAATTTCAACACTACTTCAGTTACAGCCAAGGTAAGATATCGTGACGCCGCCTATGTGGATGGCGATAAGATTCGAGTATATTTAAACGATAAGATGATTCAGCCTGAGGTTATTTTGAATGGAGAATTTAAAGGTTTTGAAATCACGTTGGAAAAAGGTATTAACAAGATAGATTTTGAAGCATTAAACGAGGGCTTTGCTGCACCTAATACGGCAGAATTTCAGGTTTATGATGATAAAGATACTGTTGTTGCATCAAATCAATGGAATATTGGGCTGGGTTATAAGGCAACCATTATATTAATGAAAGAATAATTTAGAGGTTCTAAATTGATTTGCTGCAACTCTAAATGTAATATTGGATTTTTATGGTGGTGCAGTAGTAGTTTTAAACTTAAAAAAATTATTAAATAACTTTTGATAGCATATGAAACAGGTTTTGTTGTTTATAATGATTTGTATTACACTAAAAGGCTATGCTCAAAGTGAGTTTAGTTCCAACAAGTTTAAGGCGATTGCGCCGATAAATAGAACTCCAAAAACTAAAAAAATTATTCCACCGGAATCGGCTTCTCCTCCTATAACAACTCCAAATGTTTTTAAAAGTCCGGATCTTATAAAGCCGAAGGCTAGTGCTTTTTCGATGTTGACTAAAAATGATTTTATTAATCCAGGAGACGTTTATAGAGACAAACTCAATAAAAAGGTCGAAAACGAAGAAGGGACGGTTTATAGGAGAAATCAAAATTTAGGTGATTTTAAAACTGCTTCGGTTACGGCCAAGGTACTTTATCGAGATGCCGCTTATGTTGATGGCGATCAGATCCGAGTATATTTGAATGACAAAGTGATTCAATACCAAGTGGATTTAGAGAGCGATTATAAAGGTTTCGAAATAGTATTGGAAAAAGGATTTAACAAGATAGATTTTGAAGCATTGAATCAAGGGAGTTCTGGGCCTAATACGGCACAATTCCAAGTGTATGATGATAAAGGGGCGCTGATTTCGTCGAGTCAGTGGAATCTTGGAACGGGTTTTAAAGCGACTATTATCCTTGTAAAAGAATAAAAGTATACTTGTAGAGAATTAAAAAAACCCGTTGGATGTAAATCCAACGGGTTTTTGATTTAAAATATTTTTTTTACTAAAACGGATCAGCTGTAACTCTAAATTTCATATCCGCTTTTATTGTTATGTCTTTGGTTAGTGTTTCTTGGATTACTGCTTTTGTTCTTATTTTATAACTTGGTGCCTTAATGTATTTGTCTAGTTTGGCATCTGTTACTTTTAAATCTAATACGTTACTGGTAGATTTAATGTCATCTAAATAAGCGAGTTCTATTTCATCATTCGCATCTGTAGAAATATATAAATGGATTGATTTTAAGAAACTGAATGTTTTATCAGTTGGATTCGTTATGGTTAATTTTAATTCTTTCAATTTTGCATCTTTAACCAAATCTGCTTTAGTATTGTTATTTTGAAATTCAGCACTTGAATTTGTGGTAACATCGGGCGTAACTATTTCAGAAGCGATATTAACCGGAAATCCACTTGCAATAGTAAAAGAAGTCTGATTGGAAACGGTAAAGGTTAAAAGTTGATCTACTACACTGCAGGAAGCTATAAATAAGGCTACTAGGGTAATTAGGGCGTACGTTTTTGTTTTCATTTAAATTATTTTATAAGTGTAAAAAATTGTCTCTGTTATAATTAAGGGGCAAAAGTATAACTATATTCGGTATAATAACTCTTTAGGTTTTTAAATATTGCCATGTTAATACGATTAAAAGGAATTATAAACGGCCGAAGCGTAAAATAAATTAAAGATTTTCAAAAATCAATTTTTCAATTCAAAATATAAAAAGTATTTTTGCGCATGCAACACAACGTACTTATTTTAGATTTCGGATCGCAATATACACAGCTTATTGCGCGTAGAGTTCGCGAATTAAATATATTCTGCGAAATTTTCCCATACAATCATTTTCCGAGTGATTTATCATCTTATAAAGCAGTAATTCTTGGAGGAAGCCCTTTTTCTGTTAGAGGAGAAGATGCACCACATCCTGATTTATCTCAAATTAGAGGGAAACTACCTTTGTTAGCCGTTTGTTACGGCGCACAATATTTATCCCACTTTAGTGGTGGTGAAGTCGCTGCTTCAAACACTAGAGAATATGGTAGAGCAAATTTATCGTATATAAAGGAAGATGAAATTTTCTTTGAAGGAGTTTCAGAGAATAGCCAAGTTTGGATGAGTCATAGCGATAGTATTAAAGCTTTGCCAACAAAGGGAATAAAACTGGCAAGTACTCATGATGTAGAATTTGCTGCCTATAAAATTGAAGGTGAAACTACTTATGCGATTCAATACCACCCGGAGGTTTTTCACTCTACGGATGGATCAAAAATGCTGGAAAACTTTTTGGTGAAAATAGCGGAAGTTCCTCAGAATTTTACACCAAATGCTTTCGTTGAAGAAATGGTAGCAGAGTTAAAAGAGAAATTACAAGACGATAAAGTGGTTCTTGGACTTTCTGGGGGAGTAGACTCTACCGTAGCGGCAGTTTTATTGCATCAGGCAATCGGGAAAAACTTATATTGTATTTTTGTAAATAATGGATTACTTCGTAAAAACGAATTCCAAAATGTATTAGATCAATACAAAGGAATGGGTTTGAACGTAAAAGGAGTAGATTCCGGAGATCGTTTCTTATCTGAATTAGCAGGTGTAAGTGACCCGGAAACCAAACGTAAAATTATCGGACGTGTATTTATCGAAGTTTTTGATGATGAATCACACCTTATAGAAGATGTAAAATGGTTGGCTCAAGGAACCATTTATCCAGATGTTATTGAATCAGTTTCTGTAAAAGGACCTTCAGCAACAATCAAATCGCACCATAATGTAGGAGGGTTACCTGATTACATGAAATTAAAAATTGTGGAGCCGCTTCGTATGCTTTTCAAAGATGAAGTACGCAGGGTAGGAGCATCATTAGGAATCGATCCAGAATTATTAGGAAGACACCCTTTTCCGGGTCCTGGATTGTCAATTAGAATTTTAGGGGATATTACTCCTGAAAAAGTAAGAATTCTACAAGAAGTAGATTTTGTTTTTATCGAAGGTTTGAAATCTTGGGGATTGTATGACAAAGTTTGGCAAGCGGGAGCTATTTTGCTTCCGGTGAACAGTGTCGGTGTTATGGGTGATGAGCGTACCTACGAAAAAGTAATTGCACTTCGCGCTGTTGAATCAACTGATGGTATGACTGCTGACTGGGTTCATTTACCGTATGATTTCTTGATGAAAGTGTCTAATGATATTATTAATAAGGTAAAAGGCGTAAACAGAGTCGTTTACGATATTAGTTCAAAGCCGCCTGCAACAATTGAATGGGAATAGACGTTTAAATAGAGTTCCTTCTCTTTGGCAGCGATTATTTTTTAATGTCCTTTATATAAACGGTATCAGATTTTGGAATAAAATTTGATACCGTTCTGTTATTAATAAGTGAATAATTTTTTATAAATAAAAATGATGAAGTATTTTATTACAGTTTGCATGGCTTGTTTGTTTTTTACATTCAGCGTTTCCTCACAGGAAAAAAACCTGACACATAAGGTAGTAAAAGGGGAAACAATCACTCAGATTGCACAAAAATATAAAGTTACTCCACAGGATATTTATCAATTAAATCCCGATGCGCAAAGTGGTTTAAAACCAAATAGTGTTTTGTTGATTCCAAAAAGTTCAGCAAAGAAAACTACAGTTGCTCCGGCTAAAACGAATTCACAAGCAAAAACCCATTTAGTAATTGCTAAAGAAACGCTTTTTGGCATTAAGAAAAAATATGGAGTTTCCGATGAGGCATTAAAAAAAGCGAATCCTTTTCTGGAGAAAGAAGGGTTGCAAATAGGACAAACGCTGGTTATTCCTTCAAATGCCGCTACGAAGACTGCAATTGCAACTGCAAAACCTTTAATTGTAAAAAAAGAAGCCGTCGTTTATCATGAAGTTTTAGCTAAGGAAACAAAGTATTCCATTGCTAAAAAATATGGAATTACCATTGCAGAACTAGAGAAAAAAAACCCAGAAGTTGTTTCTAATTTGCCTGTTGGATATAAATTGATAATTAAAGGAAATGCTCCAAAACTGGATAAAGTTTTTGTAATTGATTCGAAAAAAGAAGTAGCAAAACCTAATCCGGTAAAAGTAGTCGCAACAATCAGTTATGTGAATTATGAAGTAAAATCGAAAGAGACGCTTTATAGTTTATCAAAAATGTTTGGGATGCGTCAGGAAGAATTACTTGCTTTAAATCCTACTTTAGCTTATGGAGCCACTGAAGGAATGGTCCTAAAAGTACCATCAACTATTGCGATGCCACAGGAAAGCAAAAAAACATATAGCAGTTTGTCTAAAAAAAGCGGGAACAATGACCGAAAAAAAGTAGTATTACTGATGCCTTTTAATATGAACACTATTGAAGGGGATACGATCAATACCACTGCTATGCGCTTGAAAAAGGATAAATTTTTAAATATGACTTTGGATTTTTATGCGGGTGCAATGTTCGCTATAGATTCTGCGAAACAACTTGGGCTTTCCATTGATGTAAGTGTTTTTGATTCTCAGGAAACAAAAAATGCTTCAAACGTCGCTGCTATTATCAAGGAAAATAATCTGGAAAATGCGGATGCAATAATTGGTCCTTTTTATCAAAGTAATGTGGAGAAAACGGCAGAATTATTGAACGCAAATCAAGTTCCTGTTATTTCGCCTTTGTCAAAAGATATAGGAAAAGCATTTAGTAATTTATACCAAACCATTCCAACCATCACAGCTGTTAAAAATGCAATGTTTGATTACATGAGATCAAAAGAGGGCAATATTATAGCGGTAGTAGATAAGAAGAAGGAATCAGTTATACAGTATATTAAAGAAAATCAGAAAGACGTACGATTCTCAGCTCTAAATGCAAACGGAACTTTGTCAGCTGACAATTTGAAGAGTTTGTTTGTTAAAGACAAAATAAATTACGTGGTTATGGAAACTGGAAATACCAGTATGATAAAAGCAACTATTGCGACGATGATGAATGCTATGGCAACTTATAAAGTGCAATTGGTTATTTTAGAGCCAAATGAAACATTAGACACGGATGAGATTAATTTTGTAAATCTGACAAAATTAAAACTGATGTATCCATCCATGACTCGCGATAATGAATCAGCAGAAGCTTTGCAGTTTGAAAACAGCTTCAAAAAAATAAATAAAATTTTCCCTAGTACCTTTGCAACGCGAGGTTTTGATATTACTTTTGATACCATGATGCGATTATCACAAGGTAAAACATATCAGGAAATGGCCGATGCTACAGCAACGGAACAAGTAGATAATAAATTCGAATATTATAAAAAACCAGACGGAGGATACACTAATAAAGGCGTTTATATCTTGTATTACGACACTGATTTAACCATAAAAGAAGCTAAATAATGACATCAAAAGTAACATACTTAGGTGATTTAAGAACATCATCAATACATGTACAATCTGGAAATGAAATCATATCGGATGCACCTTTAGATAATAATGGAAAAGGCGAGGCTTTCTCTCCAACGGATACGGTTGCCAATGCTTTGGCAAGTTGTATGATGACCGTTATGGGAATAAAAGCGCGTGATATGAATATTGATTTGAAAGGATCTACCGCTGCAGTAACAAAAATCATGAATGCCGAACCAAGACGAATAGGGGTTATAGAAGTTACTTTTGAAATGGAAGGAACAGATGATCAAAAGAACATCACTATTCTGGAGAGAACCGCGATGACCTGTCCCGTTTTCATGAGTCTGAATACAGAAATAGAGAAAAAAATTACTTTCAACTGGAAATAAAAAAAGTCTGGAAGCAAGAGACAAGAACAAGAAAGAGTATTTTCTCCTGTTCTTGTCTCTTGCTTCCTTATTAAAAAAATGGATCAAAACCAAAAAAAACTCGTCAAACTAGCGCATACTAAAATGCCTTTCGGTAAATATGAAGGCAAGTTTCTTATCGATTTGCCAGAATATTACGTGGTTTGGTATAGTAATAAAGGATTTCCAAAAGGGGAGTTAGGGGAACAGCTACAATTGATTTACGAATTAAAACTCAATGGACTGGAAGAGTTAATTCGAAATATAAAAAAACGGTACCCAAAACCGATTTAATTTTTAAATTGACAATTTATAATTGTACTTTTGCCAAGTTTTTTACATAACTACAATACAAACAACAACAATAACAACAGAATGAATCAAACGAAATATATTTTTGTTACAGGTGGTGTGACTTCTTCTTTAGGAAAAGGGATTATTGCGGCATCTTTGGCAAAATTGTTACAAGCAAGAGGGTATCGTACAACTATCCAAAAGTTTGACCCGTATATTAATGTCGATCCAGGTACTTTAAATCCATATGAACATGGAGAATGTTATGTAACTGATGATGGTGCAGAAACGGATTTAGATTTAGGACACTACGAGCGTTTCTTGAATGTGCCTACTTCACAAGCCAATAATGTTACCACCGGACGAATTTATCTTTCGGTTATTGAAAAAGAAAGAAGAGGAGAATTTCTTGGTAAAACGGTACAAGTTGTACCTCATATCACCAATGAAATAAAAGAAAGAATGCAGTTGCTGGGGAATTCCGGCGATTATGATATTGTCATCACTGAAATTGGAGGAACTGTAGGGGATATAGAATCGTTACCTTATATAGAATCTGTTCGTCAGTTAGTTTGGGAATTAGGGGAACATAACGGTATTGTTATTCACCTTACTTTAGTGCCTTATTTGGCTGCAGCTGGTGAGTTGAAAACAAAACCAACACAACATTCCGTGAAAACGTTGATGGAAAGCGGTATCAAAGCTGATATTCTGGTTTGTAGAACAGAACATGAAATTTCAGAGGAGTTACGCAATAAATTGGCTTTGTTTTGTAATGTAAAAAGAGAGGCCGTTATACAATCTATAGATGCTTCAACGATTTATGAAGTGCCTAATTTAATGCTGGAGGAAGGACTTGATGTCGTTGCGTTGAAAAAACTAGATTTGCCTAAAAAAGCTGCCCCGGATTTAAAAAACTGGAATACTTTTTTACGCCGATTAAAAAATCCAAAGCATACCGTGAATATCGGTTTGGTTGGGAAATATGTAGAAATGCAGGATTGCTACAAATCTATTTTGGAAGCATTTATTCATGCAGGGGCAACAAATGAAACCAAAGTGAATGTGATTTCAATCCATTCTGAACATATTGATGCAACTAACATACACGAGAAGTTTTCTGATTTAGACGGAATTCTGGTTGCTCCAGGTTTTGGAGAAAGAGGAATTGAAGGGAAAATTGCAGCAGTGCAATATGCTCGTGAAAATAAAGTACCGTTTTTCGGAATTTGTTTGGGTATGCAAATGGCAATCATAGAATATTCAAGAAATATGCTGGGTTATGCTGATGCTAATTCAACCGAAATGAATGAACACACGGCTCATCCGGTGGTAAACCTTATGGAAGAGCAAAAAACAGTTACTGATAAAGGGGGTACAATGCGTCTTGGTGCATGGAAATGTGATATCAAAAAAGATTCGTTGGCCTATAAAATATACGGAAAAGAAACTATTTCAGAACGTCACCGTCATCGTTATGAATACAATAGTAACTATGTTGCCCAATTGCAAAATGCAGGATTGATTGCTTCTGGAGTAAATCCTGATACCGGATTGGTAGAGATTATAGAGATAGAGGATCATCCATTTTTTATTGGGGTACAATACCACCCGGAATACAAAAGTACGGTAGCAAACCCGCATCCTATTTTTGTGGATTTTGTTGCAGCTGCCGTTCAGGCAAAGAAAAAATAGTTCTTGTTTTTTGAAACAATTCAGCAAACTTGATACTAATAGATTAAACTTTTTTAAATATAATAATGAAAGAAAAAAAATTAGACCTCAATTCGATTATTGGTTTTGTATTGATTTTTGGAATTTTGCTTTGGATAATGTACCAAAACAAACCGGATGAAAAAGCTATTGCAGCAGAAAAAGCGCAAAAAGAATTAGTAATCAAAGAGGCTAAAGCCAAAGAATTATCGGATAAAATTGTAGCAACAGCGACCGTTGCCGCTACCGCTACCGGGGATTCAACACAGCTGGCACAATTGCAAAAATCACTTGGTAATTTTGCTTATTCAGCTACGCTTCCTTCTGCTAAAGCGGGTTTTACTACTATCGAAAATGAATTGGTAAAATTAAAAATAGCCAATAAAGGAGGGTATATTGTTGAAGCAACTTTGAAAAATTTCGAAAAATTCAAAAAGGGTTCAGGTCAATTAGTAGAATTGATTAAAGATAACAACGCCGGTTTAAATGTACAATTGTTGACAAGCGACAATCGTACTTTAAATACCAAAGATTTATATTTTGAACCAACACTTACAAAAGTAGGAGCGGATCAAATACTTTCGATGAAATTGAAAGCCGGAGCAAATGAATTTCTGGAATACAAATACATTTTGAAACCAAACGAATATATGGTTGGTTTTGACCTTCGTTCACAAGGTTTGAATAAAGTTTTGAATACTGCTAAACCTTTGGATTTAGAATGGAATTTGAAAACTTTCAGAAACGAGAGAAGTATTTCCTATGAAAATCGATATGCAGAAATAGTTTATGATTATGAGGATGGTAAACATAATTATGTCGCTCAAGGAGAAAACAAAGAAGAAGCACCTGAAAAATTGAGTTATGTTGCTTTTAAACAACATTTTTTCACTACAATCTTATTGACAAATACGCCTTTTGAAACCTCAAAATTAGAATCTAATGATTTAGTTAAGGATGAAAAAGTAGACACGGTTTTTACTAAGCAGTTTAAAGCAAATGTTCCTTTGGCTTTCACAAATGGTGAAATAGATTATAAAATGAGCTGGTATTTTGGACCATCAGATTATAAAACGTTAAAAGCATACGATAAAAATTTAGAGAAAATCATTCCTTTAGGTTGGGGTATTTTCGGATGGATTAACAAATTTGTGTTTATTCCATTATTCGGTTTCTTAAGTTCTTACATTGCTTATGGTATTGCGATAATTATTTTTACAATTATCATTAAAATCGCGATGTCGCCTATTACCTACAAATCATTTTTGTCTCAGGCCAAAATGAAAGTATTGCGACCTGAAATTACGGAGTTGGGAGATAAATTCAAAAAAGACCCAATGAAGAAACAACAGGAAACGATGAAATTGTACAATAAAGCAGGAGTGAATCCTATGGCAGGATGTATTCCAGCCTTGATTCAGCTTCCTTTTATGTATGCTTCGTTTCAGTTTTTCCCTTCCGCTTTCGAATTAAGACAAAAAAGCTTCCTTTGGGCAGACGATTTATCTTCCTTTGATGAAGTTATGAAATTGCCGTTTACTATTCCTATGTATGGAGACCATATTAGTTTGTTTCCGATATTGGCTGCAATAGCGATTTTCTTTTATATGAAAATGACTTCTGGAGATCAACAAATGGCTGCTCCACAACAAGAAGGAATGCCGGATATGGCCAAAATGATGAAATATATGATTTATATTTCGCCAATCATGATGTTGATTTTCTTCAATAGCTATGGTGCTGGATTGAGTTTGTATAACTTTATTTCCAATTTGATTACGATAGGAATCATGTTTGTGATTAAAAACTATATTGTTGACAGCGATCGAATCCATGCACAAATTCAACAAAACAAATTGAAAGAGCCAAAAAAACAAGGTAAGTTCCAACAAAAACTTCAAGAAGTTATGGAACAAGCTGAAGCTCAAAAAGCAAAAGATAAAAAGAAGTAAAAAAATAAAAAAATCTCGAAATATTTCGAGATTTTTTTATTTAGATGTAATTTAAGCCACCCAAATTCGTTAAGATAAAAAGGTAATTATGAAATGAGCATCATCGAAATTAAGTCGTAAACACTAATGATGATATGTGAATTACATATGACCGATAAAAAACAATAAATGTCAACATATGAAAGCATTTTGTAAAAAAGGAATATTTGTCTTGTTTTTTTTGAATGTGTTTTGTCTTCATGCACAAACAAATTTCAACAAATTAGATGAAAAAGGAAAAAAACATGGACTGTGGAAAGGGTTTTACGAAGAATCAAAAAGACCAAAATATGAGGGGACTTTTGTACATGGGAAAGAATTTGGAGTTTTCAATTTTTATGATGATACCAAAGCAAAATCCATAATTGCAACCAGAGAATTCAATGCCAAAGACAATTCGGCTTATACTATATTTTATGACCAGAATAAAAATAAAGTAAGTGAAGGCAAAGTGGTAAATAAATTATTTGAAGGAACTTGGAAATATTACCACCTGGCTTCAAAAAACATTATGGCAACTGAAAATTATAAACTTGGAAAGCTGGAAGGCTTGCGAAGTGTTTATTATGTTAATGGTAAAGTTGCAGAGCAAATCAATTATAAAAATAATTTGAAAGAAGGGGTTTATAAAAAATATACCGAAAATGGAATTGTGCTTGAAGAATCTATTTTCAAGAAAAACGATTACAATGGCTTGGCCATTTTCAAAGATACAGATGGGAATGTTGTTTCAAAAGGTCAATTTGTAAATGGAAAAAAATCAGGTGTTTGGCAGTTTTTCGAAAAAGGAAAGCCAGTCAAAACAGTCAATATGAGTAACCCTGAAAATGCAACAAAATCCAAAAATAATTAACTTTAGACTTAATAAATCTTTTGTAACTTTGCACCCTTATAAAATTATAATTTTTTGAAGATGAAGCGTGTTGTTGTAGGACTTTCTGGAGGTGTAGATTCAAGTGTTGCTGCCTATTTATTGCAACAGCAAGGATATGAGGTTATAGGTCTCTTTATGAAAAATTGGCATGATGATTCGGTGACTATTTCTAACGAATGCCCATGGCTGGAAGATAGTAATGATGCACTTTTAGTAGCCGAAAAATTAGGAATTCCTTTTCAAACGGTGGATTTAAGCGAACAATACCAAGAGAAAATCGTTGATTATATGTTTAGCGAATATGAAAAAGGGCGTACTCCAAATCCAGATGTGCTTTGTAATCGCGAAATAAAATTTGATGTTTTTATGAAAATTGCAATGAGTCTTGGTGCCGATTACGTGGCAACAGGTCATTATTGCAAAAAAAGTGAAATCCAAATAGAAGGAGAACCCGTTTATCAATTATTAGCCGGAGCAGATAATAACAAAGATCAGTCTTATTTTCTTTGTCAGTTATCCCAAGAGCAATTGGCAAAATCTTTGTTTCCAATTGGCGAATTAACAAAACCTGAAGTTCGTGAAATTGCGGCTCAAATGGAATTAGTTACTGCCGAAAAGAAAGATTCTCAAGGACTATGTTTCATTGGAAAAGTACGTTTGCCTGAATTTTTACAACAAAAATTGCAACCTAAAGATGGATTAATTATTCAAATCGATAAAAATAGTCCTGTTTACAATTTAGATATTCCACAAGGAATGTCTATTGAAGAAGAATTAGTGCTTGAGGCGAAAAAGATTGACTACAATCCAGAAATGGGAAAAGTAGTAGGAAAGCATCAAGGGGCTCATTATTTTACAACAGGTCAGCGAAAAGGTTTAAATGTAGGAGGTACAACGGATCCTTTGTTTATAATTTCCACAAATGTTACCACCAATACGATTTATACTGGATTAAGCAGTCAACATCCGGGATTGTTTAAAAAAGCATTGTTTGTTGAAAAATCCGAAGTACATTGGATCCGAACGGATTTGGCCTTAGCCAATGGCGAAACAATGGATGTGATGGCAAGAATTCGGTACAGACAACCTTTGCAAAAAGCCACTTTGCATCAGTTTGAAAACGGAATGTATGTTTCCTTTGAAGAACCACAATCTGCTATAACCGAAGGACAGTTTGTTGCATGGTATTTAGCCGATGAATTAGTTGGTTCCGGAGTTATTTCTTAGTTTAGTGCTTTATTTTTGAATACCAATAAATTATATAGCTTTCTCAAATTAAAATCATATCACGGATTCTAAATAGTAGAGTTCATTTGAAAAAACTAAAGTTTCTTTTTTGGAAGCAATAAACAAATTAACTATGAAAAAACTCTGTATATTTTTTTTACTATTTACCAGTGCTACTGTTTTTTCTCAAGTACAAGATGCTTGGGTTTACTTTAATGCAAAACCCAATGCTCAATTGTATTTGGACACCCCTCTTAAAATGCTTTCACAAAAAGCTTTGGATAGAAGAACCAATCAAAATATACCAATAGATTCTAAAGATATTCCTATTGAGCAGTCGTACATAAACCAGGTTAAAACTATTGTGGGTATTTCTGTTATGGCCCAATCAAAATGGTTGAATAGCATTCATGTTCGGGGAAGTCAATCCGTAATAAATTCATTAAAAACATTATCGTTTGTCGAAAAAATAGATTTTGCGGATAAATTGCTCAATGCAGCTGGAAAAATTGCGAAGTCTCAAAAAATTAGAAAGTCAGATAAGAGTAAGAAAACTAAAATTGATTATGCTTATGGAACTTCGGCTAATCAAATCCAAATGCTCAACGGTCAGGTATTACACCAGCAGAATTATACAGGTTTAGGTAAAATAATAGCCGTTTTAGACGCCGGTTTTCCGGGAGTGAATACCATACAGCCTTTTCAAAGGTTAAGAGATAACAAACAAATTCTGGGAGGCTATAATTTTGTGTTACGGAAGGATGACTTTTATGGCGGAGTTTCGCACGGAACATCAGTGCTGTCAGCAATGGGTGGTTATAAAGAAGGTTCATTGGTAGGAACTGCACCGGATGCTTCTTACTATTTATTCATTACAGAAGATGATACTTCTGAAAACCCGGTGGAGGAATCACTTTGGTTGGAAGCCGCAGAAAAAGCTGATAGTTTAGGAGTGGATATCATAAATACCTCATTAGGTTATTTTGAATACGATAATACTGCTTATAGTCATACCTATAGTGAAATGAATGGTACCACTACTTATTTGTCGCGAGGAGCTGAAATTGCGTTTAGCAGGGGGATGATTATAGTTTCGGCAGCGGGTAATTCAGGGAGTTCCTCAGATCCACATATTGCAGTACCGGCCGATGCAGTTTCTGTAATTGCTGTGGGAGCCGTAAACTCTTCAAAATCATTGGCTTCATTTAGTTCAATAGGACCTTCAAGTGACAATAGAACAAAACCGGATGTTATGGCACAGGGGCAATCAGATATTGTCTCTGATGCATTTGGAAATATTGTGACAGCAAACGGAACTTCATTTTCAAGTCCAATTATGGCAGGAATGATTGCTTGTTTGTGGCAGGCTTTTCCACTTAAAACCAATAAGGAAATCAGAGACTTAGTTATTAAATCAGGAGATAGATACGCAACGCCTAACAATCAATATGGTTATGGTATTCCAAATTTTAGTCAGGCCTTGACACTTTCAGTTAATGCTTTTTCGAAAAATGATTTTGTACTTTATCCAAATCCAGTAAATGATTCTGTATCGATTTCTTTACCAGCGGGCCATGATAAAGGATTATTTTTAATTTATAATATTTTGGGTCAAAAAATATCAGATAATGATATTACAAGCCAGACATCAAATATTTCTTTGAAATCACTTGAAAAAGGAATCTATGTTTATAAATTAGAATCGGGTGTTTTTTCTAAAACCGGAAAAATAATAAAACAATAACCTACAATTAGACAAATGAATAGAATTACAGAGCTCTTCAAAATTAAATATCCTGTTATCCAAGCCGGAATGATTTGGAATAGCGGTTATAAATTAGCAAGTGCAGTTAGTAATGCGGGTGGTTTAGGTATAATAGGTGCAGGTTCGATGTATCCCGAAGTTTTAAGGGAGCATATTCAAAAATGCAAAAAAGCAACTACAAAACCTTTTGGTGTTAATGTCCCAATGCTATATCCCAATGTCGAAGAAATAATGAAAATTATAGTCGATGAAGGAGTTAAAATAGTTTTTACATCGGCTGGAAATCCAAAAACGTGGACTTCTTTTTTGAAAGAAAATGGCATAACAGTTGTGCATGTGGTTAGTAGTTCTGTTTTTGCATTAAAAGCAGAAGCCGCGGGTGTTGATGCAATTGTTGCTGAAGGATTTGAAGCTGGAGGACACAACGGACGAGATGAAACAACCACTTTTACATTGATTCCAATGGTAAAAGAACATATCAAGATTCCTTTGATCGCTGCCGGAGGTATTGCCACTGGTCGCGGAATGTTAGCAGCAATGGTTTTAGGTGCTGATGGCGTTCAGGTAGGGAGTAGATTTGCAGCTTCGGTAGAATCTTCAGCACATGAAAATTTTAAGAAGACGATCATAACGGTTAAAGAAGGCGATACGCAATTGACTTTAAAAGAATTGGCGCCCGTTCGATTGATTAAAAATAAATTTTATCAGGATCTTCAGGAATTGTACGAAAGATGTCCAACAACAGAAGAATTAGCTCAATTTTTAGGCAGAGCAAGAGCAAAAAAAGGGATGTTTGAAGGCGATTTAATCGAAGGAGAATTAGAAATTGGCCAGGTTGCGGGATTAATTCATGAAATAAAACCAGCTGCAGCAATACTTTTAGAAATGATGAATGATTTTGAAGACGCTAGAAAAGAAGTAACTAAATTCGATTTTTAATTGATACACAATGACTAAAACAAAAATATATATTATACTGCTTTTTTTGGGTTTAGGATTGCAGCAGTCTTATAGTCAGAATTATAAATTTAAAACATCAGGTTTTAGTGTTTTAGAAAAAAATGAAAAAGGCAAGTGGGGGAAGTGGTCTGATTTGGGTTTGGTCAATATTTTGGTCACATTAGATACTACTAAAAATCGAATTGTAATATACTCCCAAGCCATTCAATTGTTTGAAATTATCGATTATCAGGCAACTGAAGAAAATGATTCCGACATCGTTTATTCATTTACCTGCAAAGATAATAACGGAGAGGATTGCACAATTTCAATTATTACCAGAAAGAAACAGGATAATAGGAAGCAACTGTATGTCAATTATGAGAATAGGATTATAGTTTATAATATTTTCAACATGTAATAATAGAAAAAGTCACTACCAGTGACTTTTTTTATTTAATGACAATTCTAAAAGAATTAATCAATACCCTTAATAAACTCATCATACTCTTTGTAAAACAGCTCTAAAGAATTCATCTTTTCGTTATAAAATTCAAATATCTCATCCCAATATTTTCGATTGCTAACGCTGACTTCTAATTTTTCAACCCAAATTCGGCTAATCGTTTTACCATTTTCAAGAATGAATTCTTTTTCAAATACTAAATCTTTGATAAACTCTTCTTCGATAATATTTTTGAGTTCTTCTATTTTTTCAAAATAAGCAATTCGTTTTTCATCATTTCGATGTTCAATATCAATTAGCACCAGTGCTTTTTTATTGTCAACATAAAATTTAAAAGAAAAATCTTTAATTTTTGTATCATAAAGCACCCATTTTCTAGGATATTTATCTGCGAATGTCACCCAGAATTCTCGCTTTAATTTTTGAGTTTCTTCTTTACTATACATTTTAGTGGCTTTTAATTTAGAAAATTTGCTTTACCTTATTTTCTAAACTATATTTATATTATCTTTTATAGTGCAAAAATAGACTTTGATTATGGATTTTCAAGAATTTTTAGAATATGTTCCAAAATTAATGATAGCAGAGCTTCCTGCCGAAGTCTCCCATATCAAAATGGCACCATTGGAGCGAATTGAAAGTTTGAAAAATTTTGATATTAGAATAAAAAAACCAAAAATTGCTGCCGTTATGATGTTGTTTTATCCAAAAAACGGAATAACACATTTGGTACTTATTGTCCGAAATTCGTATAAGGGAGTACATTCTGCTCAAATTGCATTTCCCGGAGGCAAATATGAAACTCAAGATGAAATTTTTGAAAATACTGCCCTACGGGAAACCCATGAAGAAGTAGGTATTCATCCCAATAGTATGGAAATTATCAAGACTTTTACTCCTATGTATATTCCCCCAAGTGATTTTATGGTGCATCCTTTTTTAGCAATCAGCAAGGAAGAAATTGTTTTCATCCCAGATCCTAAAGAGGTTGCAAACATCATCGAATTGCCTTTGACGGTTTTTTTGAGTGATGCTATTGTTACTGATACAAAGCTGAGTACATCCTACGCAAATGATATTAATGTTCCTGCTTTTAAAATTGAAGAGCATATTGTTTGGGGAGCTACGGCCATGATGTTGAGCGAATTGAAAGATGTTTTGAAAAATGTTTTGAATGCCTGATTTTGTTATTATTTTAGATTCGAATTTGGTAAGGAAGTACAAAAATAAATTTCGTAATATTGCAAACATATTCACGGAGAAATACACAAATTTATGGGATTGTTTAAGAGAAATCCTTTTGGTCATATACTATTTATAAAGAAATGGTTAATTCGCATTTTTGGAGTCATTACCCATAGACGCTATCGAGGTTTTAATGAATTGCAGATTGAAGGATCTGAGATTATAAGAAATTTACCTGATACGAATGTTCTTTTTATATCCAATCACCAAACCTATTTTGCCGATGTCGTTGCCATGTACCATGTTTTTAATGCCAGTTTGAACGGACGTGACGATACCATTAAAAATGTTTGTTATATGTGTCAGCCTAAATTGAATATTTATTACGTTGCTGCCAAAGAAACAATGCAGGCAGGTTTATTGCCACGAATTATGGCTTATGCCGGGGCGATTTCAGTAGAACGTACTTGGCGAGCAAAAGGAGTTGATGTACAAGAAAAAAAGGGCATTAACCCGGATGATACCGAAAACATTAAAATAGCACTTAAAGATGGTTGGGTAATTACATTTCCGCAGGGAACCACTAAGTCTTTCAAGCCAGTCCGAAAAGGAACAGCACATATCATCAAACAGCACAGGCCCATTGTTGTTCCTATTGTTATTGACGGTTTTCGACGCTCTTTTGACAAAAAAGGATTTCGCATGAAAAAGAAAGGAATTTTGCAGTCGTTTATCATCAAAGAACCTTTAGAAATTGATTACGATAATGATACCATCGATGAAATTGTTGAAAAAGTAGAATATGCTATCGAGCAACATCCGTCTTTCCTAAAAGTAATCCCTTGCGAGGAAATAGAAGAACAAGAGAAGCTAAACAAACTTCGTCGCTGGGAATATTAAAAAAAAAAGAGTTCATTAGTGAACTCTTTTTTTTTGTAAAACTATAAATCTATTTTTTTTAATTCTTTATAATTTGCATACAACCTGCGGAGTAGAATTCCATACAATAATCGATAGAATAACCAAAATGCACCAAAGAATACAGCGACAGTCAAGAATAAAACTCCAAATATTATTGCCATCACTTTCGTGTCGTTAAAGATTTTATCCCTTAAAGAACCTATTTCCGGGCTGTAACTAAAGGCAATTATGAAGCCTATAATAAAACTTAAAACAATCATTCCAAGATTGTACCAAACATAAAATTGCACCGTTTTACGTGTTTTCAATATATCCTGCATTAACTGCTTAGTGGAGTCAGTTGTGGAAATGCTGAGATAGTTTTTATAAAACAGATAAATAAAAGTCAATATTACACCATAATTAAAATACGTTAATAATTTCAGGTAGGATATCAATTCTTCATGATGCAACTTCTTCAAATAATCATCCGAATTAAAAAACAAACTTAGTGCAGTCCATAGTAAAACCTCCAAAATGCTAATAATCAAAATCCACTTCACTATCGAAGATGATTTTTTATGTATCATTTTGTAAATCTCAATTTCCGATACTTGTTCAAAAGAATCCGTGTTCTTTTGCCAGTCTTTTTTCAATAAATCCAGCTCTTTCATATTCCTAATGGATTTAATATTTTTTTTAATTTCCCTTTTATTCTGTTCATTTTTACCCTGGCATTCACTTCACTGATCCCTAATGTTTCGGCTATTTCCTGATAATCTTTATCTTCAAGATACATGAAAATCAAGGCTTTTTCGATATCATTCAATTGGTAAACCGCTTTGTACATTAACTTAATCTGTTCCTCTTCTTCATAATTATACTCCACGTCATTCAAAAAATGCTGACGTCCTTCAAACTCAACTGTTGCAATTGAGCGCTTACTTTTTCTATATAAAGTGATTGCCGTGTTCAATGCCACACGGTAGGCCCAAGTAGAAAACTTGCTGTCTCCTCTAAATTTAGGGAACGCTTTCCACAACTGAATCGTGATTTCCTGGAACAAGTCCTTGTGTGCATCATCACCATTAGTATACAACCTACAAATCTTGTGGATTATATTCTGATTTTCCTGCAACTGCTTAACAAAAGACTGTTCTAGATGGTCACTCATATGTATATTAGTAATCCAAAAGTGGATTTTGTTACAAATTAAACAATAAAATAGTAATTCTCAAATTTATCATTGCGAGGTACACGGCAAATCAATCAGGAGCAGAAACTCTTCAATCCATAATTAATACTCGTCCCGCTGTACCTTTCAATCCATCCCAACTCGTTTGAGAACGAGTCGGAATGGGATTTCCATTTCCATCGGGGCTAGTTTACACCTTTAGTATTTTCTAATAACTTTTTTCAAAAAAGGAATGTAACATATTCACTTTTTATTAAAAAAAAAGTCCTTTATGAAAATTTCATAAAGGACTTTTTTACAAAGTATTATTGATTATTTTTTGCAATCAGAATAATCTACATTAAAAGTATACTTTTTATCAGTAACTTTGTGAACTGCAGGATTGTTTTTGTGGTCTGGTTTGTATGCTGCTCCAGTTCCTAAATCTACTCCAATCCCTAATATACCAAATGAGACAACACTAAGGATAAAATTACCTGTTCTAAAAGCGTTATTAAATGTTTGTTGTTTAGCATCACAACCGTCTTCTTTCAATTCTACATTTAATGATTTGTTTCTTGGAAATAATGAAGTTACTTGTCCGTTACCCATCTTTTGACCGTCCACATAAATTTGAGCGTTTGGATGCCCATTAGCAATGATTGTTCCCTCATATCTGCTTCCGCCAAACATGACACCACAGCTGTTTAACAACATTAACATTGATAAAGATACCGCGGCAATTGAAATTCTGTTTTTCATATATTAAACATTTATGTTTTTTAAATTAATTATTGTACGCAAAATACTAACAAAAAAAATATAATAACAAATAAAATCTTATTTTTTTTCAGTGCATTAATGTAGCGGTACTTTTTTTTATTTAAATATTTAAAGTGAGTGAAGTCTTTTTACTAATATCTTTATTAACTTCGTTTTACATTAGATTATATAAAAATGAACATCCCAAATTCAGCTTTACCCCGAATAGTAATCATAGGAGGAGGTTTTGCGGGCATTGCATTGGCCCGACAATTAAAAAATAAAAACGTGCAAGTCGTACTTTTAGACAAACACAACTACCATACTTTTCAACCCTTGTTATATCAAGTCGCCACTGGCGGGTTAGAAGCCGGTTCCATTGCTTATCCAATTCGGAAAGTTATTCAGGAATATGGTGATTTCTATTTCCGACTCACTTCTGTAGAAGAAATAGATACTAAAAACCAAAAAGTCATCGCCGAAATTGGCGAATTGCATTACGATTATCTGATCATTGCCACGGGATCTAAGACCAATTATTTTGGCAATAAAGAAATAGAGCGCAACAGTATGGGGATGAAAACCATACCGCAATCACTCAACATACGCAGTCTTATTCTCGAAAACTTCGAACAAGCGGTTCTTACCACTGATGTGGCAGAGCGTAATAGCCTTATTAATTTCGTACTCGTAGGTGGCGGTCCAACAGGAGTAGAGCTTGCCGGTGCTTTGGCAGAAATGAAAAAAGCCATTCTGCAAAAAGATTATCCCGATTTAGATATTGATAAAATGGAAATCAATCTCATTCAAAGCGGAGACAGAATATTAAACACGATGAGTGAGAAATCTTCCATTGCTGCCGAAAAATTTCTGCACAGTTTAGGAGTCAAAATCTGGAAAAATGTTAGGGTAACTAATTATGACGGAAGAACCATTCTCACTAATTCTGATTTAACATTTGAAACCGCAACCGTTATATGGACTGCTGGTGTACATGGAGCTATAGTTGCCGGTTTAGATGCCAAATCATTGGTAGAAAGAGTAGATCGTATTCGAGTAAACGAATACAATCAAGTGATAGGTTACAACAATATTTTTGCCGTAGGCGACATAGCTTCCATGGAAACTGAAAAGTATCCAGAAGGACATCCCATGATGGCTCAACCCGCTATGCAACAAGGTGAATTACTGGGTGAAAATATTGTAAAATTAATTAGAAAACAGCCTATGGAAGCCTTTGAATACAACGACAAAGGTTCGATGGCCACAATAGGAAGAAACAAAGCCGTAGTCGATTTGCCAAAATACCATTTCAGCGGCGTATTTGCCTGGTTCGTGTGGATGTTTGTGCATCTGTTCTCCCTAATTGGATTCAAAAACAAAGCGGTAGTTTTCCTGAATTGGGTTTATAATTACATTCGTTTTGACCGTGAAGGACGATTGATTATCCGACCGTTTAAAAAGAAAAGTTTTACTACGTTTACCAGTGATGAACTATAGAAAATCGGCTTTATTGTTGATGTAATTACATTCTTACATTGCTGATAATCAGCCTATAAACGAGTGTGATACCATTCTTACAATATACTGATTAACAATATTTTAACAAAACTATAGGTTTTTTAAATACTTGATAATCAAGAATTTATATTTTTTTTAATTTAATTTTTATTTTCCTTGTTTTTATAAATAATGTTATGCCTTAAGTTTGTGGAATTCACACAAAGTTGCAAAATTAATGAAAAACATAATTATTTCTAATTTCAAGCCCATTTTGGTAGGGAAATTAATCGATCAGCAAAAACTTAACCAATACACTAAGTTTTTATACCATCATTTTCAAACTAAATCAATTTTAGTTGGTGCAGGAGATGATGAAATTTTAGAAGAATCAAATAGTTTTGAGGTTATCTCAGACCAGGTTGATAAATATTCTGTCCCTTCTGAAAATATTAATAAAAGACAAATTTTAATTTTTGAAGAAGTAGAACATTTTATTGAAAATGAAATGGACGAAACTTTACCTTCGGATTATCAATTCCCTGCTAGTTTAGCATCTGGAAGAGGAGATTTATTTGGCCCAAAAATTGGAATCCGTATGCAGTGGTTTAAAGAAAAAATGGGATATGTTTTTGACGAATTCTATTCAAAAGCAACCGCTGCTCCTGAAAACTTGGTACATGTTACTTGCTCCGGTTATTCCTCTCCTAGTGTTGCCCAAGAAGCCGTAATAAATAGAAATTGGGAAACAACTCAGGTTACACATTCCTACCAAATGGGGTGTTATGGGGCCTTTCCTGCTATACGAACTGCCAGTCACTTGATAAGAGGAAGTCAACTTCATGGAAGAGTAGATGTGGTTCATACAGAGTTATTGTCTGCACATTTAAATTTAACCGAATTTTCTGTTGCAAACACGATGATTTGCTCTCTTTTTGCAGATGGTTTTATTGGATATTCTTTATATGAAGAAGATACGTTTATTAATGATGATTCCATTCAGGATAAAAAAGGACTCCGAATTTTAGCTTCCCATGAGGTGATTATTCCGGATTCATTAGACGATATGTCTTGGGAAATAGGAGAATACAATTTTTTGATGACGCTTTCTAAAAGGGTTCCCGTTTTTATCCGTAAAAACATCAAATCTTTTTTGACAACCCTTTGTGCCAAAGTTGATGTAGATCTTGAAGAAGAGAAATCCAAAATGCATTTTGCAATCCATCCCGGAGGACCAAAAATTATTGATTATGTGGTCGATGCTGTTGGAATTTCAAAAGATCAGGCACGTTGGTCTTATGAAATATTGCGTCAACAGGGAAACATGTCTTCCGCTACTGTTCCTCATATTTTTAATGAAATTGTTAATGATGACAGTATAGTATCGGGAACTAAAATTGTAGCTATGGCTTTTGGGCCGGGTCTTACAGCCACAGGATTGTTACTTGAAAAAATATAGAAATTAAGCCGCTAGAATAGGTGAACAAGTTTATATAAGATGAGTTATGAGTTTGAAAATGGTAACATTTAGAACTCATAACTCATTTTTTTTGTAATAATTCACCATCAAATTTACAAACTTACTGTAGCCTTCTATGCCATCTTTTTGTTGATTTAATTTCAGGAAATTGTCATAAAAAACATGAAAACCAGTTTCAATTGGTGTTTCATATTGTTTCCAAAAATGGTCACTTTCTTTGTAATTTTTCAAAATTCCGGGATGAACGGTTTTTAGTAATTCTTTAAATATTTTTTCATCTCGAACTTGCCAATTGGATAAACAATAGCGCAAAGCCATGCTGTAACCTGAGTATTGAAAGTATAAATTATCATTTTTTACAGATGCTAAAAAACCAATAAAATTGCATTCACTTTCGCTTGCATAACCCATTTGGTGTGCCATTTCATGATTGGTTGTCATGGGGAAGCTATACATTGGTCCAAGCTCATTTACTTGTGCTTCATTAGTAAACGGATTCAAATAACCTCCAAATCCCATATAAGTTAAGGGCAGACTAAAGAGTGATTTTTTTGTGCTTAAATTGGTATACGTGAAATAAGGATATTTTGTGGACAGGTTTTGGTAACCATTCAAATTCATAGTGAAAACCTGCTCTTGCGAATAGGGAAAAACGACTTTTAAACTGTCATTTTGTGTAATCTGTCCTTGAACGGAGTTAGTTTTGGTGATTAATTTTTTGGTGAAAGCCAATAAATCAATATCTGAATACTCTCTTTTGATGTCCATTTTCTGAAAAAGAGGTTCACGGTAATAATTCATTGCCCAAAGCAAATGGAAGAAGAAATAGAATACAGAAATAAAACTCAACATCACAAGGATGTTGTTTTTCCATTGTAATTTCCAGGATTTTCGTTTGTTCCAAAGCCAAACTAATATTGATAAAATGGTTATAAAATAAATGAAATCGCCCAATGAAAAAGGAATCCTTCCGAATGCAACTCTGGAAAATCGTGAAATAAGCGGATACAGCCCATTGCTGTAAAATTGTTCCACATGTTCAGGGAAATAGGGAATGATTTGCAGAAAAAATAGTTGTGCAAGAAGAAAGGAGGGAAGAAAATATTTTGGTTTCACCAGATTGCTTTTAAAAATGTAAATATAATTACAATATCAATTAGTAGCGAAAAGAATTTAAACTTTGTAACTTTGAACTTGATAAAATTTAAACTTCAAATAAAATAAATGAGCCAAGAAATAAGAAATTTAGAACCCAAAGCGCTTTGGAATAAGTTTGCTGATTTGAATGCTGTTCCGCGCCCTTCTAAAAAAGAAGAACGTGTGATTGAGTTTATGAAAAACTTCGGAAACAGTCTGGGATTGGAAACTTTTGAAGATGAAATCCGTAATGTAATTATACGCAAACCGGCTACTCCAGGAATGGAAAATCGTAAAGCGATTGTTCTTCAAGGACATTTGGATATGGTACATCAAAAAAATGCCGATACCGATTTTGATTTTGACACACAAGGAATAGACATGTATGTTGATGGAGATTGGGTTCGTGCCAGAGGAACAACTCTTGGTGCGGATAATGGTCTTGGGGTTGCTACAATTATGGCAATCCTGGAAAGCAAAGATATCCCACATCCAGCTATTGAAGCTTTGTTTACCATAGACGAAGAAACTGGGATGACAGGAGCTTTAAATCTGAAAGGAGGCATTCTTCAGGGTCAAATTCTTTTGAATTTAGATACAGAGGAGGATGATGAAATAGACATTGGTTGTGCTGGAGGAATAGATGTAACGGCTACAAGAAGTTACCACGAGGAGGAAGTTCCAGAAGGTTCTGTTGGACATCTTATTACCGTAAAAGGACTGAAGGGCGGACATTCAGGAATGGATATTCATAAGGGATTGGGGAATGCCAATAAAATTATGAACCGTTTGCTATTTGACGCTTTTGAAAACTTCGGTTTGCAAGTGGCGGAAATCAATGGAGGAAGTTTGCGTAACGCGGTTCCAAGAGAAAGTGTCGCTACAGTAATTATTTCCGAAATGTTTGATGAAGCCTATATTTTTGATATGCAGGAAATCATCAACGACATCAAAAACGAATATAAAACGACGGAACCAAACTTGACTATCGAAATCGTGAAATGTGATTTACCGAAAAAAGTAATGGATTTGGGTGTTCAGGAAGGGATTATCAGAGCGATTTATGCTGCACACAATGGCGTGTATCGCATGAGTGCCGATATGGAAGATTTAGTTGAAACTTCTAACAATATTGCGAGAGTAATCATCAAAGATGGTGAAATTTCAATAGGATGTTTGACTCGCTCTTCTGTAGAAACGTCTAAATATGACTTGGCTAATTCTTTGCGTTCTGCTTTTGAATTGGTAGGTTGCGAGGTGGAGCTTTCTGGTTCTTATCCAGGATGGACTCCAAATGTAAAATCGGAGATTCTAGATGTGCTTGTTGCTATTTATGAGAAACAAAATAAGGAAAAACCAAAAGTTGTGGCTTGTCACGCAGGATTAGAATGTGGGATTCTGGGAACTAATTATCCGGATATAGATATGATTTCTTTTGGACCAACAATTCATGGCGCACATTCTCCGGATGAAAGAGCAAGTATTTCTTCTTCTCAGAAATTTTGGAAATTTGTACTGGAAATTTTAGCTAATATTCCTGTGAAATAGTATTCAGTGTTCAGTATTAAAAAAAAATAGTGTTCAGTATCAAACGAAACGGAACACTATAATCTGAATACTGAACACTGATTTTAGTCTCTTTTAGGCGTGTTTTTCTTGTCTCTTTTTTCTTCTTTCTTTTCTTTAGCCGTTTTTAAAGGCTCTTTTTTTGCAGTTTTCTTTGCGTCTTGACTTTTTGCCATGATATTGGATTTAAATTTTGTTTTTACTTTTGATGTAAGTAAATGTATATAATATTTTTATTTATTTTAAGATTATTTCAAAAAATCCCCGTCGATAATTAATAATTCAACTCCATTAGTGGCAATAGAGCGATGAGAGCTTAAATCATCAGAAACGACAGAGTCATCCCTTTAGACAGATTTGTTTGCTGTCCGTTCTCCATTTCGGTAATAAAATTTCCTTCGAGGCAATGTACAATATGCACTTTTTGGCACCAATGATCTGCCAAATAACCTTCGGAATAAGTAACTTTTCGAATTCTAAGTCCGCCTAATTGTATCGTTTGCCAATAAGCGGTTCCAGTTTCTCCTTTATGTTCTGTTCTTTCTATTTTGTCCCAATTGATGGCTTGGAAAGGTATTTTAGACATGGATCTTAGTTTTGGATTTGAAATTTAGGTAAAAATCAAATTTAAGTATTTTAAAATAAAAATCCCCAACTACTTTAGCAATTGAGGATTGAAATTATCTTAGATCTAAACCGTAGACTATTCTTATTTCTTCTTCAGAATTTTATATTCCTCATAGCAGCCACTTATAGCGTCCATGATTTGTAAATCGTTAGCCGTTTGTATAAAGGCTTCGGAATAATTACAACGTTGCAAAATTTCGGCTAATTCATTTTTGTCAACACCGAGAAGTACGGATATTGTTTCCCTGTCAAATTTAGATTCTAACAGATTTCGTACTGTATCATCCTTCTTCATTTCTTTTAGCTTTTTGAGCTCTTTTGGATTTTTTCCAAAGAAATTATAAAGCATATCCGTAGGATTAAAGATAGAACCCAATACTTTGCCAAAGGCATCTGGAGAATATTCACCTGCCTCATAACCTTGTGTTAAGCCAGAAATACTGTAACGGTAGTTTTCTTTCGTTGGAATTAATTTTGAATCAACTTCCAGATATCCAGTTAAATTAAAAGGTCTGATGATTACTTCTTCCAGCGCAATGGCTTTTTCGGTAAGTTGTATTTTAGTGCTTTTATTTTTTATCCAGTCGTTTGTAACACGAACTCTTAAGGATTGGTATCCCAGAATAGTAAAATGTAAAGTATCATTTAGTTGCACATCGATTTCGAAATATCCTCTCGAATCTGTAGATGCCCCTCTTACTTTATTAATGTTGATGATATTTACATTAGACAAAGGCTGTCTCGTATTGTTGTTGATAATAAAACCATTAACCTTTTGGGAGGGCTGTATATCTTGTGCGATAGCAGCTGAGGTAAGTACTAAAAAAAAGAAAACTACAAAATATTTCATAAACTCATTTAAAACTTTAAAAGTAATAAAAGGGGATTGAATATTTTGTAGTTTCTTATTATAATTATAAGAAAATTAACAATGAATGTTAGTCTTTTCTTGGTCTTCTTGGTCTGGGTGCATCACCAAAGCCTTCAGAACGTCTTGGTGCTCTATCAGAACTGCCTTCTCGTGGCGCTCTATCAGAAAATCCACCCTCTCTTGGAGCTGAACTTCTTCCACCGAAACCACCTTCTCTTGGAGCTGAACTTCTTCCGCCAAATCCACCTTCTCTTGGAGCTGAATTTCTATCGCTTCTGAAACCACCACCTCCAGAACCTTCTCTTCTTGGTGCAAAACTACCTTCTCTTCTTGGAGCTGAGCTTCTTTCGCCACCAGAGCGACCTCCGCCAAAACCACCACCAGAGCTTCTTCCGTTATGATCACGTCTTCCGCCACCATCATTTTTAGAAATTTCAACATTGATTCTACGTCCTTCTAATTGTACGTTATTCAATACTTCCATTACTTTATCAGTGTGTTCCGGATCAGTGTTAAAGAAAGAGAAACCTTCTTTTACATCTACTTTGAAAACGTCATCACGACCTAAGTCTAATGTTTCTTTCAAGTAATCTTTCAATGACATCCAATCAAAGTTATCTCTAGAACCTATGTTAACGAAATATCTTGTTGCACCACCATTGTTATTTTCTCTTGGAGCACCATCTCTATCATCGCGCTCACGTCTTTCAGAACCTGAAGCTTGATTAGAAAGATCTCTAGTTTTCTTGTAGTAATTGATAAAACGATTGAACTCAACCGATACCATTTTCTTGATTAATTCTTCTTTCGTTAAATCTTCAAGAACGCTGTTAATTGCAGGAAGATAGTTGTCAATTTCGTGATCAACTTCTACATCTTTAATTTTATTAGCTAAGTGTAACAATTGGATTTCGCAGATTTCAATTCCAGAAGGGATTGTTTTTTCTTCAAATTTTTGTTTGATGATTCTTTCAATTGAAGAAATCTTACGCAATTCACTTTTAGTTACAATTACAATAGAAGTTCCTAATTTACCAGCACGACCAGTACGACCTGAACGGTGATTGTAAGTTTCGATTTCATCAGGTAATTGGTAGTTTACTACGTGAGTAATATTATCAACGTCAATTCCACGTGCAGCAACATCAGTAGCTACAAGCATTTGAATTTGTCTTCCTCTAAAAGATTTCATTACACCATCACGTTGCGCTTGAGATAAATCTCCGTGCAATGCAGCAGCGCTGTATCCATCTTCAACCAATTTTTCAGCAACAGCTTGCGTATCTCTTTTGGTACGACAAAAAACTACTGAGAAAATGTCTGGATTAGCATCAGCTAAACGTTTCAAAGCTTCGTAACGGTCACGTGCATTTACAAGGTAAAATTCGTGAGAAACCGTAGCAGAACCTGAATTTTTTGCTCCAACTGTAATTTCAATTGGATCCGTCATGAATTGTTTTCCAATACGTGCTACTTCAGCAGGCATTGTTGCAGAGAATAACCATGTGTTTTTTTCGTCTGGCGTAGTAGAAAGGATGTTCACGATATCTTCGTAGAAACCCATGTTCAACATTTCGTCAGCTTCGTCAAGAATACAATAGTTGATTTGAGAGATGTTTACTAAACCTCTATTAATCATGTCTTGCATTCTTCCTGGAGTTGCCACAATAATTTGTGCGCCTCTCTTTATGTCTCTCGCTTGATCGGTTATGCTAGCTCCACCGTAAACTGCTACCACATTAATACCTTTTTCGTATTTAGAGTAGTTTTTAATTTCGTTGGTAATCTGCAAACAAAGTTCACGTGTTGGAGATAAAATTAATGCTTGTGTGTTTCTGTTGTTGGCATCAATTTTCTGAATAACTGGAAAACCAAAAGCTGCCGTTTTCCCTGTCCCTGTCTGAGCCAACGCAACCATATCTGTGTCTTTTTCCAATAATAGGGGAATCGCTTTCTCCTGTACTTCGGTCGGATTTTCAAATCCTAGATCTAAAATCGCCTTCAGTAACGATTCACTCAATCCTAATTGTTCAAATTTATTCATATGTATTTTTAAAATAGGGTGCAAAATTACTGTTAATAATCGATATAAACTAATGCTGTTTTAAGATTTAATGATTTATTATCATTTGATTGTCAGAAAGTTATAAGATTGGTTTGAAATTTGATTTTTAAAATTTAAAAATTTAGGCTTAAAGTAGGGTTTTCAGTTTAACTTTTTAGTGTTAAATTTGAATAATATAAAAATTAACTCCTCTTTCTTAAAAAGTTGATGAGCTGTTGTGTTGCTATTCCTCTGTGACTGATTTCATTTTTAATTTCCAATGATAATTCAGCGAAAGTTTCGTTGTATCCAATAGGTTGAAAGATGGGATCATAACCAAAACCTTTATTTCCTATTTTTTCTAAAGTGATTTCACCCTTTGCAATACCTGTAAATAATTCTTGTTTGCCCTTTATATTCAATGCAATCACCGTTTTAAACTGTGCATTTCTATTATTTTTATCGGACAAGGCATTCAATAACTTATCCATATTGTCTTCTGCATTGCGCTGTTCGCCGGCATATCTTGCGGAGTAAACGCCGGGTTCTCCATTTAAAACCGCTACTTCAAGTCCAGTATCATCTGCAAAGCAATCGTAGCCATATTTATGGGTCACATAATTGGCTTTCAAAATGGCATTCCCTTCAATAGTGTCCGCCGTTTCCGGAATCTCTTCTAAACATCCAATATCTTCTAAACTTAGGATTTTGATGCTTTCAGGAAGTATACTTTGGATTTCCAAGATTTTATTTTTGTTATTGGAAGCGAAAACGAGTTGCATTTTGTCGGTTTTAATTTTATTGTCCAAAGATACATTTTTTTCGGTATTCTATAAGGAAGTTGGCAATACCAGTAGGAGCTAGGTTTTGATTTTTAAAAGTGATACAGCATTTGTAATTCTAAGAATATATGCTGCTTAATTAATTAAAAAATAGTACGTTAATTAATAGTTAAAGCATTGTTTTTAAATAATTTAACTAACATAAGTTGTATCTTTGAGTGCGGTTTTGATTAATCACTTGAGTAAAACCATCTGCAAAGAGAAGCTTATTCAAATAGTCATTTCATACTGAACGGTATGACTTGATAAATGGTAAATCAGAATCAACAATGGGAGGCCCTTTAAAAAGGCCTCCTTTTTTGTGGTTTCTACTTATGTGTTTAAATACTGAATAACATGGTTTGTTGCATAAGTGGTTTATAGGACTGTCCGTTAATTTGCCAAGTTACATCTTATGAATAAAATTTAGCTGTCTTGTCATTTCGACGAAGGAGAAATCATATAACGAGAGCATCTAATAAGATTTGTTTCACCTATGCACTTCGTTCGAGTCACCTTCGACGAAATGACAAAAGTAATTACATTGGTATTGGTAACGGACAGTCATGATGGTCAATATATAAGTAGAGGAAATTCGTTTTTAATGAATTCAAAAACAGTACGTTAATTAATAGTTAAAGCATTATTTTTTAATAATTTAACTAACATAAGTTGTATCTTTGAGTGTGGTTTTGATTAATCACTTGAGTAAAACCATCTGCAAAGAGAAGCTTATTCAAATAGTCATTTCATGCTGAACGGTATGAGTTGATAAATGGTAAATCAGAATTACAGTTGGAGGCCCTTTAAAAGGCCTCCTTTTTTTATGACTATGCATCAAAAATCTTTTTTTAGTTTGTTTATTTTTCTAATGCTATTTTTTTAGAAACTTCTTTTTATTAAAATTCCCTAAATTTTAATGGTATAAACGTATAAATAGCTTTGATTTCAATACAATAAATAGATTGCGTTAATTATTGGTTAAATGCTGATTAACAGTTGATTATTTTAGAAACATATAATATCTTTGATATGTGATTCTGATTGAATACTTGGGAATATCAATATTATAATGAGGTTGATAACTCACAATAGACTATACCAGTAACGGTAAGAGTTAATATCGGTAATTCAGAATCACATAGGAGGTCCTTTAAAAAGACCTCCTTTTTTATTGTGTTCACTGAAAACTAGTATTTGTCTTTTTAATTTATTTAGTAATGACTTCAACGACTTACTTAAAAAAATGGGAGTTCAACAATTGAAGATGTTAGGTGCGTAATATGTTTATTTTCAATTAGTTAATCATTAGTTAAAGCCTTTATTGATTTCTTTTTTAGAAAAAGTAAATTGTATCTTTGAGTGTGGTTTTGATTAATTACTTGAGTTTTTATCTTCAACAGAAGATAATGACAATTCAATAATCCGCTATACGATATAATGTATGAGCTGATAATGGTAAATCAGAATCAACAATTGGAGGACTCAAAAGGTCCTCCTTTTTATTGGTTTAATTTTAGTGGATGTTTACGCTTATCGCTGCATAATTTTTATTAAAGTTGCCACTGTAGAGGGATTGTTTTTTACCTCAGGTGTTTTATTTTTTATCGTCGGTTGTGGCGTATTTATTTTATATAAATTCGGGTTGTTTCCTCTTCATTTTTTTACTCAAAATACTTCAAAATTAGGAACAGGTTTAGAAGTTATTTTTCGTTCTTTGTCGATGTCAAATTTGATTTGGAATCTTGAGAATAAGAAAAATGAATAGAATTGCTTTGTTTCGTTCGGAAGAAATTAATGACCAAAAATTGAAAAAGGCAGATTTAAACGCGAAGAATCTCAATTTCAGCACTGTTAAAGTTTTTGGAACATTTGAAAAATAATGCAATCAACAGAGCCAACAATAAAGGTTTGGAATTTTAATTTTCAAAATCGGATGACATTGCTGATTGAATGATTGGAGAAGTGACCAGATTAGCTCAAGTGGTTAACAAGAAGCCATCAAATTTACATCGGAAGGGGTTGTGAAATTTCATGTCGATGCTGAAATGAAACCTAATAACAGAGCTAGTTTGATATTGACAGTATCTGATTCCGGTGTGGGAATTCCTAAAGAAAAAATGGACAGTATTTTTGATTCTTTTTCACAAAATAATATTGATAACAAGCGGAAATTTGGTGGACTCAGATTAGACCTTATATTATAAAAACAGTGGTAGATATGCAAAACGGAAACGTTGAAATGGATGGTAAAATGAATAAAGGTGCAACGGGTAAAATAACACTGGATTTTGATGTGGTCCTCCAGGAAAAAAAGGGAGTAATTGTAATTGAGCCTGCGGTTTATGATTTAGAAGGGAAAACGATTCTTGTGGTTGAGGATAATCCCATCAATCAAATGGTTATTAAAATGATTGTCAAAAAATGGTTATATACCAAAGTAATTTACGTAAACAATGGTCAAGAATGTTTAGATGCATTCAAAACAAACCAATTTGATATTGTATTAATGGATCTTCAAATGCCGATCATGGATGGTTACAAAGCCACAATCGCCATTAGAAATGGGGAAGCCGGCATATCTAATGCGAACATCCCCATTATTGCCGTAACTGCTGATGTTATGGAAACTACAAAACAGCGGGTTAAGGAAATTGGAATGAATCAGTATTTATCAAAACCAATTAAGAAAGAAACCTTATTTCAAATGATAAAAGAGTTAGTTTAACTGTAACGCAATCGAACATAAACGTGTTTAATTCCTTTTTTATCGGATTCTCTCTCGTCGATTTCCAGGATATCAGTTAGCGATTTTAACATTGGGGTGAGTTTTGAAAAACCATAATTTCTTGGGTCAAATTCAGGTTTTCTCTTTACGATCATATTTCCCACGTCTCCAAGAAATGCCCAGCCGTCATCATCACAAATGTCCTCTATGGAGGTTTCGATAAGTTCAATCGTATGTAAATCTATCTTGTTTAATGATTTTTCAACGGGTTTCTCAACGGGTTTCTCAACGGGTTTTTTAGGATCTGCCGAACGTTTCTTTGCTTTTTTCTTTATTGCGCCATCCAAAACTTCGATGTAAATAAACCGATCGCAGGCAACAATAAAGGAATTCGGTGTTTTTTGTTCTCCAATTCCAATGACTTTCATTCCTGATTCTCTCAAACGAATGGCCAGTCTTGTAAAATCGGAATCACTGGAAACGATACAAAAACCATCCACTTTATCCGAATACAATAAATCCATGGCATCAATAATCATCGCTGAATCCGAAGAGTTTTTACCAACCGTGTAGCTGTATTGTTGAATAGGCGTGATGGCGTGTTCCAATAAAACACTTTTCCAACCTCCGGCATTTGGTTTAGTCCAGTCGGCATAAATACGTTTGGTGGTTGGCGTTCCAAATTTGGCGATTTCTTCCATCATTCCTTTTACATTGCTGTATGGAACGTTATCAGCATCAATGAGAACGGCGAGTTTTAATTCAATTGTATCTTGTGACATTTTTAATATTATTGAGTTTTTCTACTTTAAAGGTAGGAATAATTCTTTTAAATTGATTTTTCTTTATTTTTTGTTTGCCAAATCTTTAATGGAAACTTCGTTGATTCGAACATCTTTGATGATGGCTTCTCCAGTTTTTATGGCAACTAAAGCGTAGGTTTCATTTTTCTTTTTAATGGAAGATTCGCGATAGATTTTTTCGGCTTTTGACGCTATATTTTCATTCATATAAAACCGGTTAAAGGGAAAATCTATGGCTATTTTATCATTATTAAGAGAAAATCCAATCTTTAATTTTAGATAGGAATCAGTATTTTCTGGTTTGCTTCTAGAAATAGAACTGATTTTTGCAAAGCCATTTTTGGCTGTAATAATTGTTGCAAAAACAGTTTCCCCGCTAACATATTTTTTAGCATTTTTTACCGTAATTTCTCTTTCTTTGAAGAATAAGGTTACGTATTTTCCTCTAAAAGCATCGTAAGGATCTATTGGAGCGGTTTGAAACTTGAACTCAGTTCCGGTTTTTATGATATCTTCCTGATTAAATATCATTTGTAAAGGGACAAATAATTGCGCTATTACTACTAATGCAAATAATAGAAGTATGTTTTTCTTATTTTTCATTTCTATTTCTTTTTTTGAACATTAGATAATTAGTTAAGAAAAACCCTAAACCGATTGTGATAAATAAAATCCCTCTGATTACAAAACTCAAATCAGTATCAAAAAAGCGACACGTTATAAGGATAGTAGTGAGTATTAAACCAAAATTTACTATCCCTAAATGATTTAATTTATTCCCGCGTTTAATTTCTGAAATTCCTATTGCTAATACGATTCCGTTCGCAACAATAGAAAATTCGTATCCGGGAATGAAAAAGAGAATATTGGTCAGGAAAGCAAGTTCCAGAATGGAAATTTCGCTGAAATTTGTTTGGCTATTTTTCTTGTAAAATAGTACAACAGCAAACGTCGTTAAAAGGAATGCAATTATAAATTCTATAGAAAAAAATGTTTCCGATAAAGAGGCCCTATTGTAAATAGATCTATCCCAAAACCATTTGAAACTATAAAGCAGCAACATATAAAGTATTCCTAGTTTTCCAAAAATGAGGAAACTATTGTTTTTTAATTTTTGTTTTTCGAAGAATGGCGTTTGACCAATGAAATAGAAAATGGTAAACAAACTCATGTAGCTTAATGCTGTTAAATTCCCGTTTTTATTGGCAATTGTACCCAAGCAAATGACAAGAGACAAGGCTATAAACCAGTGGTGAAACAGAGTAAAATTGCTGCTAGCTTTGGTTCTCAAAAGTTCGTAATAGTGTGGCGCAATTCCTAAAAGTAACAACCAATAGTAATAAGAATATGCACTTGGATAGGTAAAGTAATTTGCATTGCAACCATAATAGGTGATGCCAGTAAGGTATAATAGTGAAACTATTGAGGATTTTAGCAGATAAACCAATGGCAGGCACAACAGCATCCAGATCATTAAAAACGAATTTAAATTTCCGGGAATGTTATAGACTTGAGCAATTAATGCTATGCTTGATCCGACAGCAAAAAATAAAATAACGGCAGAACTTTCTCGCCAAGCAGAACTTTCTGATTTTTTAAAAATAGAATACCCACAAAATAATTGACCAATGATCAGTGGAAGAAACGATAGTAACGTTTTGGTCAATCGGGAAAGAGTATCCCAATTGTGTGCAAAAACTAGAATAACTCCAAGTCCGACAAGGATTGCTCCCAAAATTCCAAAAACAGAGGAGAGATTGTTTTGGTTTCCTTGCTGTTTTTGGTCGAAGTACTGCCGGATTTTTTCGGCGGTTTCTTCTGTAACTACATTGGCTTTTAGTAGTTCCTGTAGTTCATTTGTTATTTTATCAGACATAAGCTATGTTTTCTATGCTTCAAATATACAAAGTTTATTATCGCAATCGCTTTTTAGCCCTGATCGAAACGGCATCCTTTTGTGCTGTCATTGCAAGGAACGAAGTAATCTTTTTTGGACCGCACAAAAGATATAGTGCAGAGCAGGAAATAGCTCCTGATACTCATGAGAATAAACCCTGAAAAATAAATTCGCTTTAAATACCTTTATAAAATTTAAATAATTATTTTTGCAACTTCTTAAAATTAAAAATATTACTTGACATATTATGGTAAAAGATTTATTCGAAAGGATTCAAAACAATAAAGGACCATTAGGGAAATGGGCTTCACAGGCTGAAGGGTATTTTGTTTTTCCTAAGTTAGAAGGTGAGTTAGGTCCAAGAATGCAGTTTGGTGGAAAAGATATTTTGAATTGGAGTTTGAATGACTATTTAGGTCTTGCTAATCACCCGGAAGTGCGTCAGGCAGATACGGAAGCTGCAGCACAATACGGTGCGGCTTACCCAATGGGAGCGCGTATGATGAGCGGTCATACTAAATATCATGAGCAATTAGAAAATGAATTGGCAGCTTTTGTAATGAAAGAATCGGCATATTTATTGAATTTTGGCTACCAAGGAATTATGTCAACAATTGATGCTTTGGTTTCAAAAAATGACGTAATTGTGTATGATGTAGATGCGCATGCTTGTATTATTGATGGCGTTCGTTTGCACATGGGAAAACGTTTTACATACCGTCATAATGATCTTGCCAGTATGGAAAAAAACTTGGAGCGTGCTACAAAATTAGCTGAAGTAACTGGAGGAGGAATTCTCTTTATTACGGAAGGTGTTTTTGGAATGCGTGGACAACAAGGAAAATTGAAAGAAATTGTTGACATGAAGGAAAGATATAATTTCCGTTTGTTGGTTGATGATGCACATGGTTTTGGAACACTTGGAAAAACGGGTGCCGGAGCAGGTGAGGAGCAAGGTTGTCAAGATGGAATTGATATATATTTCTCTACTTTTGCAAAATCGATGGCTAACATTGGTGCTTTTATAGCTGCTGACAAAGACATTATTGATTATTTGAAATATAATTTGCGTTCTCAAATGTTTGCTAAAGCATTGCCAATGATTCAGACAATTGGTTCTTTGAAACGATTGGAATTGTTGCGCAATCACCCGGAATTAAAAGATAAATTGTGGGAAAATGTAAATGCGTTGCAAAATGGATTGAGAGAGCGTAATTTTAATATCGGAGACACAAATACTTGTGTAACTCCAGTATATCTTGAAGGAAGTGTACCGGAAGCGATGATTATGGTAAACGATTTAAGAGAAAACTACGGTATTTTCTTATCTATCGTTATTTATCCTGTGATTCCAAAAGGAATTATCTTGTTGAGAATGATACCAACTACTTCACATACTTTATCAGATGTTGAGGAAACATTAACTGCTTTTGAAGCGATTCGTGAGAAACTTGAAAATGGTACCTATAAAGAAATCGCAAGCAGAACTACGGTTGATTTAGACGCATAGTTTTCTGTTTAATTTTATATAGAAAATCCATCAGCTTTTGTTGATGGATTTTTTTTGGATTGAATCCAAAATGAATACAGTATATTTATTAAATCAATAGTTAAACAAAAAAATTATGAAAAAAGTAATTGTATCATATTTCGTGTTTTTGAGTGTTCTGGTTTCATGTAAAAAAGAAAAGGAAAAAGAAGTGGAAATAAGACCTGATGAATCAAAAAATATAGTTATTGAAGAACCCGTTTCCGGTGAATGTTACAGCGGTAGTATTAAAAAAGATACTATTTTGATAAATTTGACTATCAAAGGAAATCAAGTAACAAAAGGGAAATTGAGTTATAAATTCTATGAAAAAGATACAAACGAAGGAACAATGGTTGGGGAACTAAGGGGCGATACGCTTATTGCCGATTACACTTTTATGTCCGAGGGCGTTTCATCAATTCGTCAAGTTGCTTTCTTGAAAATGGGAAATACGTATGTTGAAGGTTATGGGGATGTTGTTGATGATAATAAAGGGAAAGTAACGTTTAAAGACACAAAGCAGTTAAAATTTGATGGGAAAACGGTCTTGTCAAAAGTGGATTGTAGATTATAAAAAAACGGCTCAATTTTGAGCCGTTTTTTTATAATTCTTTACGAAAGGTACATCTGCGTTTATGAACAACCGTATTAAAATGTTTCCACAAGTTAATACTGGCGGTATTATCGGCTAATTCTGGTGTTCTATAGCAATTGATAATTCCTTTTTCTTTGAAAGTTTCGTAGTATTCTTTAAAAATAATTGCCGTTACTGCTTTGTTTTGGTATTCTGGATGAACGCCAATAAGATAGAAAATAACATCCTTACTTTGTTTTTTTGCTTTTAGCAAATAAAGAAATCCAAAAGGGAATAATTTTCCTTTTGCCTTTTGTAATGCTTCAGAAAATGACGGCATCACAATGCTGAAAGCAACAATATTATGATCTTTATCTTCCACAAATTTAATATATTCAGGATTGATAAAACTGATGTATTTTTTCTTGAAATATTCTTTTTCCGTATCTGAAATGGCTACAAAAGAAGAAAGGGAAGCATACGATTCATTGAATAAATCAAACATTTTATCCACATGAGGCATTACTTCTTTGGTTGTTTTGAAATTTAAAGGAGATAATTGGTACCTTCTTTTTACCAATTCATTCGCTTTTTCAAAAAATTCAGGTTTTACATTTGAAAAAGGAAATTTACTTTCAATGTATTCTTTTTCTTTAACGTAACCCAATTGTTCAAAATGAGTGGCATAATACGGATGATTGTACCATGTGATCATAGTGCCTATTTCATCAAAACCTTCGGTAAGAACTCCAACTTTATCCAAGTTAGAAAATCCCATTGGACCTTCAACGTATTCTAAATTGTTTTTTCGACCTAATTCGTACACTTTTTCAAGCAATGCTTTGGTAACTTCGATATCATCGATTGCATCAAACCAACCGAAACGTACTTTGTTTTTTTGCTGGTCAGTTACTTCTCTCCAGTTGATGATTGCAGCAATCCGTCCAACAATTTTGTTGTCTTTGACGGCGATATAAAAATAGGCTTCTGCATTTTCGAAAGCTGGGTTTTTTGTTTTGTCAAAGCTTTTGAGTTCATCTGCGATTAATGGAGGAACCCAGTTTTTATTATTTTTATATAAAGAAAAAGGGAATTTGATGAAATCCGTTAATTCACTTTTTGTTTTAGCTTCTTTTATTGTAATCATGCTGTTTTTGAAATTCTATGTTTATCCTTTTTTTGTCTTTTTGGCTCTTCTTGCGGCTTTTTTTCCAGAGTCTCCTCCTGAGTCAATGTTTACGCGTACTTCTTCATAATTTGCGTCATAACGCCAAGAAAATCCAATGCCGCCATAAAGTACAGAAGGCGTGTTTTTTAGGCTTGTGCTTATCGACGCGTCAATTTGCATGTCTTTATTTAGTAAATAAGCGGCTCCACCTCTTAGGATAGCATCGCTGTAAAAATCACTTTTGAAGCCTTGATTTTCTATAAAACCAGACCATTTATCACTGAATCCTTTAGTCAAAGTTAATACATAGCCATAACTTGGATAGTCAGTTGTTACGTAATCGGCGATGATATTTGTTACAAAAACCCAACTTCCATCACCCAAATGGTTTTGGGTAATCAGCATGATTTTGGGAGAAATATTGGCCTCCGGAGAGAAAGAATAGGGATTATCCGCCATTGTAAAATTGGCACCTGCAAAAACGGAAACGGCAGGGATTAATTGGTGCCAGTTGAAGGAACGATTCGCTTTCCAGCTGTATACATTTACCTTTTTTTCGTAATTTTTGAATGGGTCATAAATCAAATATTTTGCTCCCAAAACAGTTTGCTTTAATGCAGCTCTATTTGTATTGTTAAATGGAGTGGTGAATTTTTCGTTTTGATATTGCAAATCGGCGATTAATTCTAATTTTTCCATAAACAATCCCCATCTTAATGTCGCATCAATCCCAAAACCATTGGCGTCATAATTCAACAAACTGTGGTTTTGCTTAATGCCATAAATTCCTGTTTCTATTTGAAAAACAGACTTTCCAACTGAAAAAGCCGACATTGTTTCACCGGGTCTGTTGGAGTTGATTTGATCAGTGTGTTGTCCGTAATGAATGCATGGAATCATTAAGACGGATGCTAAAAGTAAGATTTTAAATTTGGACATATTCTTTTTTGGGTTGAAAATAATAACGCTAGTCAAATGTACTATATTTTATCATTTATTTAAGACTGATATTTTAATTTTGTCCCGAACTTTCGGGATGAATTTATTAATTTTGCAAAAAACATACAATTATGCAGACAGCTTCTTTTGACGGAATTATAAAAACGCTATTTTACCTGATAGCTTTCTATTATATTTTTAAATTTTTGGCAAAATTATTTTTACCGCTATTGGTGAAAAAAGTGGTGCAGAAAGCAGGAGAGAACTTTCAGAGACAGCAGCAATATTCCCAAGATAACTCTTGGAACAAAACGCAAAGCAAGGATGAAGTCATATATAACACGGCTAACGCTAAAAATCCTCGCGAAACCAAAAAAGTAGGGGATTATGTAGATTATGAAGAAATTGATTAAGTTTGCACCATCTGGTTTACTTGGTTAAACGGAATCTGATTTTTATTCGGGTTTTGCAAATCAAATGGTAAACTTTAAACTCTAAACTTTTTTAATGAAAATTCTTAATAAGTTCTATCCGCACGCTTTAGCCATAATTGGTTTTGTACTCATTTCTCTTATTTATTTTTATCCTGTTTTGCAAGGGAAACAAATTTTCCAATCGGATATTGTTCAATACACCGGAATGGCCAAAGAGCAAAACGATTTTAGAGCCTCGGATCATAGAGAACCTTATTGGACAAACGCTGCTTTTGGAGGAATGCCTACCTATCAGTTAGGAGCGAAATACCCACACGATTATATTGGAATGATTGATGACGTATTGCGTTTTTTACCGCGTCCTGCCGATTATTTATTTTTATACTTTTTAGGATTTTACGGATTGTTATTGGTGTTGAAGATTGATCCTTTGAAAGCCTTTTTTGGTGCTTTGGCTTTTGGATTGTCTACTTATTTGATTGTAATTCTGGGTGTTGGTCATAATGCCAAAGCGCATGCGATTGGGTATATGCCACTTGTTATTGCTGGTTTTATATTAGTTTTTCGAAAAAAATATGTTTTAGGAGGTTTAATTACCATGTTTGCTGTGGCGTTAGAAATTAATGCCAACCACTTCCAAATGACTTATTACCTGTTGATTTTCTTATTAATACTTTCTGGTTATTTTATTTATCAGGATGTGAAAGAAAAGCAATATAAATCAATGTTGTATTCCTTTGGAATTTTAGTGGTTGCAGGAATTTTTGCCATTGGAGCCAATGCTACCAATTTATTGGCAACTACGGAATATGCCAATTTTAGCATACGTGGGAAAAGCGAATTGACCTTCAATCCTGATGGATCAAAAATCATCGGCAACAGTGCCATGAGCAGAGAGTATATCACGGAATACAGTTACGGAATTGCCGAAAGTTTTAATCTTATTGCTCCAAGACTTTTTGGGGGTGGGAATAGTGAAAAACTTAATCAAGATTCTAGTGTTTACAAATATATATCACAATACATTACATCGCCAGCAGAAGCGTTACAATTTACAGAAAATTATGGATCTACTTATTGGGGGCAACAACCTATAGTTGCAGCACCTGCTTATATTGGAGCTGTTGTTTTTTTCTTGGGAATTTTAGCTTTATTTATTGATAAACGAAAAATTAAATATGTATTTCTTTCGGGTGCAATAATCGCTTTAATACTTTCTTGGGGTAAAAATTTCCCTGCGTTGACAGACTTTTTTATAGATTATGTTCCTATTTATGATAAGTTTAGAGCAGTTTCCTCTATTCAGGTAATTTTAGAATTATGTTTTCCAGTTTTAGCGGTAATGGGATTGCAGTCTTTTATGAATTCTGAAAAAGAAAAACAATGGCCAAGTTTATGGAAAGCTTCAGCAACGGTCTTTGGATTATTTATAGGTTTGTTTTTAATTAGAAATATGTTTGATTTTGTTGGACAAATGGATGCACAGTTATTACAAATGTTCAGTCAGGGTCAAGATAAAGCTTTTGGAATTGGATTTATTGATGCATTAAAAGAAGATAGAAAAAGTTTATATACAGCAGATTTATTGCGCTCTGGTTTCTTTATCTTGCTTTCGGCAGGTGTATTATGGATGTTTATAAAGAATAAATTGGCCCAAAACACAACGGTAATTCTGGTTGGTTTATTGATGATTTTCGACTTGTTTTTTGTCGATAAAAAATATGTCTCCGCTAAAGATTTTGTTTCCGGACGCGAGGTTGAAGTACCTTTTCAGGAAAGTCCTTCAGATACTCAAATTCTAAAAGACACTACAAATTATAGAGTTTTTGAAGTAAATGGTTTATTAAACGCCAGATCTTCCTATTTTCATAAATCTATTGGAGGATATAGTGCAGTTCGACCTCGAAGAATGCAACAATTATTCGATTACCAAATTGCCAAAAACAACATGGAAATCCTGAATATGCTGGATGTAAAGTATGTAATTCAAACGGATAAAGAAGGAAAAGAATTTCCAACTTCGAATCCTAATGCCAATGGAAACGCATGGTTTGTGAGCCAGGTTAAAATAGTGAATTCTGCTGATGAAGAAATGAAAGCTTTGGATAGTTTGGATTCTAAAAATGTTGCAATACTAAATAGTAAAGACTTTGAAATTAAAAATAAGGCGTTCGCAAAAGATAGTTCGGCTACAATAACTTTGGATTCATACAAACCGAATCATTTGAAATACACTTCAAATAATGCCAATGACGGTTTGGCTGTCTTCTCCGAAATGTATTATGGAAAAGGTTGGAATGCTTTTATCGATGGAAAAAAGGCAGATCACATTCGTGTGGATTATGTTTTAAGAGGATTACAAGTTCCAGCAGGAAAACATTTGATAGAATTCAAATTCGAACCACAAGTTATAAAGACAGGAAGTACTATTACTTTAATTAGTGCTGCAGGAATGTTATTGCTTTTGGTTGGTGGAATTTATTTTGATAGGAAAAAAGGTTTAAATCTTAAATCTTAAACTTGGAACCAAAGAAAATCCTAATCATAACCTATTATTGGCCACCGGCAGGAGGTCCTGGCGTACAGCGTTGGTTAAAATTCGTCAAGTATTTGCCTGATTTTGGAATTCAGCCCGTTGTGTATATTCCGGAGAATCCGACGTACCCAATTACAGATGAAAATTTGGTTAAAGAAGTTTCGGATAAAGCGATTATTCTAAAACAGAAGATTTTTGAACCCTATCAACTGGCTTCTTTTTTTTCGAAGAATAAAACCAAGAAAATTAGCTCCGGGATTATCCCAAATCAAAAGAAACAAAGTTTTCTGGATAAAACGTTACTTTGGATAAGAGGAAATTTGTTTATTCCGGATGCTCGTGTTTTTTGGGTAAAACCATCGGTTTCTTTTTTAGAAAAATATATTCAAGAAAATAATATTGATACCATTATTACTTCTGGGCCTCCACACAGTTTGCACCTCATTGGATTAGAATTAAAACAAAAATTAAATATTAAATGGTTTGCTGATTTCCGTGATCCATGGACAACAATTGGTTATCATAAATCATTACGATTGTCGAATTATGCGGCCAAAAAGCACAAAGCATTAGAACATCAGGTTTTGAATAGTGCCGATACAATTATCGTGACCAGCAAAACTACTAAAACGGAGTTTGAAGCGATTACAAGCAAGCCCATTGCGGTAATTACCAATGGTTATGATGATGAGAATGTAGAAAAACAAATTTTGGACACGAAATTTAGTTTGGCACACATTGGCTCTTTTCTATCCGAAAGAAATCCGTTTATTTTATGGGAAAGTTTAGTCGAATTAATTAATGAAATTCCTGATTTCAATTCGCATTTGGAAATTAAATTGATTGGAGCGGTAAGTCAGGAGGTTTTAGAGAGCATTTCGCAATTTGGATTAAATTCCTATTTGAATAATTTAGGTTATGTTTCACATTCAGAAGCGATCGTGCATCAAAGGAAATCGCAGGCTTTGTTGCTTATTGAAATCAATTCGGAAGATACCAAAAGCATAGTTCCAGGAAAATTATTCGAATATATGGTTTCTAATAGACCTATTATTGCGATTGGTCCAAAGGATTCTGATTTTGCCGAAATCATAATGAACACCAATACGGGAGTGTTCTTAGATTATTCTGAAAAAAGGAGATTAAAAAGTGTAATTTCGGATTTTTATAATCAGTTTTTGCAGGGCAAACTTCAATCAAATGGGGTGGGTTTGCAGAAATATTCCAGAAAAAATTTAACCAAAGAATTGGTACAATTGATTAACAATTATGATTAAGAAGTTCATAACATTTATTTTTATACTAATTGCAAATTTTGTATTAAGCCAAGATCAAGAAGCTACCATTTTTTTTAATGATGGAAGTTCCATTTATGGATTTGGGAGTATAAATAAAAATAATATATTATTCAGAGCTTCTTTAGACAGCAAACCAGATAGTTGGTCTTATGATATGGTAAAAGGTATTACTTTTTTGGGATTTGAATCAACTGTAAAATTCGAGTATGTTTCACTTGGAGAATTTTCTAAACCAGAACCTCAATTATTAGAAGTTGTCGAGGAAGGTAATGTTACCTTATATGCAAGAGTTAGTAAGATCTTTCAGAGTTTTGCTATTAATTCAAATGGGTTTAATCATCCTAATAACCAGTTTGTTACCAATAATTTTGTTTCTTATAGAAGTGGTATAGAAAATGTTGCCGAAGAAATTTATGTTAAAAGAGTAAACGAAAAACATCCTACAAGTTTAAATAGCAGTTTCTATAAAAAAGCAGCAAAGTATTTTTCGGATTGTGAAGTAATTAACAAGAAAATTGGTATTGGAGAATTTTCAAAAAATAAAATTTTAGAGTTGGTTCAATATTATAATGATATTTGTGCTGAATAACAAATCGTAAATTAAAAGTGAGATTGCTTCGTGCCTCGCAATGACAAAATAATGGGAATAGTATTAAATCAGTCCTTAAAGAACACCGTAATAACCTATATTGGATTTGGAATTGGCGGGATAAACACTATTTATTTGTATCCTGTTTTTCTTGGAGCAACTTTTTATGGTTTGACAAATTACGTAACTTCTTGCGCGAATGTCATTATGCCATTATTTGCCATTGGGATGCAAAATACATTGGTGAAATTTTATTCTCAATATCAAACTGAGGATGAAAAATCTCGTTTTTTATCCTTTACTGTTTTATTCCCTTTATTATTAATAATTCCAATGTTACTCATTGGACTTTTCTTTTATGATGAAATTTTGTTCTTTTTATCAAAAAAGAATGCCATCGTCAAAAGCTATATCTGGTTGATACCATTTATTGGATTGTGTATGGCTTATTTCGAAATCTTTTATGCCTGGGCAAGAGTACACATGCATTCTGTTTTTGGTAATTTCATTAAAGAAGTAGGTTTGAGATTATTTTCGCTGTTTCTATTGATTGGAGTTTATTACAATTGGCTTACTGTGGAAGGATTTGTTTATGCAACAGCCGGATTGTATTTTCTGGCATTCTTGGTAACTATGTTCTATGCATTTAGTATTCAGAAGCCCACTTTTCAGTTTTCAATCCCTGAAAACACTAAAGAAATATTGACCTATACTTTTTATATAATTTTATCGGGAAGTGTTGCTAATTTACTTTTGGATGGGGATAAAATGATTCTTAATCAGTACATGCATATTGAGAATATTGCGTTTTATTCTGTTGCAACCTATATTGCATTAGTAATATCTGTTCCCAGTCGTGCGATGCATCAAATAGTTTATCCTATTACTGCACGATTAATGCATGAAAACAAACAAGAAGAACTCAATGATCTCTACAAAAAAACCTCGATCAATCTGCAAGTAGTTGGTGGTTTGGTAATGTTGGGTATTTTTGTTAATATCAATCAATTGTATGAAATGGTCCCTAAAGAGTACAGTGGAGGTATCCTGGTGGTTTTTATGATTGGAATTTCTAAATATTTTGATTTGATTTTGGGGAATAATAATGCTATTATTTTCAACACAAAATATTACCGAACGGTTTTATTTTTGGGCGTTGGTTTGGTTGTTTTAACTGTAGGATTGAATATGATTTTTATTCCAATTTATGGTATTATGGGTTCTGCCTTCGCAACTTTATTATCGATTACTCTATATAGCTTAGCCAAATTACTTTTCGTTGTTAAGCGTTTGCATTTGTATCCTTTTACAAATCAAACTTTATATTCTATTGTGATTACTTTTATATTGTTTCTACTGTTTTATTTCTGGGAGTTCCCTTTTCATCCTATTATTGCTATCGGAATTAAGTCGATTTTAGTGACTATATTATATGTGTATATCAATTATAAATTTGCCATTTCCATCGAAATAAACCAAGTCTTAAATACTGTTTTGAAAAGATTAAAAATAAAGTAATCTGGGCTTGCTGTAACTCGAAATAGACCGACAAAATTAAACACATTGGTACAAGTGACGAATAGTCATATTGTTTTAATAAACATCGCAATGCTTAACATTACGAATTCATTACTCCAATCTGGGGGATTTTTAGATGATTTTCTTTTTTTAAAATGTAAATTTTGTAAATCTGTCTAACTATTATGTAATATTTGGGAATGATTTTAAAAATATATTTGTACTGTAATTTAATATTTAAAAATAATAAATTATTGGGCGAATTGAAAAATCACTAAAAGTGGGTATTGTATGAATTATATAGAACCCTTAATTTTGTAATTAATTATTTGTCTAAGTTGATTAAAAAAAGTAAAATTAATTAGCCAAAATAAAAATGATAATTATGAATATTTCCCAAATCACAAGTGAAGATAATTTACAAAAATATTCAAATATTATTGCTAATAAAATTAGCAATGGATTTGTAATTGAAGAAAGAAATGATAAATTACCGTTTGCCGTTTTGTCTAAAGATGGTAAAGCAGTAGATCATGGTTTCAATTTTCTAATTTGCTGCGTTACATTAGGATTGTGGACTATACCTTGGATTTATCAGACTTATGTGTCTTCCAAAGAAAAAAAGATATTAGTTGCTATCGATGAAGATGGAAATACCTTTGAAGAAAACTGTTATATCGGATAGATTTTTATATTTTTTCTTTAAGATATTTTCCGGTTACTGATTCCTTTATTTTTACGATTTGTTCGGGAGTTCCTACAGCCAATAATTTCCCGCCATTTTCGCCACCTTCTGGTCCTAAATCAATAATCCAATCTGCACATTTTATCAGATCTAGGTTGTGTTCAATTACAATTATTGAATGGCCTTTTTCTATCAAGGCATCAAATGAAGCTAATAGTTTCTTGATATCATGAAAATGCAGTCCTGTTGTAGGTTCGTCAAAAACAAAAAGAGCTTTATCTTTTGTCGCTCCTTTTACCAAGAAAGAAGCGAGTTTTATACGTTGCGCTTCTCCACCGGAAAGAGTAGAAGAGGATTGACCTAATTGTACATATCCCAATCCGACATCTTGTAGCGGTTGCAATTTTTGAATGATTTTATTTTGCTTATGAGCTGTGAAAAAAGCAATGGAATCATCAACAGTCATGGTTAGAATATCGTGTATGTTTTTGCCTTCAAAAGCAACTTCTAAAACTTCTTTTTTAAATCGTTTTCCATTACAGGTTTCACAAGGCAATTGAACATCAGCCATGAAAACCATTTCTACATTTATGGAACCTTCTCCTTTGCAGGTTTCACATCTTCCACCATCAACATTAAAAGAGAAATGTTTGGCTTGATAGCCTCTTATTTTTGATAATTTTTCTTTTGCATACAACTCCCTGATATCATCATAGGCCTTGATATAAGTCACCGGATTAGAACGAGAACTTCTTCCTATTGGATTCTGGTCTACATATTCAATATGCTTGATTTGTGAAAATGAACCTATCATTTCGGTAAATTGACCTGCTTTTTCACCTACATTGTCCAGCTTTTTTTGCATTGCCGGAAACAAAATTTTCTTGACAAGCGTACTTTTTCCGCTTCCTGAAACTCCAGTGATTACAGTTAATACATCCAGTGGGAAAGTAACATCTATATTTTGAAGATTGTTCTCTCGGGCACCTTTTATTTCGATAAAATTCTTGAAAGGTCTTCGTTTTTTGGGAACGGTAATTTCTAATTCCCCGTTTAAATATTTTGCTGTAAGTGAAGTCGATTTTAGGATTTCGTCGTAAGTACCTTGAGCGACTAAATTACCACCAAGAGTTCCCGCTTCCGGGCCAATATCGATAATCATATCTGCCGCTTTCATGATGTCTTCATCGTGTTCTACCACAATGACTGTATTGCCTAAATCACGTAGCGATAACAGCACTTTTATAAGTCGTTCCGTATCTTTTGGGTGTAAACCAATGCTTGGTTCGTCCAGAATATACATGGAACCCACTAAACTACTTCCCAGTGAAGTGGCTAAATTGATACGTTGTGATTCTCCTCCGGAAAGTGTTGCTGAATTTCTATTTAAAGTAAGATAATCCAAACCAACTTCTGTTAAAAAGGATAAACGATTATTTATCTCTACTAATAAACGTTTTGCAATTTGCTTCTCGTAAACATCTAAATCAATGCTTTCAAAGAAACGAACGAGATGCTTAATAGGTAAATCAACTAAATCCGAAACTGTTTTAGAATTAATTTTCACGTAGGAAGCCTCTATTCTAAGGCGTTTTCCCTTGCAGGAGTAGCATTTGGTTTTCCCTCTATAGCGAGAAAGCATTACGCGGTTTTGTATTTTATAATTTTTTTCCTCCAGTTCTTTAAAGAAACCATTTAGTCCCTGGAAATACTCATTTCCATTCCAAATCAATTCTTTTTGATCTTCTGATAACTGATAGAAAGGTTTGTGAATAGGAAAATCAAACTTGTAGGCGTTGTTTACCAATTCATCTCGAAACCAACTCATACTTTCGCCACGCCATGGAAAAATAGCGTTTTCGAATACTGATAAAGTAGTGTTTGGGACTACTAATTCGGCATCAATTCCTATAATATTCCCATAGCCTTCACAAACTGGACAGGCTCCATAAGGATTATTGAAACTGAATAGATGAACATTTGGTTCCAAGAAGGTAATGCCATCTAGTTCAAAATTATTGGAATATGAATATCTTTTATCTGAATTTAATTCCTGCAAGTGACAAATTCCCTTTCCTTCAAAAAAAGCGGTTTGTACCGCATCGGCAAGACGGTTGTAGAACTCTTCTTCTCCCGAAGTTTCGTGATTGACTACAATTCGGTCAATAATTAGAAAGATGTCTTTTTCGCCTAATGAATCCGGTAAATCGTCTAAACGAACCATTTCGTTATTAACTAAAATACGGGCAAATCCTTGTTGTAGAAGCACTTTTAGTTTGTCTTCCAGTTTTCTTCCTTCTTCAAGATGAATAGGAGCGAGGAGTAACCATTTGCTGTCTATCTCGAAGCTTTTTACTTCAGTGACAACATCAGTAACCGTATTTTTTTTGACTTCCCGTCCAGAAACCGGTGAATACGTTCTACCAATTCTGGCAAAAAGCAATTTTATGTAATCGTAAATTTCAGTTGAAGTTCCTACGGTAGAACGGGCATTTGTAGTGTTTACTTTTTGTTCGATCGCAATTGCTGGTGCAATTCCTTTGATATATTCCACTTTTGGTTTGTCTAATCTGCCAAGGAATTGTCTTGCATAGGATGACAAACTTTCTACATAGCGGCGTTGCCCTTCGGCATACAAAGTATCAAAAGCCAAACTTGATTTTCCAGAACCCGAAAGTCCGGTTATGACCACTAATTTATTTCTGGGAATCGCAACATCTACATTTTTTAAGTTGTGTACTTGTGCGCCTTTTATGATGATATTTTTCTTAGGGTCTAATGTAGAAAGGTCAACTTGCATAAAATCAATAATTTTCACAAAAGTAATCAATTTTCAACTGAGAAAGGCTAAAGAAATAAATACAATTATTAGTGTACAGGCTGACTCTGTTCTGTGATTTGAGCTTTTAATACTATTTGAATTAATCTCAAAACAGTATTTTTACTTCTTAATTCCGTATTTTATTGTATTGTGTTTGACGCCTCACTTGAAATGATATTCTTTGAAATTCTATGAAAATAGTATGTAAATTATTTACATCTTACGCAGAATAACTGACCGCAAACAAAATTGTTGGAAATCCTTATGTTGTATCTTGTAGAGTTAAGCGGAATTTATTGACTAATTCTCCTTAGAGTGAATAGGAATTTTTCACATATAATTATGAATATATATATTATTTGGCAAATTTATTATGTTTTTTATTTTAATTAATGGTTAAAATCAAGTTATTCTTTATACAACGTTGTAGTGATTTCCTATACATTACCACAACATTTCCTTTATTTTGTAAATACTTCATTTTAAAGTCTATTCAATTAGTTGTTTTTTATTTGTTTTTGTCTTTTGATTATTAAACTCTTTCGCTTTTTTATTTTTTTATAATTCGGTATAGTTTTTACACACTATATTTTTTAAGGTATTTTTTATTTCAAACTTAAATTTGATCAACGTTAAAACTAAATTCTATGAAAAAATTTACTTTGTTAATTTTCTTAATGTTTTGTGCATTGGGTTTTTCACAAAATGCGCCGATAACCTTTGAAACAGGACAGCAAGGGGCCAGTTGGACTTTTTCCAATTTTGATAATGGACCAAGTCCCTCAGTTGGATTTGAAAAAGTGCTAAATCCCTTCAAAACGGGTGGTAATACCTCGGAAACCGTTGGGAAGTATACCGCTTTATCAGGTAATGATTTAGGAGGTAAAGGAGCTGGTTGTCAATCCAAACATGGTGTTGATTTAGGTACTTTCAAACTATCTTATTCTAATTGCACCATTAAAATAATGGTTTACAAAACCGTTATTAGTGATGTTGGGATAAAATTTGCTGAGGCCGATGGTGGTTCTAACGGTGAATTAATAGTTAAAAATTCCAAAATCAATGAATGGGAAGAGTTAACTTATGATTTTACTTCAAGAATTGGCGCTACTAAATCGGGTGCTATTGATCAATTGATTCTGTTTATGGACTTAACAGATAACAGACCCGTAGCGACAGTAAGTTATTTTGATAACATTACTTTTTCAAAATCATTAGTTCCTCCGCCGGTTGTGGCTTGCGATGCTATTTTAACAGATGCGCTAGAAGGTACATTTGCTGTGGGTTACAAAACCAAGTTTGAAACCGTTGGTACAAATGTGAATATTACTTTTGAACTTTTGGATCAAAAAGATGGTTTGGTTGCTTTCTTACATAGAGAATCTCCTTTTGGAGAAACTCAGATGACTAATAACCCTGCTGGTTCTAGAATTTTTACCAAAACAATAACTGGACAGTCCAAGGGTGATATAATAAGTTACGGATGTAAATTTGCTTATGCTGGCGGTTTATCGAAAACAAAATATATAAAATATGAAGTTGGTAGTTTCTGTGATGGTATTGCACCAACAACACCAACCGTTGCTGCACCTACACCAACTGCTGCTGCACCAAACGTGATTTCGCTTTTTAGTGGTGCTTATACCGATTTGGCAGGAACCAATTGGAATCCAAATCGGGGTCAATCTACTGTTTATAGTGAGGTTCTTGTTTCTGGAAATGCGACCAAAAAATACTCTAACTTCAATTATCAAGGAGTAGTATTGCAAAGTCCTGTTGATGCTTCCAATATGGTGAAACTTCATTTGGATGTATGGTCTCCTGATTGTACTGCTTTGAAAGTGTTTTTGGTTCCTACTACGGGATCCGAAAAAAGTATTATTGTGAATCCTACTTTATCAGGTTGGAATTCATTTGATATTGCTTTAGTAGACTACACAAATTTAGATTTAAAAAGTATAAAAGAATTAAAATTTGAATCAGTAACTGCTGGAACAACTGTTTATATTGATAATATTTATTTTGTAAAAGACGTGAATGCCTCGCTGTCAATGAATGCTCCTGTTACTTTTGAAACAGGTGGGTATGGTGCATCTTGGACATTTACAAATTTTGACAATGGCGCAGGACCTGAAGGATATGAAAAAGTGGCAAATCCTTTTGCAACTGGTATTAATACATCAGCAACTGTTGGTAAATATACAACTACCGTTGCAGGTGCTACAAATGCAGGATGTAAAACGAATGATATAGGTAAATTTACGTTAGATACTAAAAACTCTTTGGTAAAAATTATGGTTTACAAAACCGTTATCAGTGATGTTGCATTAAAATTTGCAGTAGCTGGCGGAGGTTCACTTGGAGAGATAAAAGTTAAAAATACTAAAATTAATGAATGGGAAGAGCTATCATTTGAATTTTACAATCAAATTGGAAAAATTGAATCAACTGATATAGTGACAATTAATATCTCATTGGATTATCAGGCTAGATCAACTCAAAATGTATCTTACTTTGATAATATTACTTTTTCTAAATCATCGGTTCAAACACCAGCACTTGTATGTGATGCAATTTTAACCCAAGCAAGTCAAGGTTCATTTACCACAGGCTACAAGGCTAAATTTGAAACTGTAGGTACAGATGTAAATATTACTTTTGAATTATTAGATCAAAGGGATGGGCTTGTTGCTGGTTTATGGAAAGAAAGTCCTTTTGCAGAATCTGCAATGGTTAATGATCCGGCTGGAAGTAAAATATTTAAGGCAAAATTAACCAACCAAGTGGCTGGTGCTTTGTTAAGTTATGCTTGTAAATTTGCTTATGCAGGAGGTCAATCGGTTACAAAATACATTAAATATGAAGTGGGTACAGCTTGTAGTAGTACACCAGCAGTGGTAACAGGTCCAAAGCTTCCATTAGATTTTGAAACTGGAACATTTGCTTTTGTAGATTTTGATGGAGGTGCCGCTACTACAATAGCCAACCCGAGTAAAACCGGAATAAACACGACAAATACTGTTGCCAAAATGGTAAAAGGCGCTGGTGCACAATGGGCAGGAAGTAAATTAAAAATGGCTTCACCAGTTGATTTTTCGACTAAAAAGATATTTAAAGTAAAAGTTTGGTCACCAGTTGCTGGTAAAAAACTATTGTTAAAGTTTGAAGGAGCTGGAGCTGCATTCGAAAAAGAAGTGGCTACAACAGTTGCTAATACTTGGCAAGAATTAACTTTTGATTATACAGGAGTTGAAGGAGTAAACAACTTAAATGACAATATGGTTTTTATATTTGATTTAGGAACTGCTGGAGATGGAAGTGCTAATTCAACTTATTATTTTGACGAAATTACTCAGCTAGGAACTACGCCATCAGTGGTAACAGGTCCAACGCTTCCATTAGATTTTGAAACAGGAACGTTTGCTTTTGTAGATTTTGATGGAGGTGCCGCTACTACAATAGCCAACCCGAGTAAAACCGGAATAAACACGACAAATACTGTTGCCAAAATGGTAAAAGGCGCTGGTGCACAATGGGCAGGAAGTAAATTAAAAATGGCTTCACCAGTTGATTTTTCGACTAAAAAGATATTTAAAGTAAAAGTTTGGTCACCAGTTGCTGGTAAAAAACTATTATTAAAATTTGAAGGAGCTGGAGCAGCATTCGAAAAAGAAGTGGCTACAACAGTTGCTAATACTTGGCAAGAATTAACTTTTGATTATACAGGAGTTGCAGGAGTAAACAACTTAAATGACAATATGGTTTTTATATTTGATTTAGGAACTGCTGGAGACGGAAGTGCTAATTCAACTTATTATTTTGACGAAATTACACAGCCAGGAACTACACCACCAGTGGTTACAGGACCAACGCTACCATTAGATTTTGAAACAGGAACGTTTGCTTTTGTAGATTTTGACGGAGGTGCAGCTACTACAATAGCTAACCCAAACAAAACAGGAATTAACACTACAGCGACTGTTGCCAAAATGGTAAAAGGAGCTGGTCAACCGTGGGCAGGAAGTAAATTAAAAATGGCTTCTCCAGTTGATTTTTCGACTAAAAAGATATTTAAAGTAAAAGTTTGGTCACCAGTTGCCGGTAAAAAACTACTATTAAAGTTTGAAAGTCCAAATGGCAATTTTGAGAAAGAGTCTGTTGGAATAACAGCTGCCAATACTTGGGAAGAACTAACATTTGATTTTACGAATGTGAGTACAACTAATACGGCGTCAGATATGGTTTTCATATTTGATTTGGGAACTGTAGGAGATGGAAGTGCTAATTCAACCTATCTTTTTGACGAAATTACTCAATCGGCTGGTGCGGTTCCGGTTACAGGAGCAACACTTCCGTTAGATTTTGAAGCACCTACTTATACTTTTGTAGATTTTGATGGTGGTGTAACGACAAAAGTTGCTAATCCTCAAAGTAATGGTATAAATACAAGTGCCAATGTTGCCAAAATGGTAAAAGGTGCTGGAGCAATTTGGGCAGGTGGCAAAATTAAAATGGCTGCGCCAGTAGACTTTACAACAAACAAATTGTTTAAAGTAAAAGTTTGGTCTCCAGTTGCGGGTAAAAAACTTTTATTAAAGTTTGAAGGTACCGCTGGAAATTTTGAAAAAGAATCCACAGGGGTTACTACTGCAAACACTTGGGAAGAATTAACTTTTGATTTTACAAATGTAGGTACCAATAATGTGGCCGATTTTATGGTTTTCATATTTGATTTTGGAACCGTAGGAGATGGAAGTGCCAATTCTACTTATTATTTTGATGATGTTAAACAAGCGTCAATTCCTGTTGTGCCATCTACTAATTATTTGGTTTCTTTTGAGACAGGTAGTGTGATTGGGACATGGAATTCTTTCGAAAATCCTGGGCAAACTGGATTTGAATTTGTAAACAATCCTTCAAAAACTGGGATTAATACTTCAGATAAGGTGGGTAAATTTACAGCAATTCCAGCAGGACAACGTTATGCTGGATGTGAAACTGCTAGTGGAACTATAGGAACATGGGAACTAGATGCTACATCTACTACTGTAGCCATGTTGGTTTACAAGTCAGTTATTAGTCCAGTTGGAATTAAAATGGCTACCAAGTTCAACGGTACAACTTTTGAAATCAAAAAGAATAATACAAAAATTAATGAATGGGAGTTAATGACTTTTGATATATCTTCATTTATTAAAAGTGGTGATGCAACAATGATTAATAAATTTGTTGTTTTTCCAGATTTCAGATCAGATACAGATCCAGTTAGAAACTCAGATGTAGTTTTGTATTTTGACGATATTAAATTTTCGGCCAAAAAACTTTTTGATCCTAACTATGTAGCTCCTCCAGTTGACAATCCAACTGTTGCTGCTCCAATACCTCCTGTAAGAAATTTAGCAGATGTTAAATCTATTTTTAGTGATGCTTATGCAGTTTACAAAGCAGGAAACTGGTGTCAATGTTGGGGACAATCTACTGTTGTTTCGGATGTTGTTATTGTTGCAGGTGATAATGCACGATTGTTAAAAGACTTTACTTATCAAGGGATTACACTTGCTGATGGAGAAGTTTTCAATGTGTCGAACATGAATAAAGTACATATTGATTTATGGTTTAATGATGCAAAATCGGTTAGTCTTGCTCTCGTACAACAAACACCAGGTGGAAGTGTAGAAGCAGCACTCAAATTCATTCCTACAAAAACAGGATGGAATAGTTTTGATTTGGATTTAAATTCAACTACAATGCCAGGCGTTGATTTATCTAAAGTGTTTCAAATGAAGTTAACTTCAGGAACTCAAGGAGCAAATGTATTTTTGGATAATTTTTACTTCTGGAGAGACGCCACTACATTGTTGGTGCAAATGGATTTGCCAGTTACTTTTGACGATGCTACTGTAGATTATTCTCTAATAGGGTTTGGTGGTGCTGAAGGTTCTACCATTGTAAAAGATCCAACATTGGCAACAAACAAAGTCGCTAAAGTGGTGAAACCTGCTGTATCAGAGACTTGGGCTGGAACAACTATTTCTGCAGCTGCTGGTTTAGGCTTTAAAAATAAAATTCCTTTTTCAATTAGCGTTACTAAAATGAGTGTTCGTGTTTGGTCTCCAGATGCAGGAACAATCATTCGATTAAAAGTAGAAGATCATGCGGATAAAAATCGTACTGTAGAAACAGAAAGTACAGTCACTACTGCTAAAGGTTGGGAAACAGTTGAATTTGATTTTGCAAAACAAGTATCGGGTACGGCTGCTTTGAATCTTGCTTACATCTATGATAAAGCGACTATTTTCTTCGGATTTGGTACAAAAGGAACTGAAAAAATCTATTATTTTGATGATGTGAAGATGTTGGAAATTACTAAGAAACCAGAATTAAGTTATGGTGTTGCTTCGCAGACCTACCTAGTAGGAAAACCAATTTATGCTTTGACAATAGTTAATAGTGGAGGGTTAGTTCCTTCAAATGGTTATACAATAAGTCCAGTTTTACCAGCAGGGTTAAATTTCGATACTTCAACTGCGGTAATTAGTGGTACTCCATCGGCATTGAGTCAATCAACTAAGTATACTGTAACAGGTACAAATAGTTCAGGAAACGGCAATACTACTATAAACATAGATGTTGTTCGAGATTTAAAATCAAATAACTTTACCATTGAAACAACTGGTGAAACGTGTTTGGGTGAAAAAAATGGGGAAATAAACATTAAAGCTTTAGAATCTCATACTTATATAGCGATTATTAATGATAAAAGCTATGAGTTTACTACTAACAGTTTAAGAGTTTTTAACCTAGCTCCGGGAGTGTATACTATTTCTATTTCTGTTAAAGGGGAATCTTCTTCACAAAGCTTTACGGCTGTAGTTCCAAAAGGGTCAACTATTACAGGAAAAACTAATAAATTGTCTTATAATAAACTGACTGTTGTAATGACTGAAGGAACGGCTCCTTACAAAGTTTACTTAGATGGAGAAGAGCAATTTGAAACCCCTTTTTCAACTTTTACAGTAGATGTTAACAAGGATAGTTTATTAGAAGTAAAAACAGCAAAAATATGTGAAGGTACTTATTCTAAAAATATTGAAGGTATTTTAGACTCTTGTGCGGCTTATCCAAATCCAACTTCAGGAAGTTTTGAAATTGCAATTCCAACCAATAGAAAAGAGGTTGTTATAGATTTATACTCTTTGAATTCTATGTTTATTTCAAGCAAATCATATCCTTTAGAAAATGGAACTGTAAAAGTGAGTCTTGAAGGTCAAACGGATGGAATTTATATTGCAAAAGTGTATTTAGACACTCCATCGTATTTAAAAATTATAAAAAAATAAAGATGAAAAAGTTTTTATATCTATCAATCGTTAGCGCCTTTTTTATCTCATGTGGTAATGATGACGCGCCAGTAGAGTCTCCAAATGTAGCGCCAACAACGCCAACATTAGTTTCTCCGGTAAACAATAAATTGTGTACCAATAACTCCGTTAGCTTTCAATGGAATGCTGCTACAGATTCTAATAATGACGCTATACGCTATCAAATTCAAGTAGCGAAAAATATAGGTTTTTCGAATATTGTAATGACAACTGAGAGTTCGGCCATCTATCAAAATTTTACTTTAGAAAAAGCTACAGCTTACTATTGGAGAGTGAAATCAACCGATAATAAAAATCTGTCAAGTACCTATTCAACTGTTTTTAGTTTTTATACATCGGGCGATGGTGTGGTAAATTATTTGCCTTTCTCACCAGATCTTGTATCACCAGAATTAAATTCTGTTTTGATTACAAAAACTGCAAAATTACAATGGACTGCAAAGGATGTTGATGCTCAAGATAAACTTGTTTTTGATGTGTATTTTGGGACAACCAATCCACCAACAGAAAAGGCAGGTGTAAACCAAGAAGCAATATCACTAGACGTTAATATAGTTGCTTCAAAAGAGTATTATTGGAAAGTTGTTGTTAAAGATGACAAAGGAGGGGAAACGATTGGTCAAACTTGGAAGTTTAGAACAAATTAAGGACTCTCATAATTAAAGTTATTGTATTGAAAAAGAGTGTCTCGGATATCCGGGGCACTCTTTTATTTTATGGATATGAAATTAATTTTACTTTGATAAATAATTCGGATAAGATGCAATTCTTGGTTTTTTACCATATTTTTGCTTTGTGATTTGTATTTTTTAATAATAAAAGTGTCAAATTATATTTTCAACATTTAGTAATGAATTATTTTTTTTATTAATGTTATCTAATCTTAATACCGCACTTCCTTTGAAAACAAAAATTACCTTTCTTTTATTTTTTATATTTGTTATAGCTTTTTCTCAGGAATTGCCTCCAATTGTAAAATATGCTCCAACAACTTATGGTGCGGGTAATCAAAACTGGATGATTTCGCAAGATTATCAGCATTATGTTTTTTTTGCTAATAATGATGGTCTTTTAGAGTTCAATGGATCTAATTGGGAATTGTATCCATCACCAAACGAAACTATTGTTCGTTCTGTTAAAGTCATTGGGAATAAGATTTATACTGGATGTTACATGGAATTTGGTTTTTGGAAAAGACAAAGCAACGGAAAACTAAAATACACTTCCTTGAGTAATACTATAAAAAGTAAAATTCTTGATGATGAACAGTTTTGGAACATATTAAATTACGATCAATGGGTTATTTTTCAATCGTTGAACAGAATTTATATTTATGATTCTAAAACAGGAAGTTTTAAAATAATTGCACCTAATAATAATATCACTAAATCTTTTAGAACTAAAAATTCTATCTATTTTCAAACTATTAACGAAGGACTTTTTGAAATAGAAAGCGGAAAAGGAAGATTAGTTTCCAATAATCCAGTGTTGAAAAATAATAAGATAGTCAACGTTTTTTCTATTGATGAAGGGCTGCTAATTCAAACCCAATTAAACGGTTTTTATAAATTGGTGGGGAATGATTTATCTAAATTTTCAACGGAGGCCGATTCTCAATTATACGACAGTAGCGTTTATAGTAGTCAGTTGCTTTCTGATGGCAGTTATGCACTTGGGACGATTTCTAATGGTATTTTTATTTTAAACAAAGAAGGGAAAATTAAATATCATATTTATCAGAATAAAGGATTGAGCAACAATACTGTTTTATCCTTATTTGAGGATGCTGATAAAAATCTTTGGGTTGGTTTAGATAACGGTATCAACTGTATTAATCTTCAATCGCCTATTCAAAATTTTGTTGATAACACAGGGAATCTGGGGACAATATATACCTCAAAGTTGTACAATGGAAAATTATATATAGGAACCAATCAAGGATTATTTTATAAAAATTATCAGACTAATGATGAATTTATATTCATCAATGGCACAAAGGGCCAAGTTTGGTCTTTATTTGAATACGACGCTACTTTATTTTGTGGTCATGATTCCGGAACATTTATTGTTGATGATGGCGCTGCAAGGAATATATTCCCTAAATCAGGTACCTGGAAGTTTGAAACTGTTCCTAATCAAAAAGGGATGTTGCTTCAAGGAAATTACTATGGAATTTCAGTATTGGAAAAAGTGGATACTCAATGGCGTTTTAGAGATAAAATAAAAGGATTTGATTATTCCGCACGATATTTCGAAATAACCAATTCGCTTGAAGTATATGTAAGCCATGAATACAAAGGCGTTTTCAGATTGCAATTAGATAATAAATTGCTTAAAACGAATGGTTTTACAACCTATGTAACTCCACAAAAAGGGAAAAATGCCAGCTTGACAAAGTTTAATAATGCAATTTACTATGCTTATAAGGAGGGCATTTTTAAATTGAATACTAAAACGAAACAATTTGAAAAAGATAATTTGTTGAGTTCAGTTATTGAAAAAGATGAATATACATCAGGAAAGCTAATTGTTGATAATTCCAATAAAATCTGGTTGTTTTCAAAAAACTATATTCACTATTTCTCAGTAAGTAAATTGAGCAATCAGCTTAAGCAAAATGTAATTCCAATTCCCGCTTCATTGACTAATTCTATGTTGGGATTTGAAAATATATCACAAATTTCAAATTCTGATTACCTTATCGGAACTACTGATGGGTATTATACGATGAATATAAATGATTTGAGTTTTAAAAAATATAATGTATTAATATCGAATATAGCCACCAATAGGTTGAATGAACCTTTGACAAATAGATCTATTCAAGAAAATGGACATTTTAAATACGATGACAACAATATTACTTTCAGTTATACTGTTCCTGAATATAATAAATATGTCAATGCTGAATATCAATTTTTGTTGCAAGGATTTCAAGAGGAATGGAGTGAATGGAATGCAAAACCCACAGTGAATTTCAAAAACTTGCCTCCCGGAGACTATGTGTTTAAAGTCAAATCAAAATTTGCCAATTCTACTCTAGAAAATACGGCGGTATATTCGTTTAGGGTTCTTACGCCTTGGTATGAAAGTAATTTAGCAATTTTTGTTTATTTGATTCTCAGTCTTTTTTTAGTAAGATTCATCCATAAAACCTATAAAAATTATTACCACAAGCAAAAAGAAAAACTGATAGAAGAGAATAATCTTTTATTGGAAATTAAAGAGCTTGAAAATGAGCAGGAAATAATGAGAGTCAGAAATGAACAGCTTTCGCAGGATGTTGATGCCAAAAGTAGAGAATTGGCTGTTTCTAGGATGAGTTTGAATAGTAAAAATGAATTGTTAGCTTTCATAAAAGAGGATTTGAAAAAAACGAATGATGATGGAAACAGAAGTATTAAATCAGTAATATCAACGATAAATAAAAATATTTCGGAGGACGATACCTGGAGTGTTTTTAAAGAAGCTTTTGACAATGCAGATAAGGACTTTTTGAAAAAAATTAAATTGGCACATCCATTATTAACACCAAATGACTTGCGACTTTGCGCCTACCTTAGATTGAATCTTTCCTCCAAAGAAGTTGCCCCTTTATTAAATATCTCGGTCCGAAGCGTGGAAATAAAAAGATACCGTTTGCGTAAAAAAATGGAATTATCGCACGAACAAGGCCTTGTTGAGTACATTTTGGCTGTATAGTTTTCTCCATATTCTGTTAATAGAACTATACATTACCACAACATTAACGTTATTGTTGTGGTTTTTTTTGGTTCTGTAACAAGCATTGAATCTTAATTTCTTCTTAATTTCTTCGTTTTTTTAAAGAATCGGGAATTAATTGGAGTTTTTTTTGAATTGTATGTTTTTTGTTGTGGTTCTTTTTAATTTATTATTAGCTCATACTCATAAATTTATAATTCACAAAAAACATAAATTATGAAGTCAAACTATCTATTAATTATTTTTCTATTTCTCTCGACTTTTGGGTATGCCCAAGGGTACGATATAGGAGGAGTTGTAAAAGAGACAGGTTCTGGTTTACCAATACCTGGAGTAAATGTTCAAATTAAAAATGCCACAAAAGGAACGGCAACAGATTTTGACGGTAGATTTTCCCTAAAAGGAATATCGTCTGGATCAACAGTTGTATTCTCTTATTTAGGATACAAAAACTTTGAATATAAAGTCATGTCTAGTAATATGACCCTAGGTATCTCTTTACAGGAAGATGCTAAAAGTTTAGAAGAAGTAGTTGTAATTGGATATGGTACCCAGAAAAAAAGAGAAGTAACAGGAGCTGTATCTGTAGTGGATAGTAAAGCTTTAGACATTTTGAAACCAATTAGAATAGAACAAGCATTGCAAGGAACTGTGTCGGGGGTTAATGTAACTACATCTTCAGGTTCTCCTGGTGCTGGATTAGATATCCGTATCCGTGGTATCGCTACTAATGGAGACGCTGCGCCGCTTGTTATTATTGATGGATATATCGGAGAATTAGGCTTGTTAAATCCTAATGATGTAGAAACTATTACGGTACTTAAAGATGCCCAAGCCGCCATTTATGGTTCTGCTGCAGCAAATGGTGTTATTTTAGTGACTACCAGAACTGGAAAAAAGAATAGCAAGGGTAAGCTTTCATTTAATACTTGGACTGGATTTCAAGAAAGCGCAAAAACCTTATCTACTTTAAATGCTACGCAATATGCTGCCTTATTGAACGAAAGTTATGCTAATGGCGGTAAACCTGTACCTTATCCTATATTAAATTCAAACTTGGGTAGAGGAACTGATTGGCAAAACGAGGTTTTTGATACAGGCGTTCCTGTTATTAGCCACGATTTGACCTTTTCTGGAGGATCCGATAAAATTTCTTATTCGGTAAGTGGTTCGCATTTGGATCAAGAGGGAATTATTGGTGGAGATAAATCTGGTTTTTTAAGAAACACAGCAAGAGTTTCCTTGAATGCTGACGTATCAGAAAGATTAAAATTAAAATCAAATGTTATTTATACCTATTTTAATAGAAGAACCTTATTGGAAAATGGAAATGCATCGGTGCTTTTAAATTCTCTAAATGCGCCATCAACAATAAAACCGTATGATGCCAATGGCAATTACTCTATATTTCCAGGAGGAAGTTTAGGAAACGAAATGATTAATCCACTAGCGCAAATTGACAATACGTATAATAATTATAATTTTAAACAAATCAGCGGTAATTTCGGACTAGATTATAAACTATTTAAAGATTTTGTAATTTCTAGCAATCTAGGTTTTAAATCGGCGAACAGTGAAGGTAAAACTTTTGCTAAAATGCTAGATTATGGAAGTGGAAAAGTGTTTAATACCCCTAGAAGTTCTGTTTCTCAAAGTGCAATAAACGACAATAATTATTCTTTTGACCTTTTTGCAACCTATACTAAAACTATTGCTCAGGATCACAAGGTTGTTGCAATGGTAGGAAATACCATTTTTAGAGAATACGGAAATGGCTTGTTTGGTGCAGGTTATGATGTGCCTAATAATTCTTGGGATTTTGCGGACATAGCCTTGGCTAGAGGAACGCCACCATTGGGTGTAAATCCATCGGGTTCATACGTTTACGACGAAAGAAGATTATCATACTTCACGAGGGTTCAATATGATTATAAAGGCAAATACCTATTATCGGGTATGTATCGTCGTGATGCATCTACCAAATTCGGTCCTGGAAATAAAGCAGGATATTTCCCGTCGGTTACTGCAGGTTGGTTAATTTCTGATGAAGGTTTCTTTGGAGAGTCTAAGGTCATCAATTTTCTGAAACTAAGAGGAAGCTACGGAATTGTTGGTAATGACAGAATACCAAATAATGGTTATATTTCGCAGTTGTCGGGTGAATCTACCTATGTTTTTGACAACACTTTAGTCAATGGAGTGGCGACAGGGCAGATTCCTAATGAAAAACTAAAATGGGAACAAGCCAAAAAACTTGATATTGGGTTAGATGTCAATTTATTAGACAATAAAATAAATATTGTAGCTGATTATTTTATAGATACAAGAGAAGATTTGTTAATTCCTGGTATTCCAGTGTCTGGAATTCTAGGAGGGGCTGCACCTGGTGCATCTAATCCGACAATTAATGCGGGTACGGTAAGAAACGAAGGTTTTGAGTTTGCGATAAACTATAAAAATAAGTTTTCTGAAAACTTCAGCATGAGTTTAGGATATAATGTAACACTACTAAAAAATAATGTTACTGAAATAATTGGAGCGGATTTTCTGCAGGGTGGTGTTTTTGGTATAGGTCAGCAACCACCTTCGAGAATGGAAGTGGGTCATTCAATAGGCTATTTTTAAGGGTTGAAAACGGATGGAATTTTTCAAAATCAAGCGGAAGTAGATGCTCATCCATCACAATTAGAGGTAGGTGCGAATGCTGCTCCGGGAGACCTAAGATATGTTGATGTGAATGGAGATGGCAAAATCAGCTTTGATGATAGAACTGATATTGGTGATCCAATTCCAGAGGCTACTATGGGTTTCAATGTACAACTTAATTATAAAGGGTTTGATTTTTCTCTTTATTCTTTTGCTTCTGTTGGGAATGATATGGTTCGTAATTATGAAAGTATCGCCGACGATGCAAATCGATTAACTTATGTACTGGACCGCTGGACTGGTGAAGGATCAAGTAATACGGTACCTAAAGTGAGTACTGGAGCAAACACGAATAGAGTATTTTCAGATTATTTTGTAGAGGATGCCTCTTATTTCAGAATACAAAGTGCTCAGTTAGGTTATTCTATAAATCCTAGTTTTATTGAAAAATCAGGTATATCTAAATTAAGATTATATGCAGGTGTAAATAATTTGTACACTTTCACAAAGTACAAAGGGTATGATCCAGGTGCTTCTAATGGGGCCCCTATTGGAGGCGGTATAGATGATGGTTTTTACCCTATACCTAGAACCTATCTATTAGGTTTAAATATTAATTTCTAAAAATAAGAAATATGAAAAAGTACATTTATATAACAATAGCAACTTTGGCAATCTTTGCAACGTCAGTTGTTTCTTGTAACGATGATTTTGTTGAACGACCTGTTCAGTACTCCATTGACTCTGAGAATTATTTTAATTCAAAATCCGATTATGATCAAGCTTTAATTGGGGCTTATGATATGTTACATTCCTCCTTTATCAATGTTTTGATGGGCGAAATTGCCTCTGATAATACCTTTGCGGGCGGAAATGGGCCTAATGACGTCCCAGGATATCAGTCAGTTGATGATATGATTCACACGCCTGTAAATGCTCAAATAAAACAATTGTGGGATTGGATGTTCGCCGGAGTGCAAAGAGCCAATTATATTTTAGAATTTAAAGATAAAATTGATTTTACTGGTAAAAATCAAATTATAGCTGAGGCTCGTTTTCTTAGAGCGTATTATCATTTTGAATTGGTAAAATGGTTTGGAGGGATTCCACTGAATGGAGACAAACGATTTGCTCCAGGAGATGAAAAATCTATTCCACGTTCTTCTGTTAAGGAAGTTTATGCTTCAATTGAAGCCGATTTAATTTACGCTTCTCAAAACCTGAGCGTTTTAGCAGCACAAAAGGGGAGAGCTACCCGCGGTGCAGCATTTGCACTATTGGGCAAAGCGTATTTGTATCAAGGAAAGTATGCACAAGCTGCTACTGCCCTTGAAACCGTGATTGCTTCAGGAAACTATCGTTTGGTAAGCACTTCAGATTTAACAGCGCAACAAATCACCGCTGGTCTAACTCCTTTTGGAAGCATATTTGAAGACGCTGGAGAAAATGGTCCAGAAGCAGTTTTTGAAATTCAATATACTGATGTTGAGGGAGGAAGTTATGGTGGTTTACAGAATGTAGAAGGCAATGTAGCGGTAGGTTTTGCAGGCCCATTTGCTTATGAAGGACCCGTATTTGCAGACGGAAACAACTTTAATCTTCCTACCCCTAAAATAGCGAATGCTTTTGCAGCTGGTGATCTTAGAAAAGCAGTAACCATTCTGGATATGACTACTTGGATTCCTGCTAATCCTGGTACTAGTTACACCAAACAAAACGAGGACACTGGCTTTTTCAACAGAAAATACATACCAAGAAAGAGACGAGCTGAGGCTGCAGGAGATGTGAAGTTGACAAGTCCAAACAATTATAGAGCCATTCGTTATGCTGATGTGCTGTTAATGGCTGCAGAAGCATACAATAAAACGGGTAATGATGGTAAAGCTACAACGTATTTAAATTTAGTTAGAGATCGAGCTTTTGGTAATGTAAACAATAGAATTTCCGCATCTGGCACTGCATTAAATGACTTTATTTTAACAGAAAGAAGATTAGAACTTGCTGGCGAAGGACATCGTTTCTTTGATTTAGTGCGAACTGGTAAAGCAGCTCAGGAGATTCCTGGATTTGTTGCTGGAAAAAATGAATTATTTCCAATACCTATTGAAGAGATTCAATTCTCGGCAGGAAATTGGGCACAAAACCCGATATATTAAAAAATTTAAAAAAGTAAAAAATGAAAAATATAAAATTTATTTTCGGCTTCGTATGTTTATTGGCTATGGCCATAGGCTGCACGGTAGATGGTATTGACGATGATACTTCGTTTATAGAAACCGCGGTTGCGCCAACTAATGTGGCTGCGTTTTATAATATTACTCAGGACAATACGGGTCTTGTAACGATAACTCCTGCTGGTGAAGGTGCAGTATCTTATGATATATTTTATGGCGATAGTGCATCTGCGAACCCAGCTTATGTGCTTCAAGGAAAAAGTACTTCTCATATATACAAAGAAGGAACATATACTGTAAAAATAGTTGCTTTTGGAATTACTGGATTAAAGACAGAAACAACTCAAAGTTTAGTAGTGTCTTTAAAAGCACCCCAAAATTTAGTTGTCACAATTACAAACGACTTACTTGTTTCTAAAAAAGTAAATGTGACCGCCACTGCTCAGTTCGCAACTATGTTTGATGTGTATTTTGGCGAAGCAGGCGTTACAGCACCAGTTTCTGCTAATATAGACAAAATAGCTTCTTATGTTTATAAACAAGCAGGTAAATACACTATCAGAGTGGTTTCTAAAAGTGCATCTATAAAAACTACAGAGTTTACCACTAGTTTTGATGTTACTGCTATCGTACAACCTACCGCTTCAGCACCAATTCCACCATCAAGACAAACTGCCAATGTAATTTCTATTTATAGTTCGGCTTACACCAATGTTGCAGGAACAAATTATTTTCCAGATTGGGGACAAGGAAGTCAAGGAAGTAGTTGGGGTGAATTTGATCTTAATGGCGATAAAATGTTGAAATACAGTAAATTGAGCTATCAAGGAATTGCATTAGCAGATAATGTAACAGTAAATGTATCTGGAATGGAATTTATACACCTAGATGTTTGGACTGCAGATGCTCAAAAAATTGAAACCTCTTTAATTAGTAAATCGAACGGAGAAAGACCTATAGTAAGAGACCTTGTTGCAAATCAATGGACGAGCATAGACATTCCAATTTCGGCATTTACAAGTCAGGGTGGTTTTACGGTTGCTGATATTTTTCAATTGAAATTTGTTGGTACGCCTTGGGCCGCAGGAACCGTTTTTATAGACAATATCTATTTTTACAAAGCTGCTACCCCTTCAGCTGGATTAGTAGGAACTTGGAAACTTGCCTCTGAGCCGGGTTCTTTAAAAGTAGGTCCATCAGCAGGAAGTGGTGAGTGGTTTTCAATTAATGCGACACAAGTTGCAGAAAGAGCTTGTTATTATAATGATACCTATGTATTTTCTGCAAACGGATCTTTCAGTAATGTTTTGGGAGCAGACACATGGCTCGAAGCTTGGCAGGGTGTAGCGAACGATGCATGTGGAGCGCCAGTAGCACCTTATAATGGCCCTGCAGGAGCAACCTATCTTTATGATGCAGTTGGACTAAATTTAACAATTACAGGTAGGGGATCGTATGTAGGACTTCCGAAAGCTAACAATGCTGGGGAGTTGCCAAACGTACCTGTGCCAAATTCAATAACTTACAAGGTGACGCTTACCGATAATAATAATACTATGAATATTGTTATTGAAAGTGGTTCAGGTGTATTTTGGTCTTATAAATTAGTAAGAATTTAATTTAAAAAAAGTAGAAGATGAAGACTATAAAATATTTTTTAACTTTTCTTGTAACGCTAATACTATTTAGTAGTTGTGAAACAGAAAACTATCAATTTGGAGACATTATTGCTCCAACTAATTTAACGATAACTCCCGAGATTGTTGGTAAGACTACTGCTCGTCCCTTTGGAGATGGATCCGGAATTGTGAATATTACAGCTAAAGCTAACGATGCTATATCGTATAAATTTATTCATAATGGAGTAGAAACTGTAAAAGCATCTGGACAGCTAACGTATAATTTTGGAAATACAGGTATTAATAAATATACAATAACTGTCGTTGCAAGCGGAACAGGTGGAGTAACCACTAGCACAACTATCGAAATAGAGGTCTCAGTTGTATATGTTCCACCAGCAGAACTTGTGACTAGTTTAACTGGTAATAGTTCAAGAACTTGGCGCATAAAAGCAGAGGGGAATGGCCACTTTGGTTTAGGACCAGTAGGTGGTTCTGTGCCTTTTGAATATTATGGAGCTCCTGCAAATTCAAAATCTAATACAGGTATGTACGATGACCGTTTTACTTTTAATTCAAACGGCAGCTTTTCGCACAATGTAGGGGCTGATAAATGGGTTTTTGGTCGTAAGGTGTTAATTGAGCAACTAAACGGTCCGGGAGGAGTAGCGGACGGAGATGATATTATTCAATATCCCTTCACAAATAATGCTGGACAATATACTATAACAGCTCCTAGTGGTGTTGAGACGATAAGCCTTTCAGGGAAGGGTTTTATAGGCTATTATGTAGGAGGAACGCACAAGTACAGAATATTTAAACGATCGGCAAACGAAATGATTTTAAGTACTGCCGACGGTAATAATGGATTTGAATGGTGGTTTACAATAGTGCCTGAATAAATGCAAAATTTGTAAAAAGAGGCGTTAAATCATTTAACGCCTTTTTTTACATATAATTTAATATAAAAATATTTTTATAAAATGAGCATGACTTTAAATTCGGTCGCAAACACCAATGAAGATATGCGACCCGAGCGTAAGCGAACAGACAAAGCAATTCCATATTCCTTTAAAAAACAAATATTATCTACATATGAAAAGTTCAATCTTTAACACTTTTAAACCGTTTTTCATACTAGCGGTGCTTCTTCTGTCAATTTCATCTAGCTGTTCTGAAGGAGGTTCTTCTACTTCAGAAGAACTTACACCCTCAAATCTTGTAGTCAGAACAGAAATTGGTGGTAAAACTGCACTTAACCCAAATGGAGATGGCAGTGGTATAGTTAATTTTATGATTACTGCTAACAATGCAACCACGTATAAAATTTCATTTGGAGATGGCACTACTCAAGATGCCATAAGTGGGACAAATAGTTATAGCTATAAAACAGCAGGAACGAATAATTACGTGATCACTGTCACAGCCTATAATGGATCAAAGTCAACTAGCACCTCTGTAACGATAACTGTGTTCGTTACAACAGGAACAATATGGGCAGACGAGTTTAATACTAATGGTGCGCCAAATTCTTCAAATTGGATTTATGATTTAGGAGCCGGTGGTTGGGGTAATAATGAATCTCAGAATTATACTAATCGAGCAGACAACGTTATAGTAGAGAACGGTGTTTTAAAGATAATTGCAAAAAAAGAAAGTTACCAAGGAAGTAATTATACTTCGGCACGTCTTTTGTCAAGAGGAAAATTTTCAATAAAATACGGAAGAATAGAATTTAGAGCAAAACTTCCCGCAAACGGCGGAACTTGGCCAGCACTATGGATGCTTGGAGATAATTTTTCTACTGCAGGATGGCCTGCTTGTGGAGAAATCGACATAATGGAACATAAAGGTAATGAATTAAATAGAATTCACGGTACGCTTCATTTTCCTGGTCGTTCTGGTGGAAATCCGGATACAACTACTGTAACTCCAAATACTACTGCAACTACTGAATTTCATACGTATGCAATAGACTGGAGAGCAGATGCAATTAAATTTTATATCGATGATGTATTATTTAAAACTTTCACTAATAATTCTAGTTTGCCTTTTAATCAGAAATTTTTCCTGATAATAAATTGCGCTATGGGAGGGAGTTTTGGCGGCGCAATAGATCCTAATTTTGTTTCTTCAACATTCGAGGTTGATTACATAAGAGTGTTTAATTAATTTTTTTAGTAATTGTAAAAATGAATATTGATGTCGGAGTATTTTGATAATAAAATTCACCAAAACAAATTAGGCAGATTGGTGTAAATAGCACTTGTCTGACACCGGCATCAGTATTTATCGAAATCAATATTATTATTATTAAGATTAGGAACGGTAGTATTTAATTAAAAATTTATTTTTAAATGTCACTAATGTTGAAAACTTTAGATTAACAATTAATCTCACTATCTGATTAATCTATCTAGATTTAGGATATAAAAATATATAGATAAAAATACTTATAAATTTAAAATAAAAATTAAACCAATGAAGAATACCTTTGTATATACATCATTTGCCATTATAATCATTACAATTATTAGTTGCAGTAAAAAAATCACCCAACCCTCTAGTGCTTTTTCTAAAGAAAACATATTAGAAAGAAAAGTGGACTCTGTTTTAAATCTAATGACATTAGAAGAAAAAGTGGGGCAACTCAATCAATACAATGGATTTTGGGAAATCACAGGACCTACTCCTAAAGACGGTCAGGCCGCAAAAAAATATGATGACCTCAAAAAGGGATTCGTAGGTTCTATGCTTAACGTAAAAGGGGTTAAAGATGTAAAAGCGTTGCAAAAAATCGCTGTTGAAGGAACGCGATTGGGAATTCCGTTACTCTTTGGGTTTGATGTCATTCATGGCTACAAAACCATTAGCCCGATTCCATTAGCTGAATCTGCTAGTTGGGATATGGAAGCCATTAGGAAATCTGCTGCTATTGCAGCCGAGGAAGCCGCTTCAGTAGGATTAAATTGGACATTTGCACCCATGGTTGATGTGGCACGCGATGCCCGCTGGGGAAGAGTTATGGAGGGTGCAGGTGAAGATCCGTATTTAGGAAGTAAAATTGCTGTAGCCCGTGTAAAAGGTTTTCAAGGAGACGATTTATCGGCTACTAATACCATTTTGGCTTGCGCCAAACATTTCGCAGGTTATGCTTTTGCGGAAGCGGGAAGAGATTATAACACAGTTGATGTGAGTGAAACAACTTTACAAAATACCATTTTTCCTCCTTTTAAGGCAGCTGTTGATGCAGGCGTTCGAACTTTTATGAATTCCTTTAATGAATTGAACGGAATTCCGGCAACAGGAAATCCTTATTTGCAAAGACAAATATTAAAAGGGGAATGGAAATTTGACGGTTTTGTTGTTTCGGATTGGGGTTCTATAAACGAAATGATTTCACACGGTTACGCTAAAGATAGTAAACAAGCAGCTGAAATTGCAATCAATGCAGGTTCTGATGTGGATATGGAATCCAGTGCTTACGTGGAGCACTTGGTAACATTAGTTAAGGAAGGAAAAGTAAAAGAAAGTGTTATTGATGATGCCACAAAAAGAATTTTAAAGGTAAAATTTGAGTTGGGATTATTTGATAACCCTTATAAATACTGTGACGAAACCCGTGAAAGAGAAACTGTTGGAAAACCAGAATTTCAACAAGGTGTTTTGGATATGGCTAAAAAATCAATCGTCTTGCTGAAAAATGAAAAAGAGTTGCTTCCTTTGAAAAAAACGGGACAAAAAATCGCATTGATTGGTGCATTGGCTAACGATAAAACGAGTCCATTAGGAAGTTGGAGAATAGCTGCCGATGATAATTCTGCTGTTTCAGTACTTGAAGGATTACAAAATTATAAAGGAAACCAACTGACTTATGCTAAGGGAGCCGATGTAGCAGTTGGAAGAACACAATTTATTTGGGAGACTAAAATCAACATGACGGACAAGAGCGGTTTTGCAGAAGCAATTGCCGTTGCAAAACAATCTGATGTCGTTGTTATGGTTTTGGGGGAGCATGGATTACAATCCGGAGAAGGAAGAAGCAGATCTGATTTAGGGTTGCCGGGAGTGCAGCAAGAATTATTAGAAGCTATTTTCAAAGTCAATCCTAATATAGTTTTGGTTTTAAATAATGGTCGTCCGTTAGCAATTCCATGGGCAGATGAAAATATTCCAGCTATTGTAGAAGCTTGGCAATTAGGAACGCAAAGCGGTAATGCCATTGCGCAAGTTTTGTACGGAGATTACAACCCAAGTGGTAAACTACCAATGACTTTTCCAAGAAATGTGGGGCAAGTTCCTATATATTACAATTATAAAAATACGGGAAGACCAAGTATGAATGAACCGGAAAGTGTTTTTTGGTCACACTATATTGACGAAAAAAACACGCCTCTATATCCATTTGGTTATGGATTGAGTTACTCAAAATTTGAATATTCTGATTTGCAATTAAGTAAGAGTTCTTTTTCTAAAAACGGAAAAATCGAAGTTTCAATTAAAGTAAAAAATACAGGAAAGGTTGCAGGGAAAGAAGTGGTTCAATTGTATATTAGAGATTTAATTGGAAGTATAACCAGACCCGTTCAAGAACTTAAAGGTTTTGAAATGATCGAATTGCAGCCTAATGAAACTAAAGAAGTTACTTTTACAATTGATGAAAAAACAATTGAATTCTTTACTGCCAAATTAAAATGGGAGGCTGAACCAGGTGATTTTAATGTATTTATAGGCGGAAGCTCCGCAAAAACGCTTCAGGGTAATTTTCAATATTCTAACTAAATCAAAATGAAGAATTTTTTAATACTATTATTTATCGGAAATTTTTGTTTGGCACAACAAGCAAAAAGAAAACTAGTTTGGGAGGAGAGTTTCACCGGAAAAACTTTAAATAAACAAAATTGGAATATTGAATTGGGTGATGGCTGCCCTAATTGTGGTTGGGGAAATAGTGAAAGACAACTATATACAGATGAAAATCATAAATTAGCCAAAGGAAAACTTGTCATCACAGCCAAGAAAGAAGGCAATCAATATACTTCAACCCGAATAACCACTAAAAGCAAAAAAGAGTTTCAATACGGCCGTTTTGAAGCAAGAGCTAAATTACCTGTTGGTTATGGTATTTGGCCGGCTTTTTGGATGTTAGGTTCAAATATTAGTGAAGTTGGTTGGCCAAAAAGTGGTGAAATTGATATCTTGGAATATATCGGGAGGGAACCGCATATGGTATTTACCACTTTGCATACGCAAGACAGTCATGGAAATAGCATAAATACCAAGAAAACAAAATTCCCGAATATAGAAAAAGGGTTTCATGTATACGCTTTGGATTGGTCAAAAGACAAAATGGACTTTTTTGTAGATGATATATTAGTGTATACTTTTAATCCGATGAACAAAAACGAGGATACTTGGCCATTTAATCAGCCATTTTATTTTATTATTAATATGGCTATTGGAGGTAATTTTGGAGGCCCTAAAGTTGATGACGCTATTTTTCCACAAGATTTCATTGTGGATTATATAAGGGTTTATCAATAAGATGTTTTATATTTAAATGCCTGATTTTTATAAAATTAGGCATTTATTTTATATTGTCATTATATTTCTTGTTAAATAGATTTTTGCAACACTTTTTTTTGTAACTTTAAAATAAGAATTTTAGAAAAAAACACATTCCAATTTGTAATTGTGACTAAGACAGTCGTTTAACTTAAAGTAAAACTTTAAATTTTAACAAAATTTGCCAATGAATGTTAATTTTTCTTAATTTTATTTGTTTCCTAAAAAAAATATTTGCTAAATTTGAGCATTAAATAACACTAACATTATTAGCCTATACTATAACACTACTTTTTAGAGAAATTTCTCCAATTTTAATTAACAACTAAAAGGTATAACTATGGCTAATACACAACTTCCCGACGCTTTGTTGGTTCAGGATTATGTTTCCGGTAATGAAAATGCCTTGGCTGCATTAATCAAAAGACACGAATCAAAAATTTATGGTTTTATATATTCTAAAATCTCTGACAGAGATATTTCGAATGATATTTTTCAAGATACTTTTATTAAAGTAATTAGAACTTTAAAATCAAATTCTTATAACGAAGAAGGGAAATTCTTACCATGGGTAATGCGTATTTCACATAATCTTATAGTTGATCATTATCGAAAAACTAAAAAAATGCCAATGTTTAGAGAAACAGAGGAATTTTCTATTTTTTCTATAATGTCTGATGATTCTCTTTCGATAGAAAATAAAATGATTTCAGAACAAGTCGAGATGGATATAAAAAGATTAATAGAGGAGTTACCCGTTGATCAAAGAGAAGTTTTGGTGATGAGAATGTATCAGGATATGAGTTTTAAAGAAATTTCCGAGGTAACCGGTGTAAGTATAAATACCGCTTTGGGTAGAATGCGCTATGCATTAATGAATATGAGAAAAGTTATTGATAAGCATCAAATTGTTTTGACTAATTAACAATAAAGTGAAACTTGCTCCGTTGTAATATAAAAACAAATTTATTACAATATGGCAAAAATTTACTCTAAAAAATCATTAGTTACCAAGACAATGAAACCCAGCAAAGAAATCGTTTCTTTTTTATTGAGTTATTCAAAAGCATTAAGCATTTTAAAAATTGAAGATAACAGTTTCGAAATTATAGCGAATTAAAACAGCACGCAAATACTGTCGGATGTTTTTGTATCGAAAATATTCAAGGTTCTATTTTTAGGACTTGAATAACCAGATTCCACTAGTTTTATTTTAAAATTAGTGGAATCTCCTATTTAGATGAGTTGTGTTTTTTTGAATAGTCTTCTAAAACGGTCTTTCTTCCAATTGTTTTGGTAATGATATCCTTTTCTAAATCCCAACCGCGCGCTGGTGAGTATTCCCGTCCGTACCAAATAATTTGTAAGTGTAAATCATTCCATATTTCCTCCGGAAAAATACGTTTTGCATCTTTTTCTGTTTGAATCACATTTTTTCCATTCGTCAAATTCCATCGGTACATCAAGCGGTGTATGTGCGTGTCGACAGGAAAAGCAGGAACTCCAAAAGCCTGAGACATCACCACACTCGCCGTTTTATGGCCCACTGCCGGTAATTCTTCTAAAAACTCAAAACTTTGAGGCACTTTTCCGCCGTGTTTATCAATTAAAATATGTGACAAACCATGAATTCCCTTTGATTTCATTGGCGATAAGCCACAAGGGCGTATGATGTCCTTAATCTCTTCTACCGAAAGTTTAATCATGTCATAAGGATTATCCGCTTTGGCAAAAAGCAAAGGTGTAATTTGATTCACGCGAACATCCGTGCATTGCGCCGAAAGTAAAACCGCAATCAATAAAGTATAGGGATCTTTATGATTCAGCGGAATAGGAATCGTTGGGTATAATTCTTTTAACGTATTTATAACAAACGTTACGCGTTCCTGTTTATTCATTATTCATTAAATTTGAAGTGTAAAGAAAACTAATTTTAGTCTTACTTGCAAAGTTCAAATTTAAATTCAATTCAAATAAATCAAAAATCTAAAGTCAAATATCTGAAATCACAAATTAAATGTGCCTAATCAAGTTTTGCGGTGCAATACCGAAACTTCTGGAATCGCTTTTACAGTTTTTTTTCTAAGCAATTGCTTTAGCTTCCTTCGGTCGCTGAGCAATCACAAGAAAAAATAACTATAAAAATTCCGGGGTTTTCACTTCACCCTGAGCATAAAACCTAACAACTAAAACCCAAAAATATGACAACATTAAAAAAAGGAGATAAAGCACCTGATTTTTCAGCACTGGATCAAGACGGTAAAACGCATCAATTAGCTGATTATAAAGGAAAAAAACTAGTGGTTTTCTTTTATCCAAAAGCAAACACACCGGGATGCACCGCCGAAGCTTGTGATCTTAGAGATAATTTTGAGCGTTTCAAAGCCAATAATTATGAGCTTCTGGGTGTAAGCGCTGATGCGCAAAAAGCACAGGCTAAATTTAAAGAAAAACATGACTTTCCTTTTCCATTATTGGCTGATGAAGATAAATCGGTAATTCAGGCTTTTGGAGTTTGGGGCCCAAAAAAATTCATGGGAAAAGAATACGATGGTATTCATAGAACGACTTTTGTAATCGATGAAAACGGAATTATTAATGAGGTAATTTCAGATGTAAAAACTAAAGCACATGCTGCTCAAATACTGAAGTAAATTTTCAGATTTCAGAAGGCAGATTTCAGAAAAAAAGCCAAGAACGATATATTTTATCTTTCTTGGCTTTTTATTATATGAATTTAGTTTTCCAGTTTTTACGGTGATTTTCTATCTGAACACTGCGACTGAACACTGAATACTATAATTAATTGCTTATTTTTAATATTTTATTTGGATCATACCCAAAAAGTTGGTGTTCCTTAATGATTTCCGCAATTCCGGAAGGAAGCATAATTTCCCAACCCGGTTTTCCGTGATTAATCATGTTTAGCACTTCACGAGAGAATACTTCCAGAATATTAGGATCGTAATCAACAATATCAACCACTTTTCCATTGAACTTGAAGAATTTGTACAATTCTTTCATTCTAGGATGTACTTTCAGATTGTCTGACGTAATAATTTCACCGTTTTCGCCAATCATTGGATATAAGAAAACTTTCATGTCGCGGTAAAATAATTTTCCGAAAGCTTCCAGAATTCCACCGCTTAAATGGCGATAGTATTTTTCATCAAAAATATCAACCAAATTATTTACGCCCATGGCTAATCCCATTCTGGCTTTGGTATAATTGGCAAAATATTCCACCACTTTATAGTATTCCTGAAAATTAGAAATCATTACCGTTTGTCCAAGTGAACAAAGCAATTCGGCTCGATCCATAAAATCTCTTTCGTCAATTTCTCCATCAGAACGTAAGTTTGATAAGGTAATTTCAAAGACGACGAGTGTGTTTTCTTTTTCAACTTTATTTTCTTCAAGAAACATTTTTAATGATTTCTCATACATGTCCATGTTTACTTTTGTGACAGGACGAAAGCTTCCTCTAAAAGCAAGAATATTTTTTTTGTATAATATGGCTGCAGGAAGTATGTTTTTTCCATCTGGATTAAACATAACCGCATCCGTCATTCCATTTTTGACTAGTTGTAAACTCATTAAGCGATTATCAACATCAGCAAAACGAGGTCCTGAGAAATTGATGGTATCGATTTCCAGTTGATCCTTGTCTAAATGGTCGTATAAATAACGCAACAAACGTTTTGGGTCATTGTATTTGTAGTAAGCGCCGTAAATTAGATTTACACCAAGAATACCAAGGGTTTCCTGTTGTAATCGCACATCGGTTTCCTTAAAACGAATATGAATTATAATTTCATTATAATCTTCATCCGGTTCAATTTGATATCGAATACCAACCCAACCATGTCCTTTAAATTGTTTTGCAAAATCGATAGTGGCTACGGTATTAGCATAGCTGAAAAACAGTTTATTGGGGTGTTTCTCTCTACTCAATCGCTCTTCAATTAATTGACCTTCGAAGGTTAGCATTTTTTTTAGTCGGCTTTCCGTAACATAACGGCCATCGTTTTCTATACCGTAAACGGCATCACTAAAATCTTTGTCATAGGCTGACATTGCTTTTGCGATCGTACCGGATGAACCTCCGGCTCTAAAAAAATGTCTGACAGTTTCTTGTCCGGCACCAATTTCGGCAAAAGTTCCGTAGATATTTTCATTCAGGTTAATACGAAGTGCCTTGTCTTTTGTAGAAGGAATTTGTTCGATGACTTTGTCACCTTTTAGTTTTATTTCAGTACCCATTTTGTTTTAAATATGGCGAATATATTGCAAAGTTAGTTAAAATGGTTTCTAAAGAAGGAGAATTAATCCTATTTTTGTAAAAAATTATGATACCGTTGAAGATATATTTTTTAGGCACAGGAACATCTCAAGGAATACCTGTTATCGGGAGCAATCATTCGGTGTGTAAAAGTACTGATTTTAAGGATAAAAGGCTTAGAGTGTCCGTCTGGATCTCTTGGGGTGATCATTCTTTCGTAATCGATTGCGGACCAGATTTCAGGCAACAAATGCTTTCGTCAAACTGCCAGAAAGTAGACGGGATCCTATTTACTCATGAACATGCAGACCATACTGCAGGTTTAGATGATATTCGCCCGTTTAATTTTAAACAAGGCGAGATACCTATTTATGCACATCAACGAGTAATTGAAAACCTAAAAAGGCGTTTTGATTATATTTTTGAAACCAAAAACAGATATCCAGGAGCACCTTCTGTGAAAACTATTGAAGTGGTCAATAACCATCCTTTTTCTATTGGAGATAAAAAGGCAATTCCAGTTAATGTGATGCATGGAGATCTTCAGGTTTTTGGCTATCGGATTGATGATTTCGCATATTTGACAGATGTGAAAACAGTTGAAGAAAGTGAAATTCAAAAATTAAAAGGTCTAAAAATCTTAGTGGTAAATGCTTTACGTGAAGAACCGCATAATACACATTTTAACTTGCAGGAAGCCTTAGAGTTTATTGCTTTGCTACAACCACAAAAAACGTATATTACTCATATTAGCCATATTCTTGGTTTCCATGAAGAAGTACAAAAAAAACTGCCTGAAAACGTTTTCTTGGCATACGATAATTTACAAATTACAATTTAAAATTACTCAAAATGAAAAGATCATTAATGCTCTACCTTGTTATTCTTATTGTCCTCATGAATATTTATACCTACATGTTTCTGAGTAAGGAAGTAGCTTTCGAACAAGAAAGATATACAAAAGTGACTACAAAGTTGAAAGACAGTTTGAAATCTGTTGCCAATAAAGTAGCAGATGCCAACTATTTTTCTTTGGAAAAAAATGAAAATGCGCAAAATTATTTTGATTCCGGGAGCGGTGAAAAAACTATTCAATACGAAAAATTAATTCCAGTTGTAACGGAAAAATTACTGGATTACAATTCAAATCCAAAAGGGAATCCTTATACTGGACAAGATCAAATTGGGGCCAATAAATTTATCATCAATAAAGTGAGAATCCTGAACCACCGATGGATTATTGCAGACTATAGTGATGGAGAAATTTGGGGAGAAGTTTTATTGAAATATTTTGTCAATGATGATGAAACTATTGCTTTTGAAGTAAATCAATCGTTGCTGTATCAAAAGTAAAATATTCAAATTCAGCCGCAGTTTTAGTGTTTGATGATTCTGAAAACTGCGACTGAATACTGAATACTAATTTTCAAGCAACCAATTTTTAAAATCGTAAAAATTTTGTGGCGCTACACCATGACCCACAGGATATTCTTTATAGGTAGAATTGATACCTAATTTTTCCAAAAATGGTTTTGTTTTTCTGGCCCATTCTACAGGGATTACCTGATCAGCCGTTCCATGGGAATGAAATATTTTTAGTTTTGAAAGATCATTTCGCAAGTAATTTTCTTCTAAAATTGGTTCGCTTACATAACCGCTTAAAGCAACTACTCGTTGTATTTTTTCAGGATGCGATAAAGCTATCGCATAACTTAAAATAGAACCTTGGCTGAAGCCAACCAAGGTAACATTTTTAGAATCTATCGGATAGGTTTGAATTAATTCATCAATAAATTGAGCGATTAAATCCCTTGAAATTTTTGCCTGTTCATGATCTGAAAATTTATTTTCATCAGCATCAAAATTGATAGCATACCAGGCATAAGCGCCATATTGCATGTTATATGGTGCTCTCGCTGAAACGATATAATATTCCTCTGGAAGTTCAGTTGCAAACGAAAATAAATCTTCTTCATTGCTGCCATAACCGTGAAGTAAAAGCACAAGAGGGTTTTTGTCTAATTTTATTTTTGGTTCCCTAACCAAATATTCAAGTGATAACTTCATTTTATTATGATATGTTTGAAAACCATTTTTGAAAATAAGCCCCTAATAATGGCATTGGTTTTGTTTCTCCTTTTATAGCGCTAAATATTCCATAAGACCATAAAACAGAAACAAAAACCCACATTGGCGCAGAAATTAGTAAACTGTCAAAATTGCTGATAATCAATCCTAATGATATAAATGTTAGAGTAATTCCTAATCCTTGACGAATATGAAAAGAAGCAAAAGTGTTTTTATCGTCGGAGTTCATTGACATTGCTATGAAAACTCCAATACCTAAAATGTAACTTGTTATGGCTGCTGTTTTTCCTGTCTCAATAGTGTTGTTCATTTTTTTATGCTAAAATTATTTTTTGCTGATTCAGAATTCCGTAGACTTTTCCTTTAATTTCCAAACCAAGAAAAGCAGAATTTTTAGATTTTGATAAGATGTTTGATTTGGTAAAAATGCTTAGTGGTTCCGGATTGAATAAAGTTAGATTGGCTTTTGAACCTTCTTCGACGGAGTAACTTTCGATACTGAAAATAGCTTTTCCTGCAGTCAATTTTTCAATTATAGTTTCTAATGGAAGAACCGTCATCAAAGCACCAAAAGCACTTTCTAATCCAATTGTTCCATTTTTGGCAGTATCAAATTCCATTTTTTTATGCTCAATATCTATCGGATTATGGTCTGAAGTAATCATATCTATCGTTCCGTCTTTTATTCCTTTTAGTAATGCCTTTCTATCCGTTTCTGTTCGTAATGGTGGCGAAACTTTGTATCTGGTATCAAATCCTTCTAATGTTGAATCGGTTAAAACCAAATGATGAACGGCAACACTGCAAGTTACATTCAATCCTTTTGCTTTAGCTTCCTTGATCAATTGAACTGATTTTGCAGTTGAAATGGTTGGAATGTGCAATTTCCCTCCGGTATATTCCAGTAGAAACAGATTTCGCGCAATTTGTAATTCTTCGGCAAGATTTGGAATTCCTTTTAGTCCTAATTGAGTAGAAACAATACCTTCGTTAGCGACTCCGCTTCCTTTAATTTTGTCATCCTGAGCAAATGCAATCACCAGTCCATCAAAATCCTGTACATATTGTAAAGCTATTTTGAGCAAATTGGCATTATCCAAGCTTTTAGTATAATCTCCAAAAGCTACAGCGCCCGCTTTCTTCATATCATATAATTCCGCCATGTCTTTTCCATCACTTTCTTTGGTCAAAGCACCAATTGGGAAAAGCTGCGTGGCGAATCCAAGCGCTTTGTTCAATACAAAATTGACTTGGGACTGATTGTCAATAATAGGAAAGGAGTTGGGTTGTAACGCAATTGCGGTAAAACCACTTTTTGAAGCGGTGTTAAGCCCGTTTTCAATAGTTTCTCTGTCTTCATAACCAGGTTCTCCAAATGAAACACTACTGTCAAACCAGCCTTGTGAGACATGCAAATTATCGAGTTTTACCTCTTCAGCATTATCTGAATTTGGAAGAGATTTTCCAATTTTTTTTATAAAACCATCAACAATTAAAATATCTAAAGTCTGGTTATGAAAAGGACTTTTTGAATCAATAATTTTGGCGCCTCTGATGATTATTTTCATAGGTATTTTTTAATTATTTGAACTTCGTTTCTATTTCACGAATCTTATAATTGCCATTTCAGTTAACAGAAATAACAGCGCAAAGATAACAAACCATTTCCAAATTTGATTATCGGTTTTGTTAGTTTGTAAGGTGTCAAAAAATGTTGAAGTAGAATCGATTATTTTGTATTCAGAAAGAAGGCTTTCATTGACTTCAACCAAATTACTTTCGGTTCGATTGTAATTGAAACTGATGTTTTCCAACCACTCTTTTTTGTTATATATTTCAAAGTTTCCAGCCTGTTCCGGATAATCGTTGAAATTCATTTTGATCTTATTATTGAGGATTTGTTGAACAGGGATAAATTGTTCTTCGGAACCTTTTACGGTTAGAATATCATCTTTGTTTAATGAAGCGGCAGTTAAATGGGGATTGTTATTTCCTATTAACAAAGCATTTATGCTGTTGTTTTGATTGTTTAATGCCATCTTGTAAAAAGTGGGCACAATTAATGGCGATTGCTGGAAATTTGAATTTGTGGCGTTAATTGGTGCCGAGAAAACATAAACGGATGAAACAGGATTCTGTATCGCCGTCAAGAAAATACTTTGGTCTTCATAAGATAATGCGGCAGGACTTGAACTGGTTACTACAAACGAATTTTTTGTTTTTGGATATTGAAAGTTCTTAACCTTATTCTCAAAAACGGAGTTGAACAATGGATGGCTGAAATTAATTTTAGTGATTAATTTTTCTTTATTTTCTAAAAAATTGAATTTTACGTTACCAAAATTTATCAAAAATGCATTCATATTTACACTTGTTGATATAGCCGATGGAATCACAATCAGATTACCTCCTTTTTCTACAAATGATTTTAATGTGGTTTGCAATGCTTGAGGGATTTCGTCCAATTCATTCAACACAATGACGTCTTGATCTTGCAGCTTATTGTAATCCAATGAGTTAATAGTAAAATTATTATAAACGAATTCATTACTGGTATAAATTCGGGATAAAAAATTGCTTTTTTCGTCTTCGCCGATACTGATCACGTTAATTTTTTTAGTTTTAGAGATACTAAAATAGTAAGTGTTGTCATACGCCAAACCATTGTCAACTATGGAAACATAACCATGAAACGTTTGTTTGGGTATGGTGAAAAGAATGTTTTTTTTCTTCGTTTCAAAGTTTACTGTGGTCTTGGCGATGAGTTTATTTTGATTGTATAATGCAATTGGAATAGCATTAATATCTTCGCCATAAGCGTTTAATTCAATGCTGATTTCATAAAAATCATGCGATGCTCCCTTGATGAATACACTGTCTATGGAAACGTTGTTTTTTTGCTCTGCTTTTGGAATAATAAATTTCAGCGAATTGATTGCATCACTACTTTTTAGTTGTTTTTGGTTTAAATCAATGGCATCCGTAATTATCACAACATCTTTTTTGAAAGCTGATTTACGCGCTTTTAACTGTGCCATTATGTTGTCTAATTGGAATGGAATGGCACTGTATTTAAGCTTCTGTAAGCTATTTCGAATTGATTTTATATCGGTGTTCCAATAATTTTCGGAATTGGTAAGTAAAGAAAAATGCAGATTTTCAGGAGTTTCTTCCAGTAGTTCCTGAATGGCACGTTTTAGCAATTCTCCCTTTTTTCCCTTGGCTTGCATGCTAAAGGAATTGTCCAGAATAATATACATTTCATTGGTAGAATTTTCTTTTTCTATTGCTTTAAAAGCCGGCTGTGCGAAAGCGATAATGACACATGTCATCAATAACAAACGACTGGTAAGTAGCAGCCATTTTTTTATTTTGGAGCTTTTTCTGGTTTGTATGGAGAGTTCTTTTAAGAAACGAACATTAGTGAAATATTCTTTTTTGAAACGGCGTAATTGAAATAAATGAACCAAAATTGGCACGATCAATATAAAAAGAAAGTATAAAATTTCAGGATTTTTAAAATACATTCTGATGTTGAGTTTACGTCACTTTATTTTGTTTTCAATGTAGTTCATTGAATCCGGTTAGTCAAAAATACAAATTTGTTAACAGTTTTTGATGAAGTTGTTGTATTTTTTCAAGGGAACAAATAAATGAGATTCTTTATAAATAATATTGTGTATTTTTAGCTTTTCAATATACTACGTAAATATGAAAAAATATTTTTGCTTTTTCCTTTTAATTTTCGCTTTAGCAACAATTCATGCTCAAAAAAACAAACTCAATTTGATTATTGGAACCTATACCAATAGTTGCGAAAGTAAAGGAATTTATGTGTATGAATTTGATTCAAAGACAGGTGATTTCAGTTTTAAAAATGCCACTGCAAATGTCATAAATCCAAGCTATTTGACGGTTTCACAGGAAAATGACTATGTTTATTCCGTAAATGAAAATGGCGTCGAAAGTACAGTAAGTTCTTTTAAATACAATGCTTCCAGCGGGAAATTGAACTTTATCAATAAGCAAAGTTCAAAAGGAGCGGATCCTTGTTATATTATCAATGACGACAAAAATGTAATCGTGGCCAATTACTCTGGCGGGAATATTTCTGTTTTTGGAAAAAATAATGATGGAAGTATTTCTGAAGCCAAACAAATAGTGCAACATTATGGAAAAGGAATAAACGCTAAAAGACAAAAAGGACCTCATGTGCATATGGTTCATTTTTCGCCAGATAAAAAGTTTGTTTTGTCCAATGATTTAGGGAATGATAAAGTGTATTCGTATCAATACAATCCAAATGCTACTAATGAAATATTGAAAATTAAAGATAGTATTTCTGTAAAATCGGGAAGTGGTCCAAGACATTTGACTTTTAGCAAAGACGGAAAATTTGTTTACTTATTACAGGAATTAGACGGAGCGTTAACGGTTTTTAGTTACTCCAACGGGATATTGAAAAAAATTGATGAGACTACTATTTTGGCGAAAGATTTCAAAGGGACTTTTGGTTCTGCGGATATCCATATTTCGCACGATGGGAAGTTTTTGTATGCTTCTAATCGAGGTGAAGCCAATACTATTACAATTTTTAAAATTCTAAAAAACGGAAAATTACTATTGAAAGGGCAAGCAAGTACTTTGGGAAAAGGACCAAGAAATTTTGCGATTGATCCTTCTGGAAAATTTCTTTTAGTAGCGCATCAATACACGAATGATGTGGTTATTTTTAAAAGAAATAAAACTACTGGAGCACTTGCAGATACTGGAAAAAGAATTAATCTATGTTCACCGGTTTGTTTGGTTTTTACAAAAAATTAGGTCTATAGCACTCAAATAAAAAAGGCTAAAAAATGATTGTCATTTTTAGCCTTTTTCTTTTATTATTTATTCTTGTCTTTTCTCTTTTTGTCTCTAGTTTTTAACATGTTTCTATTTACTGAACCGTGTGTTTTCTTCTTCGTTACGCCAGGTCCACCTAGATTGACTTTCTTATTCTTTTTACTTTTCTCTTGAAAAGCACCGTCTCCCTCAAGTTTCTGTTTTTTCATCATAAACTTAATCGGCTGTCTGTCTTTTTCAGGTTCGATTAATTTAGATGAAACTTCAACTGTTTCCGGGAAAAGTTCGATTGCTAATTCCATGTTCATCAACACTTCAATCTCGACTTTCGATTCTTCCTCACGAGGCGCGATAAGACTTATTGCTGTTCCTTTCGCATCAGCACGACCGGTTCTACCGATTCTGTGCATATACAATTCCGGCATTTCTGGCATTTCAAAATTGACAACATGGGTAATATTTGAAATATCCAAACCTCTCGCCATAATATCAGTAGTGATCAAACCACGTAAATTTCCTTCTTGGAACGAAGCCATGGTACTCAAACGATAATTTTGAGATTTGTTTGAGTGAATTACTCCAAATTCTCCTTCAAAATCTTCCTCGATTCGTTCATGAACCATATCAGAAATCTTCTTGTTATTTACAAATACCAAAACACGACTCATGTCTTCATTGTTTTGCAATAAATGTTTTAGAAGGTTTATTTTAGTATTAAAGTTGGGAACTTGATAAGAAATTTGTTTTATATTTTCCAATGGTGTTCCTGATGCAGATAAGGTAACTTCTTCCGGATAATCAAAATAGTCATTCAAAATCGCATCTACTTCATCGGTCATCGTTGCTGAAAACAGGATGTTTTGACGTTTTTTTGGCATCATGGCCAAAATAGAGGTCAATTGGGTACGGAAACCTAAATTAAGCATCTCATCAAACTCATCGATCACCAGCTTTTGCATTTCTTCAAAACGAATCACATTATCTAGCGTTAAATCCATGATTCTTCCCGGAGTTCCCACTAGTATGTCGCAACCTTTATAAACGGTTGTTTTTTGAGTATTTATATTAACACCTCCAAAAATACCGACAGTACGAACCGACATGTATTTTGTCAATTTTTCTACTTCTTCAACAACCTGTACTACAAGCTCACGCGTAGGAACCAGAATTACAATTTTAGGAGTATGTCCCGGAGTAAATTTATATAATTTCAATAAAGGCAACAGATAAGCAAACGTTTTACCTGTACCGGTTTGAGCAATACCCATCATATCTCTTCCTGACATTATCACAGAAAAAGTTTTTTCCTGAATAGGAGTAGGTGTTGTAAATCCTAAATCGTCTATTGCTTTTTGTACGGATTTAGGAAGATTGAATTGCTCAAAAGTAGTCATTTGCTTAAATTTTTTGCAAAGATAGTCTTTTTGAATGTAATGAACGTATAAGATTTTAAGATGTTGATTTATAGTAATTTACGATTGATATTCTGTATTTGGGTTAATTATTTAATTGTTTAGTATTTTTTACTCGAATTTTAATTCCCAAGATGATTTAAGTGAATAAATCCAAAAGAAGCTGCCGGGGTCAAATATTATTTTTTGGTGCACAAAAGCAGAAAAAGAATCATTAACAATTAATTAACCAGAATATATTGTTAAAACCCTTCAAAAACACCTAGTCCAAATAAAGCAAAATCATATTTTACCGGGTCATTTGCATCAAATTCTCGAAGTTGTAAATCCAATTCTGTTAGCGCTTTACCATCATTTTGTTTTCTGGTCAGCAGGCCAAGTTTTCTGGCAACATTTCCGGAATGTACATCCAAAGGACAGGATAAAGCAGCAGGGGAGATGCTTTTCCAGATTCCTAAATCAACTCCTTTATTGTCTTGTCGAATCATCCATCTGAGAAACATATTAATTCGCTTAGCCGCTGAATTATTCAGAGGATCCGAAATATGTTTTTGAGTTCTATACTGATGTGGAATTTCAAAGAATATTTTCTTGAAATCATGGATGCTTCTTTGGGTAGATGCTGTCTCAATTCCTTGAGATTGGGTAAAAACAGTTTCTAAGCCACCATGATTTTTATAAATGTGCTTCAAACTTCTGATAAAAGTCGAAAAATCCTGTCCGTTAAAAGTTCTATGAACGAAAGTTTCTAGTCGCTCCAAATCATTTTCGGTATGTGACATAACAAAATCGTAGGGCGCATTTCCCATCAGGTCCATCATTCTGTATGAATTTTTGATAATCATTTTACGATTCCCCCAAGCAATTGTTGCACCTAGAAATCCAGCGATTTCAATATCTTCCTTAAGGGAAAATAAATGGGGAATTTGCACAGGATCACTTTCTATGAATTCAAGGGTGTTGTATTGTACTACTTTTTCGTCTAGAAAATCTTTAAGTTCGGAATGATTCATAATTGGAACGCAGATGACACGGATTGAACAGATTTATACGGATTTTGTTTTATCTTAATACTGAGCAACAAACTCTCAATGCTATTTCTTACCCATTTATATTATTTTTGATAGTAAAATAGTAGCTATTGAGCTTATAGGACTACATAAAACGAATAAAAAATAATCAATTTTTTTGAAATTTTTAAAGTTGGTTAAATAAGCAATTATTACCATTGTAATTATTGACAAAGCAAAAAAACAAAGGATGTAAATTCCTCCTCCAAGAGCACTTTAAGTATTTTTTGTTTTATTATTTATATCCAAGACAAGATAATTAATTACAAAAAAAAACATTATCATAAAGGTTCTAAGAAATTTCATCGTTCTACTTTTTTGACGATTAAATTACTGCAAACTGAACACTGATTACTGACCACTAATTTGTCCATCCACCATTACTAGTTTTCGGTCTGCCATGTTTGCTAATTCTTCGTTATGAGTCACAATCACAAAAGTTTGTCCCAGTTCATCTCTTAATTTGAAAAATAGCTGATGCAAATTTTCAGCTGATGCAGTATCTAAATTTCCCGAAGGTTCATCGGCAAAAATGATTGCCGGTTTGTTGATCAGTGCTCTAGCAACAGCAACACGTTGTTGTTCTCCTCCCGAAAGCTCGTTAGGTTTGTGATTCATTCGATGGGAAAGACCAAGATAGGTTAATAGCTTTTCGGCTTCAATCTCGGTTTCTTGTTTGGATTTATTGGCAATGAATGCAGGAATGCAAACATTTTCCAGCGCCGTAAATTCAGGTAGTAATTGATGAAATTGGAATATAAAACCTAAATTTAAATTTCTGAATTTGGACAATGTTTTGTCAGACATCGTCAAAATATCTTCGTCGTTGATTCGTAATTCTATTTCATTTTCTGTGTTTACTCCCCCTTCGGGGGTTGGGGGGCTTGGTTTGTCTAAAGTTCCAAGAATTTGCAATAACGTCGTTTTTCCGGCTCCCGAAGCACCAACGATAGAAACAATTTCTCCTTTTTTGATATCTAAATCAACCCCTTTCAAGACATGAAGTTGATCGTAATATTTATGTAAATTTTTGGCATGTATCATTTTGAAACTATTTTGACAAAGAAACAAAGATTTTAATGATTATAATATATATTTCCTTTCTACAAATTATAAACTTTAGTTAATATGGAATAATCAGTTTCAATTATTAGATTAAATTTGATTCTCAAACTCTTTTTTATCCAAAATGAGACAACTAAGTCTTTTTGTGAAAAATTAGAAAAACTATAAAAATGGAATTACAAAACGAATTAGAAGTTGCAACCTTTGCCGGAGGTTGTTTTTGGTGTACCGAAGCCGTTTTTTTAGAATTAAACGGAGTGAATAAAGTGGTTTCTGGATATATAGGCGGAAAAACAATAAATCCAACTTATAAGGATATTTGTAATGGAGACACCGGTCATGCGGAAGCAATTCAGATTTCTTTTGATCCAAATATAATACCCTTCGGAGAATTACTGGAAATATTTTTTGCAACACATGACCCTACTACATTAAATCGTCAGGGAAATGATATTGGCACACAATATAGAAGTGAAATTTTTTATAATAACGAAGCTCAGAAGCAATTATCGGAAGAGTATATCGCTTTGATGATTAAAGAAAATACCTTTGGGAAACCAATTGTAACGACTGTTTCACCAGCCTCAAAATTCTATGAAGCGGAGGATTACCATCAAAATTATTACAACCAAAATAAAGAGCAAGGATATTGCAGTTATATAATTACACCAAAGATTGAAAAATTACAAAAGGTATATACCGATAAACTCAAAAAATAACTGGCATTAGATTTGTATCTTTTTATAAAAAATAATTTTAAAAATATGGAAGCAATACAAATAGATAGAACGGATAATAAAAAACGAAACCTTATTTTGGGAATACTTTTTGACGCAATAGGAATGTTGTCGTTTACGGTGCCGTTTATCGGAGAATTCTCTGATGTTATTTGGGCTCCAATAGCGGGTTATCTGATGACAATAATGTATAAAGGAACGGTAGGGAAAGTGGGAGGAGTTTTTACTTTTTTGGAAGAAATAATACCATTTTCTGATTTTATCCCATCATTTACATTGACTTGGATTTACAACTATTTGATAAAAGCAAAAACGCCCAGTAATTGACTACCGTGTGGACACAAAAATAGGATGGGTTATTAAACACGAATTTGAAGAATTTGACGAATTATTTTGTGCAAATTCTTGAAATTCGTGTTTAACTTTTTAATATCAACTTAAAAATCAGTGTAAATCGGCTTAAACAGTGTTATCTGTGTCCTATTTTTAAACTTTTGTGCAGGCGACAGTAGTAATTGAGGCATTTTTTTATTCTTTAAGTAGAAAGCCAAAACCCATTTGTTTTATCATATTCTTCTCAAAGGCCCAAAAGAATTTAAATTGTCCAAAAACAAATCCTACTAAGACTAAAAGTACTTGATATAACGGAAAAATTAATAGTAGTCGGACAGGAGTGAACCAATAGCCTAAATCTGGTTTAGTTATTCCTAGCCAAAAACAAAATGGTTTTGACAGCCATGCTGAAGCGGAACCAGTAATTGCAAAAACAATAAATATAATGACGAGTTGAAAATTAGTTTCAATCCCCCATCGTTTTTTTAATTTCTCCATCTTTATTTATAATGATTACAAATATAAGAAGATTATCTTAAGGGAACATAACCAAAAAGTTTTTGTTTATAGGTGTTTTGAAAATAAACCATGTAATTATAGATTAAGTAATTTACCTCATATCCATAATCAACGTTGGAATCATAATTTATGGTCATTTCATATAAATTTGGACTGTAACGCATGGGTTGTAAAACACGATTGTTCCATTCGCTAACCCATATTCGATTTTTACTTTCTAAATAGGATTGTGAGTGATAATTTCTTGGCAGTGCATTGGCAGCAAGCCAAGTACTGAAACCCGGATCAATTATTATAACTTCATATTCAAGTTTGTCATTGGCAATTCGCACAGTATCATTTGGAGTTGCAATTGGTTTATCTGTTTTTGTAAAACTTGAATTTGAAGTTTTACAACTAAAAAGAGAAACAAAAATGATCACTATTATGTAAACGTTATTTTTCATGATATCTAAAATTATATCATAAAGTTACAAAAAAACAAATAACTGATTATTAGATTTATAACAAAAAACAGGATGCCTTTTGGATATCCTGTTTTTTATTTAATTGCAGAAAAACTATTTCATTAAACTAATAATTTGTGAAGCTAATTCAGTACCGATTCGGTCTTGCGCTTCTCCGGTTGCCGCTCCAATATGTGGAGTCAGCGAGATTTTATGATTCATCAAGATGGCCATTTCAGGAGTTGGTTCGTTTTCAAAAACATCCAATCCTGCGAATAATACTTTTCCGCTGTCTAATGCTTTTACTAACGCTACTTCATCAATAACACCGCCACGAGCACAGTTTACAATACCTATACCATCTTTCATAATTGCTAGTTCTTTCTCTCCAATGATGTAACCATCTTGAGCAGGAACGTGTAATGTTATGAAATCAGATTCTTTGAATAAAGATTCCAATGATTGAGAAACGATAGTAGTTGTAATCGATTGACCGTCAAAAAACGCCACTTTAATATCAACTTGTGGGATGAAACTATCGGCAGCTATCACTTTCATTCCTAAACCTAAAGCCATTTTAGCGGTAGCTTGGCCAATTCGTCCAATTCCTACGATTCCAAGCGTTTTTCCTCTTAATTCGATTCCGTTTGCGTATGCTTTTTTCAAACCTTCAAAGTTTGTATCTCCTTCAAGAGGCATATTTCTGTTAGAATCATGCAAGAAACGAACACCAGAAAATAAATGTGCAAAAACCAATTCTGCCACTGATTCTGAGGATGAAGCTGGAGTATTGATTACGTGAATTCCTTTGCTTTTAGCATAGTCCACATCAATATTATCCATTCCTACGCCACCACGACCTATGATTTTCAATCCTGGGCAAGCGTCAATGATATCCTTACGAACTTTAGTGGCACTTCTTACCAAAACTACACTTACATTATTTTCGTTTACAAAATTAGCCACTTGTTCCTGCGCTACTTTTGTCGTTATAACTTCAAATCCACCTTTTTCTAAAGCTAGAATTCCACTTTTAGAAATTCCGTCATTGGCTAATACTTTCATTTTTTATGTCATTGCGAGGAATAAAAAAATCATCCTCATATTATTTATTATTTTATTTTTTTGGAGCTTTTTCCCGCTTTCCATTGCAATCTTTTATGTTTTTAAAGAAAAAACATAAAAGGATTTCCATTTCAATCGGGGCTAGGTATTCAGAATTCAATTGGTATTTTTTGTGAAACTGAAAACTAAACTTTTGCTTCCAATTCTTTCATTACATCCACTAATACTTGAACACTTTCCAGAGGAAGTGCATTGTACATAGAAGCTCTGTAACCACCTACTGAACGATGTCCAGGTAATCCAGAAATTCCGGCTTCTTTCCACATTGCATCAAATGTTGCTGCATGAGCTTCATCATTCAACAAGAAAGTGGCATTCATGTTCGAACGATCTTCTACAACCGCTGCTCCTTTAAATAATGGATTTCTGTCTATTTCTGCATAAAGCAATGCCGCTTTTGCATTGTTTATTTTTTCGATTGCAGCAACACCGCCAAGATTTTTCAACCATTGCAGCGTCAACAAAGAAGCGTAAACAGGGAAAACAGGTGGCGTATTATACATACTTTCTGCTTTGATATGTTTGGTATAATCCAACATGCTTGGGATTATTCTGTTATTTTTACCTAAAATTTCCTCTTTTACAACAACCAAAGTAGTTCCTGCCGGACCCATATTTTTTTGAGCTCCTGCATAAATCAAATCAAATTTTGAAAAGTCTAATACTCTGGAAAATATATCAGAACTCATATCACATACAATTGGCATATCAAGTGACGGAAATTCCTTCATTTGTGTACCAAAAATAGTGTTGTTACTGGTGCAATGGAAATAATCTGCATCTGTCGGTACAGTGTATCCTTTTGGAATATAATTGTAATTTTCTTCTTTTGAAGAAGCAACAACAACAGTGTCGCCAAAAAGTTTTGCTTCTTTTATCGCTGCTGCCGCCCATGTGCCTGTATCAAGATAAGCGGCTTTTCCACCTTCTTTCATCAAGTTGTAAGGAGCCATGATAAATTCTAAACTAGCTCCGCCAGCAAGAAATAATGCTTGATATCCTTTGCCTTCAAGGCCTAAAAGTTCAATAGCAATTGCTCTGGCTTCATCCATAACGGCAACAAAGTCTTTGCTTCTGTGCGAAATTTCTAAAAGAGATAAACCGGAATTGTTGAAATTTAAAATCGCTTGTGCTGATTTTTCAAAAACTTCTTGCGGTAAAATACAAGGTCCTGCGCTGTAGTTGTGTTTTTTCATGGTGTAGTTGATGTCCAAAAAATTAAAGTGCAAATTTCGACAATAGGAGTTTAAAATGCGTTAATTAATTCGAAATAATTGAACTTTTTTCGCCTATATTGTTAACAAAAATGAAATTGTATCGGTGTTATCTGCGTAATTCCATAATCGGGGATTTTGAGTCTGTCCAAAAGCCACACTGTTTTCAATAGTGCTATCAGCTACAATACATTGTATTTGCTCGCTTTCGGATTGTAATCGTAATTGTAAAGCATTGATATTTTCATAGTATTCGTAAAAAACACTCGAAATGGGGGAGGCGTGACTTTTATCTTCTTTTAAAGTCAAAAATCCGTTATCCAATAATTTAAAATTACTCATCAGGAAAACAGCCTTGTTGTAGTCGTAATTATTGGCATATTTTTCATAATGAATGACATCTTGATATTCAAAAATAGCTTCAAAAAAACCTACGAAAGAATAGTCTTTTGGTACAAAAAGTTTAGACACATTACGACAACCCAATCCAAAATATCTAAAAATATCTTCGCCAAGTGCCGTAAGTTGTTCTTTGGTTTCCTTACCGGTCAAGACAGCAACTGAGTTTCTGCTTTTTCGGATGATGGACGGTTTATCTTTAAAATAATATTCAAAATAACGCGCTGTATTATTGCTTCCCGTTGCTATAACGGCATCAAAATTATCTAGTTTTCCATCTACAAAATGTATGCTGTCAGCCAATTCAGGCTCAATGGCTATAATATATTTAGCCAAAAAAGGCAATAAATGTTGGTCATTCGAGGACGTTTTAACCAATACGTTATGACCGGTAATTAATACCGACAAAAAATCATGAAAACCAACTAATGGAATATTTCCCGCGAGGATTAAAGCAATGTTTTTAGAATTATCCGTTTGAAAATCATAAGCGGATAGCCATTGGTTCAAATTTTCTTCAGTAAGCGCTTCTGACCAGGAATGAATAGAAAAATAGACCTGTTCCGGAGTGTACCAGCCATTATGAGATTGTGATAGTTTTATTAAAGCAATAAAATCATCAAAGAATAAATCGTTACCTAAAACACCATCTTTTTTAATAGTATTATCTTCAGAAAATTGACTTAAGAATTTTCCTAATTCAACAAAAACACTTTTTTTTGTTTCTAATGTCATAATGTTTGCTTATGAATAGTTTTGATTGTAATTTTGCACAAAAATAAGCTATAAAAAGTATAGTTAAAAGATTAAAAGAGGAAAGATATAAGAATCTCAAATCCTAAATCTTATTTTTTAAATCCTAAATTAAAAAGATGGCAATTATAATAACTGATGAATGTATCAATTGTGGTGCTTGTGAACCCGAGTGCCCAAATACAGCAATATACGAAGGAGCCGACGATTGGAGATATAAAGATGGAACCAAACTTAAGGGAAAAGTAATTTTGCCTGATGGTACTGAGATTGATTCTGACGAAGCTCAGACCCCAATTTCAGACGAGGTGTACTACATCGTTCCGGGAAAATGTACCGAGTGTAAGGGATTTCATGATGAACCACAATGTGCTGCTGTTTGTCCGGTAGACTGTTGTATTCCAGATGATAATCATGTAGAAACGGAAGAAACCTTGCTGAATAGACAAGCTTTTTTACACAACGAATAAATATAAGTTGTATTTAAATCAAAAAAATCCTGAGTTTATTCAAACTCAGGATTTTTTTATTGATGGATATTGCTTCTTAATTATTTGACAATAACATAAGTAGTTACCGTCACTTTGTCGGTTTTATCATCGTAAGTCTCTAAAACCAGATTTCCATTAGCTTCAAAATAACCATAAGAAGTGGCATTTTTTGTTCTGTAAATATAATTGTTATTTGATGTTTTTCTTAAAACGGCAGCTTTTTTACCATCTGGCAAAAACATGGTATAACCGCTTTTATCAGTAGTGACTTGATATTTTTTTCCGTCTAAATTGTAATAAGCAGATCGGTCAACTTCAATTACTTTAGTTACACCATTTGCAGTGACTGCTGTCGTTGCAGTTACCTGCACAGGGCTTTCTTTTACATCTTTATTCAAAACATTAGATTCAGCATCTTTCAATTCAACATTTTGAACTTCTTTGATTTCCTGGCTTTGGATTATTTTTTTAGCGCCTTGTGAATCTTTAGTTGTCGTAGTATTAGTTTTGACTTCTGATTTTACATTTGTATTTTGAGCTTGAATATTTAAGGTAAATAAAAAAGCTGCAACACCTAATAGTATAGTTTTCATAATATCTAATTTTAATAATTTTTAAGTTGTAAAGATATAGCAGGTTGACTTTAAGTTTGTTGTATAATTTAGCTGAAAATTTATAATATTCACACAAAAAAATCCTGAGTACTAACTCAGGATCTTTTGTTATTTTTTACGAGCCACAATCACATACGTGTCGTAAGCATAGGTTTTTCGATCAATTGTCTTGATTATTTCGAAACCATTTAAATATAGAAATAATTGTATTTCATTTAAGGTAAATACGCGAACAGTCGAAAAATCATCGGCTATTATTTCTTTCTCGCCATCCTTAATCATGTAATATTGGGCTGTCCATTCCAACATGAAATTTTCTGCTGAAGTTATTTTCCAGTTGCTGTTTCTATAATAATTGATTCCTTCGTACTTTGCCTCATGAATAATGATAGGATTCTCTTTGGTATATGGAATATAACGATTGGCATCTATAAAATCAAAAATAACAATTCCGTTGCTTGTTAAATTTTTATAAATGGATTCAAAAGTATTATTGATATCTTCGTTTGTAATCATATAACTGGTAGAACGACCTGTAATTAGGATTGAATCCACGGGTTTTTCGAGTTGAAAATCCCGCATGTCACCAGAAATAAAATGGCAGTTTTTATTCCTTTCTTTGGCAATGGCAATCATACTTTCGCTGTAATCTAATCCTGTATATTCTTGCTGATTTTCTTGGAATCTTTTAGCCAGATTACCTGTTCCACTGCCTATTTCCAGAATAGTTTCACAATTGTTTTCTTGGATTAAATTATTGTAGAAACGATATTCCTCATCATAATCGATGAAAGTTTGGTACATAGCATCAAAAATTGCCGCCATTTTTCCGTCATATAGATTTGTCATAATTTTTAGATATACTATAAAATTAAGCAAAAATAACATATAAAAAAAGGGCTGTCATCTGACAGCCCTTTTTCAAAATATTCAATAAATGAATTAGAATTTATAGTTTAAAGATAAATTAAACATAGTTCCCAATTGGCTAAAATGATATCCATCATACGTCATTTGAGAATAACGTTGGTTGAAAGTAATTAAGTTTGACTGCTCCTTGATGCCTACAGCATTATTTATTAAAGCCGTTCCAGCTGCATTTTCTGCTTTAAATTTCCATTCTGGTAAAACGTTTAATAAATTGTTTACGTTTAATGCGATTGTTAATTTTTCAGTTGCAGAAAATGTAACTCCTAAATCCGTAACTACTTTAGTTAAAAATTCAATTCTTAAATCGTCGCTCATACCAGCATTTTTGAATTTTGTAGGTCCAAAAACAGTATTGTTCAAAGAAAAACCAAATTTTCCAATTTCATAATCTCCACCTAAAATATATTTAAATTTTGGTCTTGAACTAAAAAGTAACGCTTCTTGAGTTGCATCAATAATTGTTTGCCCCGCTAAAGCACCAGATAAGTTTTTAACACTTTGAGGGTCTTTTACCGCTCCATCTCTTTCATTTACGAAAGTGTAATTTCCAGAGAAATTAAGACCTAATTTTCCAGAGCCTAATTCAATGTTTCTATAACTAGCAACTACATCCAGTCCAGAAGTTTTAGTATCCATACCATTCACAAAGAAACTTTGTTGATTAGTTGGTTCTCCATTTTGATCAAGTTCAAAAGCAATTTCATTACTTAGTAATACTCTGTCTTTTACTTTAATATTATAGTAATCTACAGTAAAAGAAAAATCTTTAGATGGTTTTAATCCAAAACCTAATGTTAAGTTATTCGATTTTTCAGCATCTAGTTTAGGTATTCCGTTTTGTCTGGCTGCTGAAGAAACATTGTTTATTAGTCCAGTTACTACAATAGCTCCACCCGCTTGGAAAGAGGATTGCGATTTTTGAGTGTAAATTTGATGTAATGATGGTGCTCTAAAGCCAGTTGAAAGTGATCCTCTTAATGTGACTTTATCGTCTAAGAATTTATATCTTGAACTTACTTTCCAAATCGTCGCGCCTCCAAAATCACTATAATCTTCATAACGCACAGTACCGTTAATCAAGAAATCTTTAGTTACATCATAAGCAACATCAAAATAACCACCTAAATTGTAACGATTGAATTTTCCTGAATTCTCAGGAGTATTACCCTGAAATGAATCTGCACCAACTCCCACGTACGAAGCTTCGTCCCCAGCTATGATTTCGAAATTTTCTGTTCTGAATTCAGATCCAAAACCAATACTCACTTTATCAGATAATACTTTTGAGATATCTAGATTACCCACAATATGATTAAATGAAGTTCCACCTGGTTTGAAAGTAATTGGAGTAGAACCACCGTAAATAAAATCACCATTTTGATCTGTTGATCTGTTATGAGAATTACTCACGGTATACGTTTGTTTGTTTCCGCCCGTAGTTAAACTCACATCGGTATTCCAGTCATTTTTTACTGATTTGTATCCCACTGTAGCATTGTAATCGTTTAAATCTCCTATAAATGTCGGTACATATCCTACATAGGAGCTAGCATTTACACCATCACCAAACAAGTTGAGCAAATAAGGATAATCGTTTAAAGTTCTCCAATACGGAGTTCTATAGTTTGCAAATGAGTTAACTTTTTTATAAACATATGCAGCGTTGTAGTATAGTTGTGTGTTTTCAGTATAATTGACACCACCATTTACTAAAAATTTTGCAGCGGCAGTTTCAGGGGAACCATTAATATTTCCAGCATCTGGATATTTTGCAAGGAAGGCTTGAACATCAGCTAAAGGAGCACCAAATCCAGTGTTACTATCAGCTTCAGCAGCAGCATCAACTTTTCCAGGTCTGTTTGCTAGGTTAACTTTAGAAAAATCGACCGTGTAATTTACAAAGCCTCTATCACCTACAGTAGATCCATTGTTTAAACTTACGCCTAACATTTCACCATCTCCCTCAGATGTAACTCCGGTTCTTACTGTTACAGATCCATAATTAGTATTCTTTTTCAAGATAATATTCATTACTCCTGCAATAGCGTCAGAACCATATTGAGCCGATGCTCCATCACGAAGAATTTCAACTCTTTCAATAGCATCTGTTGGAATTGCAGAGATATCCGAACCTGTTTCTCCACGTCCTGGAGAAGTCTGTGTATACACAAGTGAACTCATGTTTTTTCTCTTTCCATTTATCAAGATTAACGTTCTACTTGGTCCCATATTTCTAATTTCATAAGGATCCAATAATGAAGTCGCATCATTTACAGGCGTTTGAACTGTATTAAATGATGGTATTTTGTACTGTAAAGCTTTGTCAAAAGAAGCTTGTCCAGTTGAAGCTAAATCCTTAGCGGATATTACATCAATAGGAAGAGCAGTTGTAGTGTTACTTCTAGGAGCAGTTCTTGTTCCTGTAACTACAATCTCATCTAAGGCTTGTCCGCCTTCTTCAGATAAGACAACATCAATTCTTGAGCTTGTTGCTTCTTTCTCTAATTTATTAAAACCAACATAACTGAATACCAAAGTGGCTCCGTCTTTAACTTTAATTTTGTAAGCTCCATCGATATCAGTTGAGACACCGTTGTTTGTTCCTTTTTCGACAATGTTAACGCCTGGCAATGCCACGCCGCTATTATCTTTTACAACGCCCGAGACCTCTTTTTGTGCAAAAAGAAACGTGACGTTTAACAGAAATAATAATAATGCAATTTTTTTCATAATTAGTTGTTTTTTGGTTTTTGTTTGGTTTGAAATCATCTGCAATATAATTTTTTTTTAAGAAAACATTAGGAAATACTACAATTTTTTATAAAAAAGTTATCAAAAGATTATTAATTTTTCTTTTTGGTTATGCGGCATTTATTAAATCTTATATTTGCAAACTTTTAAAGCAAACACTAAAACTTTTAGCAGGGAGCTATTATCTAAAAAAATACCATGAACTCGCCAAGATTTAAATATAAAAAATACATTAAGAATGGCGATACCATGTTCCATAAAAAAACAAATATTATCTAGACATGAAAGCAGGAATTGTAGGATTACCGAATGTTGGAAAATCAACATTATTCAATTGTTTATCAAATGCAAAAGCACAAAGTGCTAACTTTCCGTTTTGTACAATCGAACCTAATATTGGTGTAGTAAATGTACCGGATTCCAGAATGGAAAAATTAGAGGAATTGGTTAAACCGGAACGTGTGCAAATGGCAACTGTTGATATTGTTGATATTGCAGGTTTAGTTAAAGGTGCTAGTAAAGGGGAAGGATTAGGAAATCAGTTTCTAGGAAACATTAGAGAATGTAATGCAATTATTCACGTTTTGCGTTGTTTTGACAATGATAATATTGTTCACGTTGACGGAAATGTAAATCCAATTCGGGATAAAGAAACCATCGATATTGAGTTGCAACTGAAAGATTTGGAAAATGTTGAAAAACGTTTAGAAAAAGTAAATCGTGCCGCTAAAACAGGAAATAAAGAGGCGCAAACGGAGAAAGCACTTTTAGACCGAATCAGAGAAACATTACTTCAGGCAAAATCGGCTAGAATAGTTGTTCCTCAAAACAATGACGAAGAGGTTTTAATGGAAGCGTTTCAGTTAATTACTGCAAAACCAGTTTTGTACGTTTGTAATGTGGATGAAAATTCAGCGGTAAACGGAAATACATACGTAGATCAAATTCGAGAATTAGTAAAAGATGAAGATGCCGAAGTAATTATTCTTTCTGTAGGTGCTGAAGCCGATATCACAGAATTAGAAAGTTATGAAGAGCGTCAAGTTTTTCTTGAAGATATGGGTTTAAAAGAACCAGGTGCTTCCGTTTTGATTCGTGCGGCATACAAATTATTGAAACAACAAACGTATTTCACTGCAGGTGTAAAAGAAGTTCGTGCTTGGACCATCAATATTGGAGCAACTGCGCCACAAGCAGCTGGAGTTATCCACACTGATTTCGAAAAAGGGTTCATCCGTGCTGAAGTTATTGCATACGAAGATTTCGTTCATTACGGTTCTGAAGCTAAATGTAAAGAAGCAGGGAAATTCAAAGTGGAAGGAAAAGAATATATTGTTAAAGACGGAGATGTGATGCACTTTAGGTTTAACGTCTAAAAAAAGACATAAAGTCCAAAGACATAAAGTCGAAAGTTAGTAATAGCTTTCGATTTTTTTATGGACCTAATCCAGCTTTCCGTTTCAAGATTTTCTCAGATCTCTTTTTTTTCTAAGAACATAAAGGAGCTTCCTTTGGTCGCTCTTTATGGCCTAGAAAAAATAATCGTTCTTGAAAAATGCTTTCCAATTCAATCTGGGGTAAAATACCAATAAATATAGTTTTTTACCAATTCCTAAAAACTTCAAAATTCAACATTCCAAGTTGATTATTCTAATTTTTTTTCAAAAAGCAATGTTGAAGAATCAACTTGGAATTTTGTCGCGATTGTTATCGGGATTGGAATTCAATTTTTGTAAATTTTTCAGTACTTTTAAAAAAAATAAAGTATCATGAAAATTATAGCCTTTGGCGCAAGCCCCAGTAAAAACTCCATCAACAAAAAATTAGCAACTTATGCCGCAAATCTTTTTGAAAATGCAGAAGTGGAAGTACTGGATTTAAATGATTTCCAAATGCCAATTTTTAGTGTTGATATCGAAAAAGAAATTGGACAGCATGATTTAGCAAAAGCTTTTCTCTCTAAAATTACCACCGCCGATATTTTAGTAGTTTCCATGGCAGAGAATAACGGGAATTATTCAGTGGCTTTCAAGAATGTTTTTGATTGGTGTACCAGAATAAACGCAAAAGTTTTTCAGGAAAAACCAATGTTGCTGATGGCGACATCTACAGGAACCAAAGGAGGAGCAAGTGTTTTGGGAATAGCTAAAAACGCTTTTCCTTTTTACGGTGGGAATATAAAAGCAACTTTTTCGCTGCCTAGTTTTGATGCTAATTTTGATGTGGAAAACGGGAAAATTTCAAATCCGGAATTGGATAAACAACTCAAAGATATTATTATGAATTTTTCAATCGTTTAATTTTTTTGTAAAAATCTGCAATCTAAAATCGTTAATCCTAAATCAGAAATCAGTTGTCAATATTATTCTTAATAACTTTGGCATCTGCCTGTTTTAAAATTTATCTAATTACACTACATTAGCACAAAATCCACAAAATTTACAATGTCCGATCAAAATCAATATACCGAAGATAATATTCGGTCACTCGACTGGAAAGAACATATTCGCATGCGTCCCGGAATGTACATCGGGAAATTGGGAGATGGTTCTTCGCCAGATGATGGTGTTTATATTCTTTTAAAAGAAGTTCTCGACAACTGTATCGATGAATTTGTCATGGGGGCCGGAAAAACTATTGAGGTGACTATTAAGGATAAGACCGTTACCGTTAGGGATTACGGTCGTGGAATTCCATTAGGTAAAGTGATTGATGTGGTTTCTAAAATGAATACGGGCGGAAAATACGATTCATTGGCATTTAAGAAATCCGTAGGTTTAAATGGAGTAGGGACAAAAGCGGTAAATGCTTTGTCGAACTATTTTCGTGTAGAATCCGTTCGTGACGAGAAACAAAAGGCTGCTGAATTTTCGGCAGGAAACTTAGTTCTCGAAGAAGATATTATTGACACAACTAAACGCAAAGGAACTAAAGTAATTTTTACTCCTGACGAAGCGATTTTCAAAAATTACAAATTCAGATATGAATATGTAATCAAAATGCTCAAAAACTATTGTTACTTAAACAATGGTTTGACCATTTTATTTAATGGTGAAAAATATTTTTCTGAAAATGGTCTGAGAGATTTATTGGAAGAAACCATTCACGCAGATGATTTGGAATACCCAATCATTCACTTGAAAGGAGAAGATATAGAAATTGCCTTGACCCACAGTAAAACACAATACAGCGAAGAATACCATTCCTTCGTAAACGGACAAAACACAACTCAGGGAGGAACGCATTTAGTGGCATACCGTGAAGCGATTGTAAAAACCATTCGGGAGTTTTATAATAAAAGTTTTGAGGCTTCAGATGTTCGAAAATCGATCGTTACCGCTGTAAGTATTAAAGTAATGGAGCCGGTTTTTGAGTCTCAGACCAAAACCAAATTAGGTTCAACTGATATGGGTTCTGAACCGGGAATGCCATCCGTGCGTACTTTTGTAAATGATTTTGTGAAAACGAAATTAGATAATTATTTACACAAGAACACTCCAACTGCAGAAGCATTATTGCGAAAAATTCTTCAAGCCGAAAGAGAACGTAAAGAATTATCCGGTATTCGAAAATTAGCGACAGATCGTGCCAAAAAAGCGAATCTGCACAACAAAAAATTAAGAGATTGTCGTGCCCATCTTCCGGATACTAAAAATCCTAAAAATTTGGAGAGTACACTTTTCATTACCGAGGGGGATTCAGCTTCTGGATCGATTACCAAATCTCGTGATGTAAATACCCAAGCCGTTTTTAGTTTGCGTGGTAAGCCCTTGAATTCATATGGAATGAGCAAGAAAATTGTTTATGAAAATGAAGAATTCAATTTGTTACAGGCAGCGCTGGATATTGAAGACGGATTAGAAAAATTGCGCTACAACAACATCGTAATCGCAACCGATGCCGATGTAGATGGAATGCACATTCGCTTGTTGTTGATTACTTTTTTCCTGCAGTTTTTTCCTGAATTAATAAAAGAAGGGCATTTGTACATTTTGCAAACGCCACTTTTCAGAGTTCGAAACAAGAAAGAAACAATATATTGCTATTCCGATGAGGAAAGAAAAGCGGCAATCGAAAAATTAAAACCAAAACCGGAAATCACCCGATTTAAAGGATTGGGAGAAATTTCTCCGGATGAGTTTAAAAACTTCATTGGAGAAACCATTCGTTTGGATCCGATTATGATGGATAAAAATACTTCAATTGAGCAATTATTATCTTTCTATATGGGTAAAAACACACCGGATCGTCAGGAATTTATCATCAAGAATTTGAAGGTGGATTTAGATGCGGTTGAGCCAAATTAAATTAAATTTATGGAAAATCAAGATATACGCTGGAAACAAAGGTTTCAGAATTTTGAAAAAGCACTTTCCCAATTAACAGACGGGATAGAAAACTATGGTGATAATCCTGAAAACATTATAAAAGTAGGTACAGTTCAGCGATTTGAATTTACTCATGAATTGGCATGGAAGGTAATGAAGGATTTTTTGGAGGAGGAAGGGATTCAGAATATAATGGGATCAAAAAGTGCTACTAGGGAATCTTTTAATAAGGGTCTAATAGTTGAAGGTCAAATTTGGATGGACATGATAAAGAGCAGAAATGAAACGGTTCATACCTATAATGAAGAAGTTTTAGATGTTGAATATGATAATATTATTCATAAATATTATCCAGTTATAAAAGAGTTTTATTTAAAAATGAAGACATTTTTATGATGGAATTTGGACTAAATCAAGAAACCATCCACAAAATCAATTCAGTGTTTGTTAAACATCCTGAAATCGACAAAGTAATAATTTATGGGTCACGAGCCAAAGGAAATTAAAGAAACGGATCAGATATAGACATAACATTAATAGGAAATGATTTAGAATATGATCTGAAAGGAGAGGTCAGTTCCGAAATTAATGATTTGAACACCCCTTATTTGTTTGATATTTCTATCTATGACGATTTGAATTCCGAAAGCTTAAAAGAACATATCAATAGAGTGGGCAAAATTTTTTATCAAAAGAACTTCAAATAAGGTTGAGTTTTTGTTATTCAAAAAAAATCAACTTTAAGTTTTAAACAAAATAAATGGACGAAGAAGAAGAAAACATAATTCCAGAAGAACAAAACGAAGGTAAACAATCCCAAGGACAGCATTTTTACGATAATCAAGAAGACGAAAACGATACCATTACCAAAGTTACGGGAATGTATAAAAATTGGTTTCTGGATTATGCGTCCTATGTAATTCTGGAGCGTGCAGTTCCTGCTATTGAGGACGGTTTCAAACCCGTTCAGCGCAGAATTATGCACTCTTTAAAAGAATTGGATGACGGTCGTTATAACAAAGTAGCCAATGTTGTTGGGCACACCATGCAGTATCATCCTCACGGAGATCAGAGTATTGGTGATGCTATGGTACAAATTGGCCAGAAAGAATTACTAATTGACTGTCAGGGAAACTGGGGAAATATACTCACGGGTGATGGTGCCGCGGCTTCTCGTTATATCGAAGCGCGATTGTCAAAATTTGCCTTGGAGGTTTTATATTCTCCAAAAATTACCGATTGGGGCGTTTCTTATGATGGGCGACGAGCGGAGCCCAATAATCTTCCTGTAAAATTCCCATTATTGTTAGCTTCTGGTGCAGAAGGGATTGCCGTTGGTCTTTCGACAAAAGTGTTGCCTCATAATTTCAACGAGTTAATTGATTCGTCAATAAAAATTTTAAAAGGAAAACCATTTACGATTTATCCGGATTTTATGACGCAAGGTATTGCCGATGTGTCTAATTATAATGATGGATTGCGTGGTGGTAGGGTGCGGGTGCGTGCGAAAATTGCCCAACTGGACAAAAATACTTTAGTGATTACCCAAATTCCGTTTTCTACAAATACTACGACTTTGATTGACAGTATTTTGAAAGCCAATGATAAAGGGAAAATCAAAATTAAAAAAATAGAAGATAATACCGCGGCTGAGGTTGAGATATTAATCCATCTTTTTCCGGGTGTTTCGCCTGATAAAACCATTGATGCATTATTTGCTTTTACAGCCTGCGAAACTTCGGTAGCGCCATTAGGCTGTGTGATTGAAGATAATAAACCGCTCTTTATCGGAGTTTCTGATATGTTGAAGATTTCAACAAACAGAACAGTGCAACTCTTGAAAAGCGAACTGGAAATCCAGTTGACGGAATTAGAAGAACAATGGCATTTTCTTTCTTTGGAACGAATTTTTATTGAAAATAAAATCTATCGCGATATTGAAGAAATGACGACTCGAGAAACGGTAATTAAAGCCGTTGATGATGGGTTGAAACCACACACCAAACACTTGAAACGACCGGTTACTGAAGAGGATATTCTGCGTTTATTGGATATTCGAATTATGCGTATTTCCAAGTTTGACAGTAACAAGGCACAAGATAAAATTGAAGCACTTGAAGGGGATATCGAACAGGTAAAACACAATTTAGAACATCTTATAGATTTTGCAATTGCATATTTTGCCAAGTTAAAAGAGAAGTACGGTAAAGGAAGAGAGCGCCAAACGGAGCTTCGTATTTTTGACGATATCGAAGCAACAAAAGTAGTTTTAAGAAATACTAAATTATATGTCAATAAGGAAGAAGGATTCGTAGGTACAAGTTTAAAAAAAGACGAGTATGTGACGGATTGTTCTGATATTGATGATGTAATCGTATTTCTTCGAGACGGAAAAATGATGATTACAAAAGTGGATGCCAAAACCTTCGTGGGTAAAGACATTATTCACATTGCTATTTTTGACAAAAGTGATAAGCGAACGATTTATAACATGATTTATCGTGATGGAAAATCCGGTCCTTCTTATATAAAACGTTTCAATGTTTCGGGTGTGACTCGTGACAAAGCTTATGATTTAACCAATGAGACAGCGGGTTCGCAAGTATTGTATTTTTCGTGTAATCCAAATGGAGAAGCTGAGGTAATCACGATTATGTTACGTCAGGTGGGAAGTGTCAAAAAACTGAAATTCGATATTGATTTTGCAAGTTTAGCTATTAAAGGACGAGCTTCAAAAGGGAATTTGGTAACCAAATATCCGATCAAAAAAATTGAATTGAAGGAGAAAGGGATTTCGACTTTATTGCCTAGAAAAGTTTGGTTTGATGATACCGTTCAACGATTGAACGTAGACGGAAGAGGCGAGCTATTAGGGGAATTCAGACCGAATGATAAAATATTAGTTATTTCGCAAACCGGAAAACTGAAAGTGATTACACCAGAATTAGCCACTCATTTTGATGAAGATATGGTCGTTTTGGAAAAATGGGTTCCTAAAAAACCAATATCCGCCGTTTATTATGATGGAGAAAAAGAACGCTATTACGTAAAGCGTTTCTTGGTAGAAACTGAAAATAAAGAGGAAAGTTTTATCACCGAACATCCTAATTCGCAACTGGAAATCGTGTCAACAGATTATCGACCTGTGGCTGAATTAATTTTTACAAAAGTAAAAGGAGTTCAAAAAGAGAGTATGACTGTAGATATAGAATCGTACATCACTATAAAAGGATTTAAGGCTCTTGGCAATCAATTGACAACAGATAAATTGAAACAAGTAAATCTTTTAGAATCTTTGCCTTATGAAATTCCTGAAGAGATCATTCCGGAAGAATTAGAAGTTAAAGGAGATATAGATGCTGGTGATCTCGATATTCAACTGGAAGACGATGGTCAAATAACATTAACTTTAGAATAAAAAAAACTTCCGCAATTGCGGAAGTTTTTTTTATGTTTATTTTTTCTTTTTTGTCATTTTCATATTCAACACTTCAACTAAAAGAGAGAATGAAATGGCAAAATATAAATAGCCTTTTGGTACGGGTGTAACATGATTTCCAAAAATCAAAGCATCAGATAAATGAGCACTTTCTGTAAGTAACATAAACCCAATTAAGATCAGAAAGGATAAACCCAATATTTGAATAGAGGGATGATCATTTACAAAATTCCCAACAGGTACGGCAAATTGCATCATGATTAATACCGAAATAACCACTGCAGTTATCATTATGTAAATAGCGCCTTCAACTCCGTTTGTCATCCCTACCGCGGTAAGAATACTGTCAAAAGAGAAAACTAAATCAATCATAATAATTTGTAGCAATACATTTTGAAATGATTTTGTTGCCGCCTTACCTAATTCTTTTTCTTCATGTCCTTTTTCGTCAACTTTCTCGCGAATCTCATTTGTACTCTTGTAAATTAAGAATAATCCACCACCAAGTAAAATAAGGCTCTGACCTGTAACCCCAGCTGAAAACCAACTGAAATCGATGTGAAACCAAGGTTCTTTCATTTGAATTAAAAGATTGATACCAAATAAAAGACCTATTCTCATAAACATGGCAAGAAACATACCTATTTTAGTGGCACTTTTTCGTTGCTCAACTGGTAATTTTCCTGTGGCAATCGATATAAAAATGATGTTGTCAATTCCTAATACAATTTCTAGAAATGTCAATGTTAACAAGGCGACCCACGCATCGGGGTTTAAAAATACTTCCATTTTATTTAATTAAGAATTATGAATCTGAAATCTGAAAAGTTTAATTTGAAATTTTTGTAACGGTTCCTTTTTGTTTAGCATCTAAACCGACCATTCCAAATTCAAAGGTATAGGAATTTTTTGATGTTGTCAAAATTTTCATGTCAATTGCTTTTTCCTCTGCTTTATTTTTAGGGTGTAGCTTTCGCAAAATATATTCGCAATCATTTACCCATCGTATCGAAGCTGTATCTGTTTTGCCGTCAAAAGTTTCGATTTCAATGCTATCATTGCGTTCAAAAAACGTTGTTTTTTTGACACCGTTTACTTTATATTCAAATTTGAATTTTCCGGTTTTAAAATCTTTGCAGTTTCGTTCTACATTATAGCAGGAAACAAGTAAAAGGAGTATGGGAAGTAAAATTATTTTTTTCATTTTTCTTTTTTTTTGGAGCTATTTCCTGCTATTCGTTTCAATCTTTTTTTTCGTTCCTCAAAAAAGGATTTTCACTTCTATCAGGGCAAGGGATTTAGGGTTACTCTATAGAATTCTTCTTAAAATGTGAGTAAAACGAAGTTATTTAATAATAATTTCAGTTTACGGAATAAGTTTCTAATTCATCTAATTCTGTTTCTATATTTTTTTTCCATTTCTTTTGAGCTGCATTATTAATTCCATGATTTGTTTCTGTGTCATAAAGATTTTGTCTTTCCTTATATAAAAAGAAAATGTCGTCGAATATTTTGTTTGATTCTGTCGTGAAATTAAAAAGATTCAATTTACTATAGGCTAATTTTTTTCTTAATTGGCGGGCGTAAATTTGGCTTAAATCAAAGTGGAGTTGCTCATGTTCCAATAGTTCATTACTTTTTTTATTTTCTGGAAGAACCCAGCTCGAATTACAATCAAATGTGTTTACAACCTTCATTTTAACTTTGCCAAATACTCTAACAGCATTGGATTGGAATCCAAATCCACAATTTGATTCTGCACCAGCAGCAGTAAAATCGGTCCTGTTTATTGGTTTTCCTTTAAAATCATTCCAAGTCAATTTCCTGTCTTTTGACCATTCAATTTGTTTTTCGTGAGCTTTATAATCTGGAACTTTACACATTATAGCTTCAACGCGGTGACAAGAACTCCATTGGTCCGGTAACTGATGCTCTATAATGTTTAAAATATTTGCACCATTTTGTTTGCATATTTTTTTAAAATTTTCAATTATATCGTCATAATTGCAATTTGAAGAAAAGCCCTTGTCAGTGGACTTTATTGTTCCGATTTTGATGCCGTCATTATTAAAAAAATCTGATTCTTCAATTACTAAAACATAATCATTTTCTGAAAGTGCATTTTGTTTAGAAATTATTGTTGTCCCAATTTTAGGTAAACAAGAAACTAGTAAGACAAATAATGAGAAGAGTAAGATTGTTTTGTACATATATCTAACGATTTTTTGTTGCAAAATCACAAAATTTTAATATCGTATTTGTCCAGAAGCCCTATAATTCCTTGGGTAGAAAACTTGGCTTTTTTCATCGGATTGAATATGGGATCAATTTTAAAATTAGATGCTTTTGAAAAATCGGCTCCGCCTAATTGCGTATTGTTAAAAATAGCTCCATCCAAATTACTGTTATCAAAAACGGAACTTGTAAGATTGGTTCCAATAAAGGAAGTATCTTTCAACGAACAGGAATTGAATTTTGTCTTTGGCATTTTTTTATTGGCAAATGAAGAATAATCCAAAACACAATCCTGAAAATTCACATTAAACAAGAAATCATCGCATTCCTCAAATTGGATACCCAACAATTTACAGTTTTTGAATTGTACCCCTTTCAAGCTTGTTCCTGATAGTTTGGTCATGGCCAGATTACAATCAATGAACTCGCAATCCATAAAAGTGCTATAGGAGAAATCACTATTCGATAAATCACAGTTTTTAAAAACGCAATCCTCAAATTCTCTATTGTTTACTTTTTTATCGACGTAAACGATTTTTTCAAATGTTTTTTGAACGTGAATTAAATTTTCCATTTAGTCGTTAAATAAGCTTTTCATAATTGTTTTTAAACCCAAAAACATTAAAAACATGGAAGCAATACAGGCAATGATTCCTATTGCTAAAACCAAATAATGCCATATATTTTCTTGATTCATAAATGCATTATAAATCAATGATGGGCCTATAAATAGTAACGGCAAAGCTCCCGCTAAATATTTGATTCCTTTTGCCAATAGTTCTTTGTTAGTTGCCATTTATTTAAAAAGAGATTCGCATACCAATTCCGTTTTGATTGGTGATCACATTAATTTTTTCGAAATTAAATCCAGTTTTATTGATTAACACGGATTCATTGTATCCATCAATTGCCTTCTTTATTTTTTTTGAATGGCCCATTATTACTGGAATAGATATAAGTGTAGATGCCAGCCCAATGTAAGTTAGTGTTGTAGGATAGGTTTTATCTTGTGTTAATCCTGTAACCAAATCAGAACTTAACATACCTATTCCAAATCCCAATAGGAAACCTCCCACTGATGCTTTTGTTCTTCCTTGTTTGTATTGTTCAAGAAGTTCGGGTTGCGAAGCAAGTAATTCTTTTACAGCTGAGTTTGAAAGTTTTTGGTTGTTGGAATCATATATTCTTCCACCGGATTTCAAAGTAAGTTGTTGAGAAAAGGATACTGTAGAAAATAATAAAAAAGCAAAGAGTAGGAATTTTGATTTCATATAATGTTTAAGGTTAAGGTTTTTTGTAAAATTAAATAGAAGCGGTTTACTGACCAATGTAATTATCAACTGCTTTTCTAACGCTTCCGTGTTTTTTTAATAATTTGGAAGCTTGCTCGTAGGAAACTGGAATTTCTTCCATAATCATTTTCACACCTCGATCGACCAGTTTGCTATTACTCAATTGCATGTCGACCATTTTATTGCCTTTCACTTTCCCAAGTTGAATCATGGTGGTTGTAGAAATCATATTCAGAACTAATTTTTGGGCTGTTCCAGCTTTCATACGGGAACTTCCCGTTACAAATTCAGGTCCGACAACTACTTCGATTGGGAATTTTGCGGTTTGCGAAAGCGGACTTCCTGCATTGCAAGAAATACTTCCTGTAGTTATATTGTTTTCGTTGCAAGCTTGCAATCCTCCAATTACATAAGGTGTTGTTCCCGAAGCAGCAATTCCTATGACGATATCATTTTCATTTACGTCGAAAGCTTTCAAATCAATCCAGGCTTGAGTAGCGTTGTCTTCGGCATTTTCTACGGCTATACGGATGGCGGTGTCGCCACCGGCAATTATTCCAATAACTAAAGCGAAAGGGACGCCAAATGTTGGTGGACATTCAGATGCGTCAAGGATTCCAATACGGCCTGAAGTTCCTGCGCCAATGTAGAATAATCGGCCGCCTAACTTCATTTTCGAAACTATTTCAGTGACTAAATTTTCTATTTGTGGCAACGCTTTTTCTACAGCAAGTGGAACAGTTTTATCTTCCTGATTGATATTAGAAAGTAATTCCTGAACCGACATTTTTTCTAAATGTTCGTATTTTGAGGATTGTTCGGTGGTTTTTGTGAAGGTCATTTTTCATATAATTGGACAACTCCAAAATTAAACTTTTTTATCACAATCTCGATATTTTCTATTTTTAGTTTCAAGTTTTAAAAGTTTCAAGTTTCGTTACTTTTATAAAGATGGAGTAATTTTTACAGTTTTAATTTCTTATTCAGAGAAAGCTTTTCAAATTGTTGTCACGTGAACTAAAATACTATATTTGTTAAATATTAAAAGATAAATGGATAGATTAAGCTTGCTGCAGGGGATTGGTCGCATCTCAGTTTTTGTTTCTTTATTGCTTGCGTTTTTTTTATTAACGGTTAAAACCGAAAATAAATTAGCAAATCGTTTGTTTGCCTGGTTTTTTATTTTCTCTGCTATCGATCTTAGCGGATTTTTTATTGACGTTGGTACTCGTAATGAGTTGAATTTAGAGATTTTTAGATCTACAGCCTGTTTGTTTGGAATGCCTTTATTTTATCTTTTTGTACTGGCAGTCTGTTATTCTGATTTTAGATTAAAGTGGAAACACTTAGTACATTTACTTCCTTTTTTATTGGTCAATTTGGTTTTTATTCCAAGGATTTATCTTAGCACAAACATAGATAAAGATAGTTTTGCGGCAACGCTTAATCAGATGCCAGAGATATACCTGATTCAGATTTTAATTGAATTTCAATATGTATTTTATATCGTCAGCGTATTTTTGATTTTGAAAAAGTATAAAGAAATCTATTTAGAAAATTACGCTGATTCGAGTACTGCGACTTATAAATGGCTTTTTCAGATAACATGTGTTTTTCTTATCGCACATTCTATTGTGGCATTAAAAAATGTATTGCGTTATAGCGGTTTCAGAGAGATATTTCTTTGGACAAATGTACTTGTAGGGGCTATTGCTTTGCTTATAACGTGCTGGTTTATCATGAAAGCGCTCAATCATCCCGAACTTTTTAGAGGTGTTAATTCTAAATTGAAATTGGCAAAAGATATTCTGCCTGAAGTCGAAGAAAAAACAGAATGTAAAGATGTTCAAGACGATGCTATTTCCAGTCAAATTTCGACATTGAAACAATATATGGCTGAAGAAGAACCGTTTCTTGATCCGTCACTCACGATTCAGGAGCTTGCCAATCAAATTGATATTCCGGTTCGGGATTTATCTGTTTTAATTAATCATCATATGGATCAGCACTTTTTTGATTTTGTCAATGAATATCGTATTCAAAAAGCGATGGGTATTTTGAAAGATCAGTCCAGAAGTCAGCTTACCGTTTTGGAAATTTTATACGAAGTTGGTTTTAACTCCAAATCTTCTTTTAATACTTCTTTTAAAAAATACACCAATTTAACACCTACTGCTTATAGAAATGATTCATAATAAGCTGTTTGTAAAAAGTCGTACTTCATAGCTAATAAAGTCGAACTGGTTTTCTGAATAGAAATTGGTTCGACTTTTTTTTGTCGGTCGATTTCTGAAAATTTCTAAGGCAACTTTGCTTCAAATTAATCGAAATAAGTTTTAAAATTAGAAATCATGAAAAAAGCAAATCTCCTTATTTTTTTATTATTGCCTCTATTTTGTTTAGCACAAGCATCATTTAAATTAAAAGGAAAAATAGCAAACGAAATAATTCCATTAGAATGGGCAGATGTTTCCATATCTAATTCAGAAGGAAAAATTATTGACGGAACAATATCTATACAGGATGGTTCTTTTGAAATTAACCTTAAAAAAGGTTCTTATAAAATTGGGATCAGCCTTTTAGGATTTACAGATTATGAAAAAGAGTTTACAATAGAAAATGATGCTGATTTAGGAACAATCAATTTAAAAGAAGGCGCAACCAATTTGACAGAGGTTGTCATTCAATCTAAAAAGAAACCAATCGAACAGAAAACGGATCGTTTGGTTTATAATCTCGAAAACAATGTTACAACGGTTGGCGGAGACGCTTTAAGCGCCATTAATACGGCTCCCGGAGTTGTCGTCCAAAGTACTACAATTAATATATTAGGAAAAGGAACATCCCGTGTTATGATAGATGGACGAATGATTGAATTAGGGGGCGAGGAACTGAATAATTTTTTGAAATCAATTTCAGCTAGTGATATTAAAAATATTGAAATTATCAGCAATCCGCCGGCAAAATATGAGGCTGAAGGAACTGGTGGATTGATTAATATTATTATGAAAAAAGGAGTTCGTGATTCTTGGAAAAACACGACTACAGTTTCTTATGATCAAAATAAATATAGTATTTATACTTTAAGAGATAACTTTATTTACAATAAAAACAAGTTTAGATTTTCTGCCAGCATTAATGCAAAAACAGGTTATTTGAATGCTACAGATGATTTAAAAATGTATTTTCCTGATGGACTTTCGCATATGAAAAGTGTAACAAAGGTAAAAACCGAAAATCTTTCTGGTAAATTGGCTTTAGATTATGATCTTTCAGAACGTACTACTATTGGATTTCAATATTTAAACGATAGAAATAACCCTGATTTTAAATCGGATATTAGAATTGAGAATTACAATACTCAAAATGAATTGGATAATGTTACACTGAATAACAGTTTTACAGATAAAGGATCAAAAAATCAAACGTATAATGCACATTTGATTACCAAACTAGATTCCTTAAAAAGGAAAATGTCTTTTGATGTGGATTATTTCAATTACAGTTCAAAATTCGATAGAAATTTTGTCGCTGATAATTACACGCCAGAGATGACATTTGTAGATGTCAATCAGTCGGGAACAAATATTTCGAATCAGGATATTGACAATTGGAGTTTTAAGGCAGATGTGGAACATCCTTTTCAGGCGTTGAATTTGTCTTATGGTGCAAAAATGAGTTTTACAAATAGTGTAAGTGATGTACTTTATTACAATACAATTACAGGAACTCCGGAATTAGATTCGAACCAATCCAACCGATTTAAATACACTGAAAACAATCAGGCGGTTTATGTAAATGCAGATAAAAAACTAAGTGAAAAATGGAATTTCCAAATGGGATTAAGATTGGAGAACACGCAAACAAATGGATTTTCTGAAACTTTAAATCAAGAAACAGAAAATAATTATTTGAAATTATTCCCAACGTTTTATGCTTCTTATAAGAAAAATGAAAACAATACTTTTAGTTTGAATTGCGGAAAAAGAATCAACAGGCCACGTTTTGACTTATTGAATCCATTCAGAATTTACATTAACAGCAATAGTTATTCTGAAGGAAATCCGTTTTTAAGACCTTCATTTAGTGATAATTTTGAGTTGGTACATTCGTATAAAGAAGTTTTGAGAACAAGTGTTTTTGTCAATGTCATTTCAAACGGTTATGGAGTTTTGTTTACCTCAAACCCGGAAACCAATACCCAGATTGTAACCCGTGAGAATTATTTTAAAAACTTAAATTATGGAATAGGGGAAAGTTACTCGGCAAGTTTTGCAGATTGGTGGTCTAATGAAAATTCATTGTACTTTTTGGGAGCAAAAACAGAATTTATAAAAGATATCAATGCTACACCATCAAACAGTTTGCAAATTGATTTTTCGACAAATAATACTTTTTTATTAGGTAAAACGACAAAATTGCAAATCGATTTTACGTACACAACGCCTTTTAAAGGCGGATTATATGAAGTAGGATATGCCTCGAGTTTTGATATTGGTTTTAAACAGGATTTGTATAATAAAACCGTGCAGATCGCATTTTTGGCGAATGATATTTTTAATATGTCTTACTTAAAAGATTTTACTTCGGTTGTAAATGGTGTAAAACAGGTATATGACGAGAAAGAAAGTAATCGATTTGTACGTTTATCTGTGGTTTATAATTTTGGAAACAAAAAGATAAATGTACAACAGCGTGATTTTGGAAATAAGGAGGAGAATAAAAGAACTGGAGGTAATTAGAAAATTGAAAGTTAGGAAACAGAAACCTCCTTATTTCTGTTTCTTAGCTTTATAAATTTATATAAAATACGCCAAGCCAATTCCTATCACAATCATAGAAACTTTGGCGATATTGAATTTGTGTCCTTCACTGCTTTCGAAAATGATGGTAGATGAAATATGGAATAATATTCCAATTACAACAGCCGTTATTTCGTCATAATATTCATTTAAAACCGGTAAAGAACCCGATAAAAAGGTACCAAGCGGTGTCATAATTGCAAAAGTAACCATGAAAATGAAAATTGCTTTTTTGTTCAGACTTGCATTGATGAAAAATGTCGTAAGAATAATGGCAATTGGTAAATGATGAATGGCAATTCCTAACGCCAAATCATGATGATGACTCAAAGGAAATCCTTCTAAAAAGGCGTGAATGCAAAGGCTGATAAACAAAAGCCAAGGAATATGATTCATATGTTCATGTCCGTGAACATGCCCGTGTTCAGCACCTTTGGAAAAGAATTCCAGTATGATTTGGAATAAAATTCCCAACATAATAAAAAGTCCGATGTTACCATTTTTACTTTCATACACTTCAGGTAATAAGTGCATCGCCGTCAATGAAAGTAAAAACGAACCGCTAAATGCCAATAATAATTTAAGATTGGTTTTGTTGTTTGGTTTTAAAACCAAAGCGATACCGTATCCTATTAGTACTGAAAGTAATGGTAAAAGATAATTCATGTTTTTTGCTTAACCGTTTATTTGTTTATTCGTTTAACCGTTAATCTGTTTCAAGGTTTATTTATATTTTCAATTAACCCTATAAACGGTTAACCGACTAACCCAATAACTATTTGAAAATCATAATTAGTCGTTCACTCTCCGTTTTATGGAATTTCTTCAATTTATAATCTCCGAAAATATCCAATAAGTAAATTCCGGCTTCTTCCATTAATTGTTCGAAATCTTGAAGTGTCAAGGCTTTTACTTTTTCGGTAAAATGAAATTTTTGTCCTTTGTCTTCAAAGTCAATTTCTTTATAAATATGTCCGTCTTTCAGGTAGCGTTTGATGTGAAATTCAATTTCATCCACGGTTTTAGTTTCTTCAGAAACAAGAGTTTCGAGCACTTGAGGAACATTCATAAAGTCAATTACGGCAAATCCATATTCGGATAAGCTTTCTTTGATGGCTTTTAAAGTGGTTAAATTATCTTCGTCATTCTCAAAATAGCCAAAGCTGGTAAACAAATTGAAAATGGCATCGTATTTTTCTTCAAAAGGTTCGCGCATATCGTGAACTTTGAAATGTAAGGTTTCATTGGTGTTTTTACTGGCTTCTGCAATGCTGTTTTCAGAGAGATCAGCACCCAGAACATCAAACCCTATTTGATTTAAATAAATAGAATGACGGCCTTTGCCACAAGCTAAATCCAGTACTTTTGCCTTTTCGGGAAGATTTAGATAATGGGTAATATTATCCATAAAAACCTGCGCTTCTCTATAATTTCTTTCTTTATAAAGAATGTGATAATACGGAGTGTCAAACCAAGACGTGTACCAGTTTTCAGATGATTTCAATTGATTTTCAGTTGGTGGATTTTGTGCTGCAGACATTTATTCTTTTTCAATTAATTCGATTCAGGCAAATTTAGTGTATTTTTGCACCGAATACTTGATTTTACAATGGAAAATAATTTTAAAATGGTTGCCAAAACCTTTTTTGGTTTTGAAGAAATACTAGCGAAAGAATTGCAGATGTTGGGCGCGCAAAACGTTGAACAAGGTGTGAGAATGGTAAGTTTTAAAGGAGATAAAGGGTTTATGTACAAAGCAAATTTATCTTTGCGTACGGCTTTGAAAATCTTAAAGCCTATTTATTTTTTCAAGGCTAATAACGAACAGGCTTTATACAAAGGCATTTCAGGAGTGAATTGGTCTAAATTACTGAACGCCAATCAGACTTTTGTGATTGATGCTACGGTACATTCGGAATATTTTAATCACTCGGAATTTGTTTCTCAAAAGTGTAAAGATGCGATTGTAGATCAATTTAGGGAAAGAACCGGGCAGCGACCCAGTATTGATAAAGTTTTTCCTGATTTGAGAATTAATATCCATATTGACAAAGACCAAGTTTCGGTTGCATTGGATACTTCTGGAAATTCTTTGCATCAACGTGGATATAGAACGGCGACGAATATTGCTCCTATAAACGAAGTTTTAGCAGCAGGAATCTTGTTGCTTTCGGGTTGGGATGGTCAAGGCGATTTCTTGGATCCAATGTGTGGTTCCGGAACTTTTCTGGCTGAAGCAGCTATGATTGCATGTAATATTCCAGCAAACATTAACCGTAAAGAATTTGCTTTCGAAAAATGGAACGATTGGGATAATGATTTATTTGATAGCATTTCGGATAGTTTGTTGAAAAGAGTTAGAGAATTTCATTACACTATAAAAGGGTACGATAAAGCACCAAGTGCGGTTCAGAAAGCCAAAGACAATATCAAAAATGCGAATCTTGATGAGTATATAACCATCGAGGAAAAGAACTTTTTTGATACCGAAAAAACATCTCAAGGAAAATTGCATATGGTTTTCAATCCGCCTTATGATGAGCGTTTGGATATCCATATGGAAGAGTTCTACAAAAATATTGGAGATACGTTAAAGAAAAATTATCCGGGTACAAATGCTTGGTTTATCACAGCAAATCTTGAAGCACTGAAATACGTTGGCTTAAAACCTTCGAGAAAAATCAAACTTTTTAACGCCAGTTTAGAAGCGAGATTAGTGAAATACGAAATGTACGAAGGAAGTAAGAGAACGAAATTTCAAGTTGAGGATTTAGGTAGCACCGATCAGATTTCAGATAGCAGTTTGTAGTAATTAAATGGTTGCAACTTTAACTTTTTTAAACCTTTAACTTTAAACACAAAAATGACCAAATTACAAGTACGTGCCTTTTTATATCAATTAGGTTCTTTTGCAATATTTTTTATATCCTTTCGATATTTGGTGGATCGATATACAATGTTAAACGGTTTTTGGATTCCATTTACTGCTTTTGTAATTGGAACAATTTTAGCTCCAAAATTCCAAGCTGTAAAAACCAAAGACGGAGAGAAATTATTTATGAAATGGATTTTTATAAAGGGAATCAAAGAAATAGGGTAGAGTAGAAATTACGGATCTTCAGTTTTAAACATTTTTGGACTATTGACCGCTAATTCGCTAATTTTTTACATAAAAAAAAATTAGCGAATTAGCGGTTATTTTTTACTGTTGGATTTTTTAGAAACTACAAGAGGTTTTACCTTTTTCTTGTAAATAGGTACAAAATACGTAACGGTATAATTGAATCCTACTCCAAAATCTCCATTATAAGTTCTGTTGAATCCAGGAATGTATAAGTTTTCGAAATTATCAGGCTCTTTATTGCTGACTAATCGTTTCAATTGCAGACTAAAGCCCACAAACACATTATCAAAGACTTTTGCTTTTACGCCAGCTACCACTTCAATCCAGCTGGCTGTTAATCCGTTGAATTTTTGTCCGGAAGGAATTGGAGGTACTTCTCCAAAATAAGGATTGGCATTGTAAATCTTGTAGGAATTCAATTGTTGACTAAAAGTGCTAAAACCATAGCGCAGACCTACAGAAATTATATTTTCCATATTTAGCCAGTTCTGGTAGGCATTGTAATCAAAACCCGCTTTTAGATAGGAACCTTTTGTTGTTGAATTCAATCGGGTATCATCGGTAGTTTTATTTTCATTTCCGAGTTCGGCAGCCAAAAAATATTTTTTGGTCAACCGATAATCCCCTACAAATTCAATTCCTTTATAATTTTTGTCATATAAAGCTCTCGTCAATTTGTATAAATCAACACCCACACGCACGCCATAACGATCCGTTTTAACAGGAACAATAACAATGGAATCCTTTGTTTTTGCTGTTAAATCAACATTTTTAAAAGATTCAGGATTTTCAGGAATTACACCATCTGTTTTTGGTGTAGGCTGTTTCGTCAGCTCCCCTTTTGGTGTCGTGTCTTGTGCTTTTGCCAAAGAAATGGACAAAACGAGGCAAAAACTAAAAAAATATTTTAATGTGTGTTTCATTTTCGTTTTCTATATTACTTTTTTCAACCGAGATGTATTTTATCCATTTATCGGCGGCAATTGTATGTGTATAAGGATTTGTTGGGTTTAACGCAAATATCGTCTTAAAACCGCAAGCTCTAGATACAAAAACATCGCTTGTGGTGTAATCGAACTTTATGTTGTCAACATTGACTAATGCCGGATTCGAGTTTCCAGAATTCAAGGTGAAGGTATAACTCGTGGTAACATCTTTTGTTTTTAACGGAATCGAAATCTTGTTTCCGCTGGTGAGGTATTTTGAAGCATCTGTCGCACTGGCATTAAAAATAATTCCAACCGTCATTCCTTCGCCAACTACTTTTAAATCATTCACGTTTTGCAAAACCGAAGGATTTAAAATACTGTAAAAGCTAATCACCACACGAGGCGTTGTGGGTGTATTTGCATCGCAAATGTCATCTTTCTCACAACTGGAGAAGGATAATGTTACAACGAATATAAGTAAAAGTAATTTTTTCATAAATCTTAAAAATAGGAATGGCAATGGCAAAAAATAATTTCAACAACAACTGCTAACTGCGACTGAACACTGAATACTAATCTCTTCTTTCCAAAAGTACAACATTTTCCACATGATGCGTTTGCGGGAACATATCTACGGGACGCACACGAGTCACTTTGTATTTCTCATCCAACAATGCTAAATCTCTAGCTTGGGTGGCCGAATTACAACTTACATAAACCACTTTTTCAGGAGCGATTTTCATAATTTGTTCGATTACATCTTTGTGCATTCCGTCTCTTGGAGGATCTGTGATAATTACATCAGGATGCCCGTGTTGTGCGATGAAACTATCATTAAACACGACTTTCATATCTCCTACAAAGAACTCACAATTGGTAATTTCATTGCGTTCTGCATTCAGTTTAGCATCTTTAATCGCTTCGGGAACACTTTCTACACCAATTACTTTTTTGGCATTTTTCGAAACAAATTGCGCAATCGTCCCAGTTCCGGTATACAAATCGTAAACAACTTCACTTCCTGTTAAGCCAGCAAAATCTCTCGTTATTTTATATAATTCGTATGCTTGATCAGAGTTGGTTTGGTAAAAAGATTTCGCATTAATGCTGAATTTCAAACCTTCCATTTCTTCCAAAATGTAATCTCTTCCTTTGTATAATTTAATATCGGTATCGTATAAAGTATCGTTAGCTTTATTATTGATAACGTATTGTAGTGAAGTAATCTGAGGGAATTTTTCGTAAATATGATCCAGAAGTAATTCTCTATTGGCTTTGTCATTTTCAAAAAACTGAATCAAAACCATGATTTCACCAGTAGAAGCAGTACGCAACATTAAAGTACGCAACAAACCTTCGTGTGCTCGTGGATTAAAGAAAGTCAGTCCGTTTGCATTTGCAAAATCCCTAACTTCATTACGAATCGCATTCGATGGATCTTCCTGCAAATGACATTTGTTGATGTCCAGGATTTTGTCCCACATTTTCGGAATGTGAAAACCAAGTGCATTTCGGTTTCCTAAATCTTCGGTGCTGTCAATTTCCTTTTCGGTCAACCAACGGCTATTCGAAAACGAAAATTCCATTTTGTTTCTGTAGAAAAACTGTTTTTCCGAACCTAGAATTGGTTCAAATTCAGGAAGTTCTACTTTTCCTATGCGTTGCAAATGGCTTTTTACCTCATTTTGCTTGTAATACAACTGTTGGCTGTATTTCATATTCTGCCATTTACAACCTCCACAAACACCAAAATGCTCGCAAATAGGTTCAACACGATGCTCAGAATATTCGTGAAAATGAATCGCTTTTCCTTCGTAATACGCTTTACGTTTCTTGAACGTTTGCACATCAACCACATCGCCGGGAACGACATTCGGGATAAAAACTACTTTACCATCGGGAGCCTTTGCTACCGAAACGCCTTTTGCACCAGCATCAAGGACTTTTATTTGATGAAAGACAACTTTGTCTGTATTTTTCTTAGCCATAGCGCAAAAATAAGCGTTTGAATGGTTTTATAAATTCAAATTGTGAAATATTTTCAAAAAGCATTGATTTTTATTTGGGCCCAATCCCGCTTTCCGCTACAAACCCGCAAATCCGCAAGCAGGAACACTAAGTCCGTAAAGGGACTTCCTTTGTTAGCTCTTTACCGGCAAGAGTTCCAAAGCTTTCGGTGCTGCAGGTTTTTCGCTGCAAACAAAGTCACTGAACACATCTAAAAAATAATAATTAAGTGAAGTAATCGGGGGCAGTATTTCGTTTACAATTCGAATGGAGCAATCAGGAAACCGGATTGTCTTTTTTCTTGATTAATTCATAGTTAATTATCGTAGGCAGGTAGAAACATAAATCGGCAGTGATTTTCCCAAGAATAATTCCGAGAAAATAATTTCCGGTTAGTATGGGCATCCAATACATACAAGACGGACGAATAAAAAAGAAATCCAAAATAGCAGGATAGCCAAATTCCAATAACAAATTCTTTACCAATAAAAGTGTTTCCTTTAAAGTGGTTTTCTGCCCCAGTTCTTGATTCTTTTTGGTTAGCTTTTTATAAGATTGTAAAATAATAATTCCGTAAAATGTCAAATACTCTGCAAACGTAATCAAATAGGCTGTTGTCAAACCGCTGAGAATTCTGCTGAATTGGGAACTCAACAAAGCCGAACTTGTGGCCGCTAATTCTGCGTATTTGTATCGGTCAAACCATTCTTTAAAATTCGATTTATTAAACATCGAGGAAGTATTTATTTTTTATTAAAAAACAACCCAAAAAGGACGATTCTTAATTATTATTGTTTGTGAGTATGGATTGGAATCAGTGCGATTCTTGTGGTTTGTATTGTTGTTTTTTAATTGTCTGATTTGATTTTAGCAAACATAATCAATTATGCGCAAAATTAGAAGAAAGACTGGCTTTTTACCAGTAATCATGATTTAGTAAAGCTTCTATTATCTAAAAACACAAAAGCCCAAATCAATTGATTTGGGCTTTTGTGTGCGTCTTTTAAAATAACGTTATTTTAAAAATGCTAAAGGTGTTTGTACTTTAATTTTTATAGCATCAAAGTTATTAGAGTTTATTCCAACTAGACCATAAACAGTTTCTCCTTTTTTAATTGTTTTTCCATTGATATTGTAATCATTCAAATCAGCATTAAATTTTTTGTTAGCGGAACTAGCAACAATCATATTCCCACCTGCAATTCCAGGTCCAAGAATTAAACCTACAGGAAAAGAACTAGTCGTTCCAGGATTATTATAGGAATTAGTCTCGGTTTTGTAAATCTGTAAAGGTGATAAAAGTAAAAACCATAAATAAGAGGCTGGACTCTGTTTCAACGTTTTGTAAAGCGTTTCTTTTTCCATTAAATACAGAGTGGCATCATTTTCATAACTAAGCGAAATGTCTGTACCAAAAACTAAATCTCTGTCGCTGTTATTGGTAACTTTGATAGCAATCAGTTTTACGGTTTTACTCTTTTCTTTTTTGGCGTATTTATTATCTAATAAATCATATTTATATTCTAATGTAACGGAATTATTTATGTTTTTTGAAACGTAATTGATACTGCTGGGATTTATTGATTTGTAACCCGATGCACAACTGTTTAATAATAATGCGCAAGATGATAAAAAGATAATCTTTAAAATTTTCATAATTAATTTAGTTTTGTAAGTCCAATTTTGGTGGCGCAAACTTAGTAAATTTCTTAATAAAAAAACGAAGTTTAAAAATAAATATTGAATTATTTGTAGGGTTAATTAGATTTTGTTTGTTAAAATTATTTCGACTTCAAAACCAAAGCTATCGCTTTATCGACAAGTGGCTCCATTACCTGATAACCTGTTTTGTTGGGATGCACTCCATCATTGGAATAAGCAACTGTTAATCCTTTTTGTTCATCAACCATTGCCGAATAATAATCGACATACACGATTTCATTAGCAAGAGCATACTTCTGCAGGATTTCGTTCAATGCTTTGATTTTAGCAATCGGTTCTTGATTGGGTTTCCAGGGAAAGTCGTAAGCCGGCAAAACGGAACATAGAATTACTTTAATGTGGTTTGCTTTCGCCAATTCAATCATCGAGAAAATATTATCCCGAATCATTTCAATGGTCATAGGGCCTGTGTTTTCTGCAATATCATTGATTCCTGCAAGAATTACAACAGCAGTGGGTTGTAAGGCGATGACATCGGCTCTAAAGCGCAGTAGCATTTGTGGCGTGGTTTGTCCGCTAATGCCACGATTAACATACGGTTTGCCTGAAAAATATTCCGGATCAACGGTACTCCAAAATTCGGTTATGGAATCCCCCATAAAAACAATCCTTTTTTGTCCCGCTTCTGCAGGTTTTAAAACAGTGTTTTCATGATGGTAACGATTTAAATTAGGCCAGTCCTGAGCCTTTACTTTTCCTCCCATAAAGATTGATACTAATAGTAAACAGTAAAATAATTTTGTTTTTCTCATTTGTAACTAGTTTCGATAGTTATAAATTAATACGCGTTAGGTCTACCAAACGTAATGAATCTATATTTGGAAACCTAAGCAAAAAGAAACGGATCATCTTCAGGTTTTTAATTTAATCTTGCTCATTCAGACGCAATGAGTTTTATAAAATATTTTTTAAATTTTCGTTAAAAAAATCAGTTTCTGAAGGTGTTTTTTGACAAATGAACTAAATTTGAGTAAATTAAAAAATAGAATTATGAAAAGAAATGCAACCGCAGTTTGGAATGGTTCACTAAAAGAAGGAGCCGGAAAATTAACGACACAAAGTAAAACTTTAGAAAATACTCAATATTCATTCAAATCCCGATTTGAAGAAGGAGTAGGAACAAATCCTGAAGAGTTAATAGCAGCGGCGCACTCGGGCTGTTTTACGATGCAACTTTCGGCATATATTACTGAAGCCGGTTTTGAAATTGAAAATATCGAAACTAAATGTGATATTGATTTAGTAGATGGTACGATTGTAAGTTCTCATCTAACCGTGAGCGCCAAAGTCGAGGGGATTTCGGAAGATGCTTTTCAACAAGAAGTTACTAAAGCTGAGAAAAACTGTCCCGTCTCTAAAGTATTGAACGCAGCCATTTCTACCACTGCGACTTTAGTATAAAAATATAGATATATGTCAAAAAGGCTCGATTAATTGGTAAATCGAGCCTTTTTTAATTTTATATAAATGATTGATTAGTCAAATAAATCCGAAGACAAATAACGATCCCCGCGATCACAGATAATCGCCACAATCACTCCCGACTCTAAAGTGTTGGCAATCTTTATAGCTGCAGCTACAGAACCACCGCTGCTCATTCCGGCAAAAACACCTTCTTCTAGCGCCAAACGCTTGGTCATGTCACGGGCTTCTCGTTCTGTCACTTCAATAATCGTATCCACTTTTGAGGCATCAAAAATTTTCGGCAAGTATTCTTGAGGCCATTTCCTGATTCCAGGAATTTGGGAGCCGTCACTTGGTTGTGCTCCTATGATTTGAATGGCTGGATTTTTCTCTTTCAAATAAGTCGAAGTTCCAATTACGGTTCCTGTTGTCCCCATTGCAGCAACAAAATGAGTCACTGTTCCCTCAGTGTCATTCCATATTTCTGGTCCTGTCGTTTTATAATGCGCTTTCCAGTTGTCTTCATTTGCAAATTGATTGAGCATAATATAACCTCCTTCGGCCACTTTTTTATCCGCATAATCTCTGGAACCTATAATTCCTGTACTTGCTGGAGTTTGTATCACGGTAGCTCCGTAAGCACGCATGGTTTGGGTACGTTCTTTGGTTGAATCATCAGGAAGCACCAATTCAATTTCTAAATCGAATAATTGGGCTATCATCGCCAAGGCAATTCCGGTATTTCCGCTGGTCGCTTCTATAAGTTTGTCACCTTTTTTGATTTCTCCTCTTTCAAGGGCAGATTTAATCATGTTGTAAGCGGCTCTGTCTTTTACGCTGCCACCCGGATTGTTTCCTTCTAACTTCAATAAAAGTTTTACATTTTTATTTTGTACTAAATTGACACTTTCCACCAAAGGTGTATTACCAATGAGGTCTAATAATTTTTGTGGTTTCATATTATTTTATCTCTTTTATTTTTACTTCGGTGGTAGTAGTATTCAGCACGATTGATTTTGCAGGAATTGATTTTGTTAACCATGCATTTCCACCGATAATACTGTTTTTACCAATCACCGTTTCTCCGCCCAAAATAGTTGCATTGGCGTAAATGCAAACATTTTTCTCCACGGTGGGATGTCTTTTCGTGTTTTTCATATCTTTACTTACACTTAAGGCACCTAGAGTTACACCCTGATATATTTTCACGTTTTTTTCTATGACGGTGGTTTCTCCAATTACAATTCCCGTGGCATGATCAATAAAGATTGGGGATGCAATAGTCGCGCCGGCATGAATATCAGTTCCTGTGATTCGATGGGCATATTCACTCATCAATCTGGAAAACAATAAAAGATCCAAGAGGTACAATTCGTGACTCAATCTATAGATTGCAATGGCGAAAAACCCTGGGTAGGTCAGATATACTTCTTCGATGCTGTTTGAAGCAGGGTCATTTTCTAAAAAATAATTAGCATCTTGATTCAGTTTTTCAAGAACTAAAGGCAAGGATTCAAAAAAATTATTCCACATGGAATTGCAAAGCGAATGCGGTTTTTTGCAAGCTATGGCTGATATTTCTTTAAATTGTTTTTCGAGTTCCTCAATGCTTTTATTTAGTGGAGCATTGGTGTCAAATAAAGTAAAAAACAACAGCTCAGTAAAAGCCTCCGTTTTTGTTTTGATGCTATAATTGATCGTGAAACCGTTTTTTAAAGCACTGATATTTTTGATAATCAGATCTTTTGTCATGATTATAGAATTGAATTGTTAAATGAGAACCGTAAAAGTAAGGTGTTTTTAAGAAAAAGAAGCAAAAATCAGATAAAGAAATTTTTAGGATTTTTAGTAAATCAGCAGAATTGAAACTCTTTGTGATTATTCAAATTCATCAAATGATTTGAATTTCAATTTCATGGAAAATAAAAGGTTTAAATATGTAAATTAGCAGTAAAAATAATTTGCATGGATAAGAATACTACTTTCATAAGTGATGTCTCAAAAAAGGAATTCCCTATTGCTGATAAAGTTTCCGGAAAAACAATCAGGAATCCCATATTGGCATTAATCCAGAAAGATTATCCAGATTTCGACAGTGATAAATTTCTTGCGATTAGTGAGTTGAACTTGTATCGAGAAAAATATATTTCAAATTATTTATTGGTCGAAATAGGGGAGCTTTCTAATCTGGAAGCTAAGGTTATCGGTTCGTTTGAGGAAGACAAATCCCTGGTAAGTACCGTTGAAGAAGAGATTGGTATTCGCACTTTTGGTCAAATAGTAGCAGATAAAGTTGCTGCTTTTGGCGGAAGCTGGAAATTTATAATCCTTTTTGGAGTATTTATTGTTTTGTGGATTTTGGCAAATATTTATATTCTACTCAACAAGGGATTTGACCCTTATCCTTTTATTTTGTTGAATTTAATTTTATCCTGTCTAGCTGCTCTTCAAGCTCCGGTGATTATGATGAGTCAAAATCGTCAGGAAGATAAAGACAGAGAAAGAGCCAAAAAAGACTATATGATTAATCTGAAATCAGAACTCGAAATCAGAATGCTTCATGAAAAACTAGATCATTTAATTATGCACCAACAAGAAGAATTAATAGAAATTCAAAAAGTCCAAATCGAAATGATGAATGATATTTTGACTCGAATAAGTAAATAGGATTTAGTAGAATAAACCAGTTGGATGTAATTTAAGTTTCTTTTTTAAAACGCATAGAAACATAGTTTTTATATGTTTCTTTCGAGGCGTTTCACTTTATTATAGAAAATCATAACTTTGTGAACCCAAGAATTGGGCTATGCTAATCTTTTGTCTATGTTTCTAAGCGTTTGTTTTATTTTTTTTCTAAATTCGAAATTTTAAATAATTGCACCCAAAGGGTTAAAATAAGATAAAGTTATTTCTCAATAATGTTTGTACAAGTAACCGACAATCATAAAAAGACCATTAATAATTGCCATACCAATTAATAGATTTTTGTAGTTTCTCTTTTTGCCGATGAAGTGTAAACCCAAAATTCCTAAAAATAACAGCGTAGTATAAATGGCTGGATACATCTGAAAAGCAGCTGCAAAATTGCCTTGTAAAAGTAACAGTAATCCTCTCTGAAATCCGCATCCCAAACACTCCACGCCAAAGAGTGTTTTGCTCAAACAAGGAATCATATATTTTTCTAAATTCAATGGTTTTTGTTTTTACAATTTTACGAAAAAATAACAAACGGTTGAGATAATAAATTGATGCAATTTTAAATTTAGTACTTTTGGAAACTGATACGTAAAGAGATGAGAAAATTTATAATTCCAATAATGGTTGTGGCCATAATTATTGCTTTGTATGAGCAGGTGAGCGCCGAAAAAAATGTGTATGTAATGGTAATTGCAATCGTAGTTTTTATGATGGGAATGATGCAATTAAGTGCCAAGATACCAAGTAAAAATCAAGATAAAAAAGACGAAAATGTTTAGTAAAGGCGATAAGGTTTCAGTGCTTGACGAAGCTATAAATGGAGTAGTGCTATCAGTCAAAGATAATCAAGTTGAGGTAGAAACGGAGGATGGATTCACGATGACATTTTTTGTCAACGAGTTAATTAAGATAAACGATTCCAGTAACTTAATGGATTCTATTAGAAGAATTAATGTAGATGAAATTGCGAAAGAGAAAGAGATTCCAAAACCAAGAAGTTTCGTCAAAGAACGTAAAGATAAGCATGAAATTTCAGCTCCGGAGTTTGATTTGCACATCGAAAAATTGGTTCCTAATAAACGCGGAATGTCTAATTATGACATTCTGACTTTGCAAACGGAAACTGCAAAACGACACATTGAATTTGCCATTCGCAATCGCATTCCGAAGATTGTTTTTATCCATGGCGTTGGTGAAGGAATCTTAAAAGCGGAGTTGGATTTCTTATTGGGACGTTACGATAATATCGCTTTTCAAGAAGGAAATTATCAAAAATACGGACAAGGCGCAACAGAAGTTTTTATCAAACAAAACACCAAGTAATATTATTTTAGATTGTTTTTGACAATAAAAAAAACGTCAGTTAGAGTTATTTTCAAACGAAAATAGTCTCTTTAACTGACGTTTTTTTATGCTTAAAATGGAAATTTTTAGAGCTTGTTTTACCTGATATTTGCGGTTAATTAGTGGTGTAAAGATCACCATAAATGTAACTACCTCCGAGTTTAAAATCGTTACTTCCTTTCTTCATCGTAACATTTTTAAGCACTATTGTATGTTTGAATCCGGTGCCAAATGCAGTGGTAGTTACTTCTACAATTCCGCTTATATTCGAAACTCCAGCAACGGCAATCCATTCTTCGCTAACGACAGGAGTCGAAGGAATAATGGTGTTACAGAAATAACTTCCAGTTAGTAACCCGGAAAATAATCGATAAGTAAGCTTGTTGGCAGTATCACCAATAAGTCCGGTTCTTGGCGTATTTAATGGCGTTGCGGCACTTGCAATAAGTGTAGGATTTATGTCTAAAGTAAGCGCTTCACTACTGTTGTAATTATAAATTTGGTTAGATGAACTACATTTTTCTACGGTTTGGTCAAATCCGAAAGGTAATGCGGTTGCTGGGATAACGTAATCGCCAAACGGGAATGTTTCGTAAACCTGAGTTCCGCCATTTTTGGCAAAAGTTACATTCTTGAAAACGATATTGTGATTGTAACCGGTAATTCTCGTGCTGTTGTCCGTTGCGCTTGTAGTTTTTACTGCTGTGGTAAATATTTGTATTTTACCACCGGTAGCAGTCCATTGATCCGTTACAGCAGGAGTTATAGGAGGTATAGTTTCACAGATGTTTGCAGTAGATATGGTTCCGTTATAAAAGCGGTAAACTACTCTATTGGCGCTTTTAATGTCTATTATTGTTGGTGAACCAACCAAACTCGGTTCGTTAGTAAAAGAACTTTCTGGTATTTCAAGAATCAATACTTCTTTATCTTTCAGTTTGTAAATGATATTATTGGTATTGCAACTTTGTGTGGCAACATCTTCAAAACTAATATCTTCTTGAATTAAATTACCGTCGTCGCAACTATTCAGGAACAATGCAACAAACAATAGGCTTACAACTCTTTTCATTTTTATAATATTTGAAACAAAAATAGAATTTTTAATTTGTTCCAATTACATTCCGATTCAAAAACATGGAATTTAACAACATATTGGGTTTTTAAATTTCAAAGAAAGGCTGTTGAAGCTTTATCGAAATGGATGGATTACGGTAATTCAAAGCGAAAACAAATCAGTATCTTTGCCACAATTTATAGCATATATGAGACCTAACAAATATTATTTAGCCGCTTTTTCTGCCTTTTTTATTTGGGGATTTTTTAGCTTGGCCTTAAAACCTCTGCAGCATTATCCTTCTTTGGATATTTTATTTTACCGCGTTTTTTTTAGTGTTGTTACAATGCTATTGATTAACCTTTGCTTTAGAAAAAAAGTGCTGAAAAAAGACTGGAAGCAGTTCAAAAGTATGACCGCGAAACAAAAGCGAAGTGTTGTTGTATTGACACTCGGAGGTGGCGTATTTTTGTCTTCAAATTGGTTTGTTTTTATATATGTAATGAATCATATAAGTGTAAAAGCCGCCTCGTTAGCTTATTTAATATGCCCAATTTTAACTACGATATTAGCTTTTTTTATATTGAAAGAAAAACTGAGCAAGTGGCAATGGTTTGCTGTAATGATAAGTGTTTTTAGCTGTGTTTTATTATCATTAAACCATTTTGAAGATATCTTTTATAGCCTTATAACAGCAGTAACTTATGCTTTATATATTATCAGTCAGCGAAAAAATAGTGAAATGGATAAATTTTTGGTATTAACGATTCAGTTGGTCTTTACGGCCTTGATTTTGATCCCTTTTTATCCAAATTATAGCGGCTCGTTACCCACAGAATCTTTGTTCTATGGTTGTTTGTCAGTAATAGTAGTTTGTTTTACAATTATTCCTTTATTTTTAAATTTATACGCACTCAAAGGAATTAATTCTTCAGCCGTTGGGATTATGATATATATTAATCCGATTATTGGTTTTTTGATTGCTGTTTTTTATTACAAAGAACAAGTTACTGCCCTTCAATTGTTTTCTTATTTTCTGATTTTGGTTTCTATCGTGGTGTTTAATGAGAAACTCCTGTTTCCCAGAAAAGTTAAAGTAGTTCCAGCCGAAATAGAAGGCTTAAAATAATTTTATAATTTTCAAATAATGAAAAAAGTATATCTCGATAATGCCTCTACTACAGCCATTCGCCCTGAAGTGATTCAGGAAATGACCAAAGTAATGAGGGAAGATTTCGGAAATCCATCATCAACGCATAGTTTTGGTCGGAATGCCAAGAGCATTTTAGAACTCTCCAGAAAATCCATTGCAAAGCATTTGAATAGTACTGCACAGGAAATTATTTTTACTTCTTGCGGTACGGAAGCCAATAATTGGATTCTTCGTTCGGCAGTCAAAGATTTAAAAGTAAAACGCATCATAACCAGTAAGATAGAGCATCATGCCGTTTTATATACGCTGATGGCTTTACAAAGAGAATTTGAGATTCAAATCGATTATGTTGCGGTTAAACCAAATGGTGAAATTGATATCACTGATTTAGTGGAGTTGCTTTCGCAGGAAACAAAAACATTGGTTAGCTTGATGCACGTCAACAATGAGATAGGAACGGTTCTGGATTTAGAAAGAGTAGGGCGTATTTGCAAGCAATATAATGTGTTGTTTCATTCGGATACGGTGCAATCTTTAGGAAAAACGGAAATAGATTTACAAGCGATTCCTATTGATTTTTTAGTGGCAAGCGCACATAAATTTCATGGGCCCAAAGGCGTTGGGTTTGCTTTTGTTCGTAAAAACTCAGGTTTGCAACCTATTTTTTATGGTGGCGAACAAGAAAAAGGATTGCGAGCAGGAACTGAAGCGTTACACCAAATCGCCGGAATGGCAAAAGCTTTAGATCATTCCTATACCAACTTAGAAACCGAAAGAACTTATATTTCTGAATTAAAAAACTATCTGATTACTCAACTTGAAATTGAATTTCCAGCATTTGCAATAAACGGAACTATCGATGGTTTTTACAATATGTTGAATGTTTTACTGCCTTTTTCGGAAGATAAAACGGCAATGATTTTATTCCATTTAGATATGAAAGGGATTGCGGTTTCCCGCGGAAGTGCATGCCAGTCCGGGACTATAAAGCCATCCCATGTGTTAGCAGAAATGCTTTCAAATGAAGATCTGAAAAAACCAAGTTTGCGTATTTCTTTTAGCCATTACAATACAAAAGAGGATATTGATTTGCTGATAGAAGCATTGAAAAGTATATAAGGAAATTGACTGAAAAGGCTACAGTGTAGGAACAATTTTAAAATAAGACACAGATACAAAGATTAAACTGATTTTTAAATTGATGTTAAAAAGTTAAACACGAATTTCACTGGTTTGCACAAATTAATTCGTGAGAATATGTGAAATTCGTGTTTTATATCCACGGTTTTTATATTTTTATCAAGCAGGTATTACGATTTTTCTTCAGCATATTTTTCCATTATTAATCGGGCTTTAAAATAGCATAAAGTCGATTCTGCACCTTGGTTTATGTTGATGTGTGTATCTTCAAGTCCATCATAAGAAGCTCCATTTTCTGGATTATACATGATCTGTTTGAGATGATTATTTCCTAAAAACCACATAAAAGCCAGTTTAAGCTGTTCTTTGTATTTTTTATTTCTGGTTATTTCGTAAAACAAATCCAATGCAACGATTGTTGTAGCCACTTCAATAGGTTGTTCTCCATAGAATTTTCTTTCATTCTCTTTTTTAAACCATCCTCTATTCGAAATTACTTTTAATTGTCCTTTCATGAAATAATGGGACAATAGAAAATCAAAGGTTATTGTTGCGATTTTCTTGTACTTTTGTTTCTTTGTAACTAAATAACTGTACATCATCGCTTCGGGTAAAACATTGTTGGCATAGGTCATGTAGTCCTCATACCAACACCAATTTTCTTCTGAATTAATATTATAATGATTCAATAATTTATCTGCCAGTTGTTCAATATTGGTTTTTATATTTTCGCTTTTATATGCTGAATAGTAATTGTAAAGTCCTTTTAAGGCGTATGCAATCGCTCTGGGTGAAACAATATTATTGATCCTTTCTATTGACTTGTTCCAGCATCTTTCTGCTCGTAATACCATTTCTATCGGTAATATCTCTCTATGAGCTATTACAGTACCTAAACTCCATAAAGCTCTTCCATTTGCATCTTCCAGATTGACTTCTTCATTTTGCTTTGTTAATTCATGCTCAAAGTTCTTGTAATTATCGAACAAACCATTGTCTTGCTGAATTCCTTCTATAAAATTTAAATAGATATTTGCCAGTTTCAATACACCGGCATCTGGGTAAATTTTATAATACAGAATCATATTTATTAGCGCTCTCGCATTATCATCCAGCGTATAACCTGATTCGGGGTCCGGAAGACTAAATTTTGAAAATTGAAGAATTCCATAATCCGTCGTGAGTTTCTCAATGTGGTCTAATTTTATTGGAGGAAAATTAAACCTCAAATCTTCTTCTCTGTTTGTCAATTGGTCAAATAATAACCGATATTGAATAGCGATATTTTCCCATGTTGTGGCATGCGCCAATAAAAAAGCATTTTTTGCCATTGCAATTCGTTCCTCTTTATTTTCAATGAGATGCTGAATAGCTTGTTTAAATTCATCGGGTTTCTCAAAGTGTTTTAACAGTATTCCGTTGCCATTCACAAGTACTTCAACTGCGTGAGGTATTGGGGTAGAAATTACTGTACAGCCACAACTCATGGCGTACGCAAAGGTTCCGCTCACGGCCTGATTGGGGTCTTTCGAAGAAAATAAATAAATTTCGGACAAGGTTAAATATTCAAGCAGTTGTTTTAATTCAAGATATTCATCTATAAAAACAACATTATTTTCCAGATGGAGTTCTTTTACAATATTGATAAGCGTTTCTCTATATTTTTCACCTTCTCTTTTAATTACTTCGGGATGTGTTTTTCCAATCACCAAATAAATGACATCGGGATATTTAACAACTATTTCCGGTAATGCATTTAATACGGTTTCAATATTTTTATTCTGGCTGATTAATCCAAATGTGGACAATACTATTCTGTTATTGAATCCATATTTAGTTTTTAATTTTTTCTTTTGTTCCCAAAGTATGCTGTGAGTGCCATGAGGAATCACTATTGTTTTAGATATAGGGCAATCATAAAAGTTTATCAGAATCTCTTGGGATTTTTTTGTGAGTACAATAATCTGATCCGATAAATCGGTTATGGCGTGAACCACTTTTTTTCTTTTCTCATCTGGATTGGGAAGCACAGTGTGAAAAACAGTTACAATAGGTTTATTTAATGCCAGTATAAAAGACAGTATGTAATCGCCATATTCTCCGCCAAAAAGCCCAAATTCATGCTGGATGCAAACTAATCCAATATCATTTCGTTCGTTTATTTTTTCAGCAACCAGCCGATAATTATCTAAAGAAGATACCGGTAAAATATACTTAACCTCATCATCATATCGAAAATGATGTTCATTACTTTGCAAAGCGCATACTTCAATTGGCAGCGTATTGCCAAAAACTTTTTTCACTGCATTTACAATGTCATTTGAAAAAGTAGCTATTCCGCACTCCCTAGGCGGATAAGAACTTACAATTAGCATTTTTATTCCTTTTTCAAACTTCATGGTCATTCTTTTTTAAGGTTGTTTTCTCAATTCAAGAAGTAATTCGTTGATGTCTAATTTTGCTACAGCTATATATTTGTCTGCGGCGCCATAATATATGTAGAGATCATTTCCGAATAATGCGTGGCCAGTAGGGAAAACAACATCGCTGACTTCACCTTCAATTTCCCATTGTTTCGTAGGTGAAAAGAGCGGATAAGGTAACCTTGCTATTTCAATTTCCGGATTGTCCAATTGTAATAAAGCAGCCTTGGCATGATATATTTTTCCTGTTGTCGTTTCTTGAACGCCGTGATAAATCATCAACCAACCAAACTCAGTTTCTATAGGAGGACCACCTGCTCCAATGTAATTTACTTCAAATAGGTCTTTAGGATCAAGAACAATATGATAAGCCAAATTTTTAAGATAATCTTCCCAAAATGCTTCATTTAATTCTTTCCAATCCTCAAACTTTACAATCTGAATCCCTGGCCAAATGCGATGCAACATCACAAATTTGCCTTTTATTTTCCTTGGAAATAAGACAACATCTTTGTCTCTGAGTAATCGAAACTTGTCTTCCACTAATCCAATTTGTGAAAAAAGATTGTAATACTCATGATATTTAGGGTTTAGTTTGTCTTTGTAACAAATCACATAATTTTCATACTCTTGGTAATTGACGTGAGGTGTAATTAGTCCTTGTTTTTCAAAATGAATTAAATCTTTTGAAGTGGCAAGAGCTCCCATTGCATTAATGCCATCAAAAGCAGTGTAGGTTATATAATAAGTATCCTCAATTTTTACAATTCGGGCATCTTCCATTCCCTGTTTCTCATAATCAAAGTCCCGAATAATTAAAGGCTTTTCCATTCTTTCCACTATTTTCATAGGGCCTTCTGTCCTTGCATATCCAATCGTAGAGAAATTTCCTTGTTGTGTTGCTCGGTATAAAATATGAACGGTATTACCCTCCTGATAAATACCAGGATTTAAAACCCCTTTGTTTTCAAATTCTTTGTCCGTGGGGCTAAGGATAATGCCCAGTTTTTCTACTGTGACCATGGTTTGATATTCTTTTCTGATTCAATATTAATGTCATGAATCTATTTTTTTTGCTCTTTCAGTTTTGCTTTTTCCTGTTTTTTAAAATACCCCCGAAATAAGAAATTGTGTTTTAAAGCTTCCATGTTTTCGTTTAAACGGAAACTGGCTTCTTTGATATTTGTCATGGTAGAATCTATTTTAAAAACTAATTTTGGGTCATTTGAAAGATAATTTATAGCCCCTTTTCCTTCTTTAACATTTATGATGGTTGAGTTGAGATTGTTTACCACTTTATCTATTTCTGTACTGGATTTGTCTAAATTGCGTACGATTGTTTTAATATTATTGGCGACAGCCGTATCTTTCATAACACCAATCACATTATTTTTGTTGTCTAATGCGCCAATAAGAGTATTCAATTTTTTTACGGACTCCGAGGTTAATTTTCCTGTTATTTTTAAATAATGCATGGTTTCCTTTAAATCTTTTGCCAAAAGGGAATCTCTAATTAATAAACCTACAGTTCCTTTTCCTTCGGTTATTTCGGTTGTGATTTCAAGTAAATCGGCCGTAAGTTGCGCTGCGTTCCTATTCGTTATTCCTAGAGTATTCAACATTTCATCAGTCCGTACACGGTTTATGGATTTAATTTCGTCTCCAGGTTCAACCGGAAGTGCTGTTCCTTTACCCGGAATAATATTTATAATCACACTGCCCACCAGACCGTCAGAACCTATGATGGCTACCGCGTCTTTTTTTATATGACTAAAAAGGGTTTTATCAATAATCATATCCACTTCTATAACGGAATCGTTTACCATATTAATTCCTCGAACCGTTCCTGAATTTACTCCTGAATATCGCACGTTATTGCCTATTTGTAATCCGTTGACGTTATTGAAGACTGCTTTTAAATGATTTGTTTTTCCAAACATTTTTTGTTTGTCACCAATAAAATAAACTGCTACAATGAAAATTAGCAACCCAATAATTACAAAGAGTCCAAGGCGTATTTTTTGTGATGTTGTTTTTTTCATTTTTATACTTATTTAAAAAATGCTTGTACTTTAGGATCAGTTGAGATCGATAATTCCTCAAAAGTGCCTTCGATATAATTGGCACCATCAACCAATAAAATCATCCTATTCGAAATTACTCTGGCACAGTCCACATCGTGGGTAATTATGATAGACGATGTATTGTATTTTTCCTGAATAGACTTCATTAAAAGCAGAATTTCTTTTGCCGTAATAGGATCTAATCCAGTTGTAGGTTCATCATAAAGAATTATTTTGGGTTGAAGAATTAACGTTCTTGCCAAAGCAATTCTGCGCTTCATTCCGCCCGAAAGTTCTTCAGGCATTAAATTTATAGTATGTGCTAAACCCACATTTTCCAATGCTTCCATAACCAATGGCGTTGTGTCTTTGATGACTCCAAATTTTTTGGTGTGACGTCGCAACGGAAATTCCAAATTTTCTCTAACCGTCATTGAATCGTATAGCGCACTTCCTTGAAAAAGAAACCCAACTTCTGTTCGTAAGTCGTCTAATTCCTTCCGGTCGAGTTCACTTATCTCTTTTCCCATCACTTGAATAGAGCCACTGTCATGCTCTTCCAATCCAATGAGACATTTTATCATCACTGATTTTCCGGAACCAGATTTCCCCATGATAACCAGGTTTTCACCTTCATACAAGACCATGTTAAAACCATTTAATACATGATTTTCACCATAGCTCTTCTTAAGACCTTTGATTTCTATAATGGGTTTTAAATTTGGAATTGTTGTATCCATACTAATTTATAAATCATAAAAAATATCAGTAACAAAAACCGCGATAAAATCAATAATAAAAAGAAGCATCGAAGTAAAGACTACTGCTGAATTTGCTGCTAAACCTACACCTGCTGTTCCTTTTTTACAATAATATCCTTTAAAACATCCTACCAATCCTATGGCAAAGCCAAAGAAGAAGGTTTTAATTGTTGCAGGGATCAAATCGCTAAATTCCAAGGCATTAAATACCTGATTGAAATATAGCAAAAAAGAAACATTTCCCTTTATATTCTCTACCAAATACGAACCGAAAATGGCAATGAGATCTCCAAAAAAAACCAAGATTGGAAGCATAAAAGTGGTAGCCAAAATCCGGGTGACCACTAAATATTTAAAGGGATTTGTTCCTGAAACTTCCATCGCATCAATTTGTTCCGTAACTCTCATGGAACCCAATTCGGCACCAATTCCGGAACCAATTCTTCCCGCACAAATCAAAGCCGTTATGATAGGGCCAATTTCTCTAATAATCGAAATACTTACCATGGACGGCATCCAGGAAACGGCTCCAAATTCCTGAAGAGTAGGCCGCGATTGTAAGGTAAAAACTAAACCTATGATAAATCCGGTTACCGCAACAAGCAGCAAGGAACGATTTCCCATATAAAAACATTGGCGAAGAAATTCTTTATATTCTGAAGGGCGCTTAAATACTTCCTTAAAAAAACGTCCGGCAAAATAGGCGAGCTCACCCACTTCAAGCAGAAAATTTTTGAATAATTCTATTATTTTATAAATGCTATTCATAATTATATGAATTAATTTTTAACAGAAAATGGCTACTCAAATATACAATTATTATACTGATTATCAGTTGTTTTACGTGTTGTTCGTCTACTTTTTTGGTTGCTTTGTCGAAAAAATGACACTAAAAAACACATTGCTTAAATAAAGGCTTTTAAGAAGATGTTTTTTATGTCTAATAATTATTTTACTTTACCCAAACACATTGGTACAATTGAAGGATAGTCATAAAACACATTATATTAGTTGGAAGAAAAAAAGCTAATATTTAAAAAGGAGCATTCCAGAAGGAATCTGTTTTAGAATAGAAAAAAATCGTATTGGTTTTAAACTGAATTTTAAATGGAAAGGGTTGTACTTATTTAAGGAGGGTTTTTATCCATTTCTCCATTTCCACTGCCCAAAAAACAATGCTGGACACAGCCAGAGTTATTGCTAATTCTATATAGGTTAGCGGTTGCGTCTTAAAAACTAAATTAAGAAAAGGCAGATAAATAATCATTAATTGCAAGGAAACGGTTATTGCGATTGCCCCCAACATAGGTTTATTAGAGAATATACCCACTTTAAATATGGATTTCCAGTCCGAACGAGTAGCCATCACATGTCCCAATTGGCTAAAACAAAGCACGGTGAAAGCCATAGTTTGCCAATGTGATTTTTGATTGTGTATTGCCCATGCCTGCATTCCCAATGTTACGATTGTCATTAAAAACCCGACCCACAAAATATGTATTGCCATGCCTCCCGAAAAAATATTTTCCTTCGGATTTCTTGGCAATCGTTTCATGATATTCGCTTCGGCTGGCTTGGAGGCCAATGCTAATCCGGGCAGACCATCCGTTACCAGATTTATCCAAAGAATATTTATGGACATTAGTGGAATTGGCAAACCGAAAAAAGGAGCTAAAAGAATTACCCATATTTCACCTGAATTTCCAGTCATTATATACTTAATGAATTTCAGAATATTATCGAATATTTTTCGTCTATGCTTCACCGCAACAACGATAGTGGCAAAATTATCATCCAGCAAAATCATATCGGAAGCTTCTTTAGACACTTCGGTTCCGTTGATTCCCATTGCTATACCAATATCCGCATTTTTAAGCGCAGGCGCATCATTTACGCCGTCACCAGTCATGGCGACAAAGTGGTTTTTGGATTGTAAGGCATTTACAATGTTTAATTTTTGTTCCGGATTTACACGTGCATAAACGCGAATGTGTTCGACTATTTCGATGAATTCTTGCGGAGTCAATTTAGACATTTCGGGTCCTGTCAATACAAGGTCCTCTTTGGAGGAAATAATTCCCAATTTTTCAGCAATAGCTTTAGCAGTCAATTTGTGGTCTCCGGTAATCATTATGGGAATGATTCCCGCTTCCTTGCATTCTAAAACGGCTTGTTTTGCTTCTTTTCTCGGTGGATCAATCATTCCGGCAAAGCCTATGAATGTTAAGGAAGCTTCTATTTCATCGGGATTAAACTGATCAGGTAGGTAGGGAAGTGTTTTTACGGCATATCCTAATACCCGATACCCTTTTTCTGCCATTTCGTTTGCCTTGCTTTCGATTTCAGCTTTCATTGAATGCTGATTGTTGGCTAATTGTTGGCTAATTTATGCAACAATACATCAACGGCTCCTTTGGTAATCACGAGAATTCCATTTTCGAATTGATGCAATGTGGTCATCGTTTTCCTATTGGAATCAAAAGGTAATTCCGCAATTCTAGGATATTTAGCTTCTAAATTTACTCGTTCTAAATTTTTATTAAATGCAAATTGTGCCAAAGCAATTTCAGTTGAATTTCACAACCATATTCCGTTTTTATCTTTTGAAACATCATTGCTTAAAGCCATGGCTTGGAGCAGTAGATTTCCATTCTCAAAAACGGAACTATAAGCCGCATCGGAAGTTTCATAAATAGCTTCCACTGTCATTTTATTCAAAGTAAGCGTTCCGGTTTTATCGGTACAAATATGAGTCACCGATCCCAATGTCTCAACAGCCGGTAACTTTCGGATTAGTGCATTGCCCTTTACCAATTGCTTAGCGCCAAAAGCAAGTGCTATAGTAACCATGGCCGGAAGTGCCTCGGGTATGGCGGCCACGGCAAGTGAAATAGCTATAATCAACATTTTTAGTACCGATTCGCCTCGAATCCAGCCAATTAAAAAAATCAGGGTACAAATAATAAGTATGACAACCGATAATCGTTTTCCGAAAGCGGTTAATCTTTTTTGCAATGGCGTGATTGTTTCATCAGTTTGAATCATTTTTGCAATACGGCCTAATTCGGTATTCATTCCTGTTGCCACCACATAAGCAAGTCCTTTACCGCTAGTAACAAAGGTTCCTTTAAATCCTATGTTTGTAAGATCACCGAGTGAATATTCAGTATCAGGAAGTTCATCAGTGTTTTTTTCCACTTGGTGTGATTCGCCCGTAAGGGCTGATTCATCTACCGTTATTCGTTGGGTTTTAAAAAAACGAACATCTGCAGGAATGTTGTTTCCGCTTTCAAGAATCACTACATCTCCAGGTACAATATCAGTCACTGAGATATCAATTTTTTTACCTTCACGTAGAACATGAGCATGGTTGGGCACCATGTTTTTTAAGGCTTCCATAGCTTTTTCAGCGCGATATTCCTGAATAAACCCCACAAAGGCATTAATTATAACTATGCAATTATAATAACCGCATCTGTCAGATCACCTAATATACCGGAGATAATTGCCGCTATTATAAGGATGAAAATCATGAAACCCAATAACTGATGCAATAACATCTGTAAAATGGTTTTCTTTTTTTTGTTTACAATTTCGTTTTTCCCATGTTCGGTTAATAGGAGTGAAGCCGTACTGTGATAAATCCCTGTTGGGGTTGTATTTAACAACTTAGCTGTTTCTGAATGAGTGAGTACATGCCAGTTCATCACTTTATTTTTTACTTTTTAGAAGATAGTAAAATAGTATTGGGATTATCAAATCTCAACTTTCATACAACCGCAATCTATTTTTGACAGAAATTAACTCATTTTGTAAATCATCTATTTTTACTAATAGATTCAATACCACATCAATTCCTTCGATATTAACAGCTAGTTCCTGATGCATCCGAATCATTTTTTCGATTTCGTAGATCGCGTCAGGATGAATATATTTGGTTTCATCGATGGTAAGAATCTCGATTAAACCCATTTCATTTAAATTGAAAAAAAATGACATTTCTACATTATAATGATTGTATAATGAAGATAAAGGGATGAGGTTTTCTATATTCATGATTTTCTTAGCTTAGCAAGTTCCGTAAATAATTCTTTTTCTTTTTCGGAAAGATCAGTGGGGATTTTTACCTGATAAGTAATGTATAAATCACCAAATTCCCCTTCTTTTTTATAGACAGGGAATCCTTTTCCTTTCAGTTTAACTTTAGTTCCGTTTTGGGTTCCGGGTTTTATCGTCAGTTTTACTTTTCCGTCAAAAGTATCTGCGGTAATATCGCCCCCTAATAGGGCGGTATATAAATCTAAATCCACAGTGGAGTATAAATTGTGTTTTTCTAACTTAAAGTTAGTATGGTTCTCAACAGTGAACGTGATATATAAATCTCCTTTTGGTCCCTCACCCGAACCTTCACCGCCCATGCCGCTGATTTTTATCTGCTGACCATTCTCTACTCCGGCAGGAATAGTAATTCGGATATTTTTGCCTTTGATGTTTAAGGTTCGCTTGTGGGTGGTGTAAACATCTTTTAAATCAAGATGCAATTCCGTAGTGAAATCTTGTCCTTTGAATTGGGCGCTTCGTCCTCTTTGTTTTCCTGATGTACGACCACTAAACATTGATTCAAAAAAGTCTGAATAATCACCGCCACCGCCAAATCCGCCGCCTTCAAAACCACCTTGCTGCCCGCCTCTTGAATACTGTCCTTGCTGTTTTGCTTTTTCATACTGTTCAGCATGTTGCCAGTTTTCGCCATATTCATCGTATTTTTTACGATTTTCGGTATGGCTTAGTACCTCATTGGCTTCATTAATTTCCTTGAATTTTCTTTCGGCTTCCTTATCGTTTGGGTTTAAGTCAGGGTGGTATTTTCGGGCCATTTTACGATACGCCTTTTTTATCTCGGCTTCCGTTACTTTTTTATCCACTTCAAGGATTTTGTAATAGTCTATAAATGCCATCGTAGATTATTTTAATAATTATCATTGTTGCAATTAGGAGATTTTATTAGTCTGAATTCGTTCTGTTAGAAAAAAGTCTTTCTGTCATGATCTGATAGGAATAATATACACTGGTATTTTTGAATGTCGGACAATCTTTTCAGCTACACTGCCCATAATCAAATGTGAAATTCCGGTTCTGCCATGCGTACCCAAAACAATTATATCTGCATTCCATTCTTTGGCCACATTCAAAATTACTTCGTAGGGTATTCCTTCTTCAACAAAAGTCTTAATCTTGTATTCCTTAAAGACGGTATCAACAAGCATTTGTTGATTTTTTTTGTAGTCGTTTATTGCGAGATCTGCAAATTCCTTAGTAGAGACAGCACCTTCTGTTATGAGCATGGTCAAGTCAACGACACTGAGTAATGCAATCTCGGCATTTAGTTGTAGACCAAGTTGAAAACCATTTAAAGCAACTTTTTCCGAAGTGGGGTCATTGTCAACTGCGATTACTATTTTTTTCATGTTGTCCATGTTCTTTTATTTTTATAAATGCTGTTACAATTCCTTATGATATCCAGAAGTAAAATAAAATGTCCTGCTAATGAACGATTTCTACTATCAAATTTAATCAATTTTTTGTTTTTAAAGTAGGACTTAAGTATTTTATTATTAATCTATTAGTCCTGAAAAAGATGGTTTTTTTAGGACTACTCATGAGAAAAAATTTGTTTTCCAATAATTATTTTAGTCTTTATGATTGACAAGGTTTTTACATTTCATTAGAATAAATTTACTGTTTTGTAAATTCACTATCTGCTTTAATTTTTACTTCATCACTAATCATTGGCGCTGGGAATTTTGAACCGATGTGAAAATCGGAACGTTTAAGAATTCCGCTAAATTGAAAACCGGCGGTGATTGCTTTAGATTGCGGATTTGTTATAGTTCCTCTGTACCACATGTTGATGGTTACTGGTTTTGTTATTCCGTGTAACGTGAGATTTCCCGTTAGTTTGTATTTGCCTTTTTCTTTTCCGATTTTTTTTATAGATGTGCTTTTAAAAGTCATTTTCGGATATTTTTCCACGTCAAAGAATTCAGCACTTCGTAAATGATTATCGCGCATCTCCACTTCGGTATTGATAGAGGCGATCTCTGTTGAAAGTTCAAAGGTGGCGTCACTGAAATCAGCTTTTTTGGCTGTAGCGCTTATCTCAAATGTTTTGAATAACCCGGCGATATCAGAAATGCCGTGATGCACGGTGCTAAAAGTTAATTTTGAATGCATCGGGTCTGCTTTCCATGTGGTTTGTGCCAATAGAAAAGTAGAGAAAAATAAAGTTGCGATAAGGATTGTTATTTTTTTCATGGAAATGTTTTTAAATATCCGACAACGATTTTAAGAAGCTTTAGATGTATCCAAATCAATAATAAAAATGAATGTAATTTTTAGCTATTTGTCTATCAAATTTAATCAATTATTGAATGCTTAAATTAATTAAAGTGCTTTATTTCAGATATTTGCGAATTTTTAAAAAAAATTCGAATCAGAAATTTTTGAAAATTTTAATAATCACAATAATAATCAATTCTCCTTAATCCAGAAGTCGATAAATCGTTATTAGGAGAATAATTCCCATTATTCCGGTGTAGATTAATTTATTATGCTTGGCTAACCAATTAGGAAGATAGATATCAAAATTGTCTTTTGTAGAATCAGAATATTTACGAGCTAAAATAGTCAAAGGGCAAAAGAATTTAAATGCTAATAAGGTGATGCTTTCCAAAACGATTAAGCCATAACCTATCCAAAGCCACTTATCAAGTTTATTTATAATTACGGCATAAAGCATATAAAAAATCACTAAATTGAAAAATACCCAAATCAAAGTATGTATGATTTTAATAAGAATCAGTTTAGTTTTCATTAATTTTATTTTTTAAATATATAATCGAAACTATTCCATCTTTAGAAAATTAAAAAAAAACAAAAATGCTTAACGTGAGCCACAAAAATTGGATTGGCTATTAAACACGAATTTCACGAATTTGCACAAATTCATTCGTGAAAATTAGTGAAATTCGTGTTTGCCATTTTAATACCAACTTAAAAGTAAGTGTAAATCTCCTTAATCAGTGTTATCGGTGTCCTATTTTAGACTTGTTTCCAGACGGTTGCCAAAACGGAGTTTTTTATGATGTCATTTTCTCAAATTAGAAGTGCCGATTATTACATCAGCAATGGTTCGATCTTTTTTTTTTTTAATTCCTGTTTCTTTTTTAAGTCAATCAATATGGCTTTATAGCCAATGAATTCTAGATCTCGGGGGTTTATTTGCAACACAAAATTTATTTTTCCTAACAGATGTTCCAGATAATTCCTCTGGTCAATTTCTTTGTATTCCCGATGTTCGTCTATGCCAAATTTATTGATGTAGTACATGGCTTGTCTTAATTCATTGCGTTTATGAAATGTAACCTGTGTTTTTTCGTTGACTACAATGCCAGTTACGGTTTGACGCATATTGGGCGTCATGAGTTTTGTTTTAGCAGTATTAATATGAAGATCTAAATTTTCAACTATTGCTTTAACTTTTTCCAGCAGTTCCTTTTCGTCAAAATCACCTGAAAAACTCAAGTCATCTGCATAACGGGTATATCTTATTTTTCGTTCTTTGCAAAAATCAGCAATGAGAACATCAGCATCTTTAAAAATCAAATTGGAGAGTGACGGACTTGTTGGCGCGCCTTGTGGCAAAGTTTTATCTCTAGTACATAATTTTGCAAGCAGTCTTGATATCATTCGAGAATAGCCTAATTCAAGAAATACTTTTTCAATTGATTTAGCCGAAATAGAAGGGAAGAAATTTTCTAAATCTAACGTAAATACTTTAGGTTGTTTTTTATGAAATTTTAAGTTTTCTATAAGACCTGAATTTGGTTTATATGCTTTTGCAAAAGGACTTACGGGTATTTTATAAAGTATATTTCGCAAAATCCAGATTTGTATTTCTTTCAAGCTGGGAAGCGGTTCTGATATGGGTCTTTTTGATCCGTTTTTTTTGGCTATTTCAAAATCCCGATAAAAATATTTGGGATAAAGGGATGCTTTTTTGAGATATTTTTTATTGTATCCTACAAGAGTGGAAAGGTGGGTTATGTTATAAATTACCGGAACATCATGTGAAAATAGTACCGAAGCATAATCCAAACAACGTTGGATATTATGTTCTGAGAAGCTATTTTTAGAGGCTTCCTGTATAAAGGCGTCTTTGTAATGTGTAAAATCCATAACTACAAAATCGTTAATGGAGTAGGGACTATTTTGTCCCTAACCCCAATTAAGAATACCGGTTTAAAAGTTCGGAGCTCTGCGGAGGATCTTTTAAACCTGGTGCTTGAAAAAGCGTTCAAATGCAGAACAGTGACTCACGGTTCCGTCAGCTAGACAAGGCTAACTGAGTTCGTTAAAAAATGAACTAAAAGAATAATTCCTTTTGATTGGGAACAAATAGTATTCTCTTGTCCATTTTTGGAATTTTACTTTCTAAATCCTTTCGAATCCATTCCTCTTTTTTCTTGTTTTTTATTTTAGGTGGTTCCATTTTTTAAAGTCTGAATTTCTTTATAAAAAACCTTAATTATCTTGCTTTTAGCGTTTTGTGTTTTTTAATTATACCACTAAAGTTACAAAAAATATTTTATTAATAGTATTAATAATCATAAATTTGTATCCTTAATTATAGAATCGCCTATAGGGTGTAAAAGTGACAATTATTTCTATTATTCTCGTTATATAATAGGATGTCCAATTGATGAATTTGGTAAAAGATGTGTTATTAATCGCAAGTGTTTCAGTAGTTATTTTTTGACATTGAGTAATTATTTGGTTGAGGTGCTCCTGATACATCTTAGAAAATACAGTGGAATTTATTTCAACATTCATTTCGATACTTCCGTACGAACTTAAATTATTTAGGTTAAAAGAACCAATAGTCGTCCAATAATTATCTATCACCGCTGCTTTTCCATGTAAAATAGAATTATTCCATTCGTACAATTCTATATTGTAACCAAGAAGTTTGGAATAAAGATAGCAAGTGGCTCTTCTTGTTATGGGAAGATCTGATATGCCGGATAGAATTAATTTAATTTTCACCTTATTTTTAGCCGCTTTTTTCAAGGCTTGAATTATTTTTCTGCCAGGAAGAAAATAACTTCCCATTATTGTTATTTCTTCTTTTGCATTGCAAATTGATTTGATATAGGAATTACTTATTTCGTTTTTTCTTTTTAACCAGTCATTTTGAAGAATACGAACTGAGATATCCTCCTGAAGATGAAAAACAGATTTTATTTTTTCACTGTGTAATCGTCTTTTCTTTAGAAAAATTGCATTGCAAAGTTGTTGAATGGGTTTGGCAATTTCTCCGTTTAATTGAACTCCATAATCAAGCCAAGGGGCTTCGGTTGCCGTTCCATGATATTTATCGGCAATATTAATTCCGCCTATCAGAGCGACTTTGCGATCCGCAACCACTATTTTTTGATGTAACCGTCTACCCAGATAAAAGGTATAGGCAGAGAATAATGGAGCAAAAAAACGAAAGTTAATACCGCTTCGTTTTAGATCATTTCTAACTTCTGACGGGAATGAAAGAGAGCCCAATCCATCTAAAATAAGATATATTTTAACTTGGCGGGAAGCGGCTTCTTTTAATGCAGTTATAATCCTCTTTCCTGTTGCGTCATTTTCAAAAAGATAAATTTGTATGTGAATTTCAAATTGTGAATTCCGGATAATACTTTCCAGACGGGAAAAATAATCTTCGCCGCTATGCACAAGCGCTATGTTTTCAGATACAACATTGGAATTTTTATTATGCGGCATGGTCTTTTTTCAAATGTACCTCTTTTATTAAAATAAATTCTAAAAGATTCTCTGTGTCCAATGTTCCTATAAGTTCATTGTTTTCCATGACAAGCATTAGCGTTGATTTGTTTTTGTACATATCCTCAAAAACATTTTCTATTAGTGAATCGGCTTCAAGGAAAATCAAATTAGAATCCATTACATTAAGTATCGTTTCATCCTCTCCATTTTTAGCCAATGCCTTTATGATTTGATCTCGATTTAGTGTTCCAACGGGAATGGTGTTATCGGTTACTAAAAAATTCTTGTTTTGGCTGTCAAGTAATAGATCTATAGCTTTTTTTAGTTTTTCATGAGCGTCAATTTTAGGGTATTGTCTCATCAAAACATCCCTAACTTTATAGCCTTTCAAAATGTGTTTGGACTCTATGGAATCAGATTCAACTTGAGCGCCTATAATGACAAATATCCCAATGATGACTAAAAATGGATTGTATAAAAAACCTAACAGAATAAAACCTACCGCTATAAATTGTCCTATTCGGGCAGCGATTTTTGTGGCAACAGTTCTTTCTAGTTTAAAGGACAACAGCGCACGTAAAACTCTGCCGCCATCCATAGGGAAAGCCGGTATTAAATTGAATAGCGCTAACCAAAAATTGACGATGAAGAAATTGAGAAAAAAATTATCTGCATTTACACCGTTGGATAATTGAGCCATTAATTCATTTGAATCACTTGGGATAATAATAAATAGTCCGGTTAGGAAGGCCAAAGCGATATTTACAAGTGGCCCTGCAAATGCCACCACTAATTCTTCTATGGGTTTTTCAGGAATTCTGTCTAATCGAGCCAATCCGCCAATAGGGAGAAGTGTGATGTCTTTTGTGTTTATGTGATAATTTTTAGCGGCTAAAGCATGTCCTAATTCATGCAAAAAAACAGTGACAAATACGCTTAAAATAAAGAGAACGGACCATAGTATTTGTATCGGATTTTGACCGTTTTTATAGTTTGCAAAAATAATGAATATTATAAGCAGAGTGAATGTCCAGTGAACATACAATCCTATACCAGCTATTTTTCCGAGTTTTAATGATCCTTTCATTTTCTTGATTTTTTATAAAAAGTCTTCCGTAATACATTTAGACGAGGACGTTATAAAGATTTTAAAAGCAACAGATTAGAATCTTATAATTGTTGATTTCAACGCAATTCTACACCAAGTTACAAAAAAAAATCGAACTGGAATAAAAATTAAGTTTGAAGGTTAGCCCCTGATTTATTTATCGAAAAAATGAAAAATTGATTATAAAATAGGTTATCTGATTTCATTTTTGCAGATGCTATTATAAGCCCATTGATTTAAATTTGCAATTGTAGTGCTTGCAATTCCATGCAATACTTCTGTGGTCAAAAAGGATTGATGTCCTGTAATTAAAACGTTTGGATTTGAATTCAGTTTTAGGAACAATTCATCATTTATGGGAGTGCCGGTATGGTCTTTAAAAAATATTTCTTTTTCATGCTCATAGACATCTAAACCAGCCGCGGCAATGATCCCGTTATTTAAAGCTTTTAATAAATCAGCGGTATTTACGATACTACCATGAGCGGTATTTATAAAAATGACTTCTTTGCGCATCATTGCAAAAGTAGTTTTGTTAAACAGATGATTTGTTTTGCTGTTTAGTGAACAATGAACAGATATTATATCTGAATTCGAGCATAATTCATTGAATGTAGTATAAGAAATATCAGTTTGGAGCTTCAATTCCTCATCTTTTACAGGGTCAAAAGCTACAATTTTACAACCAAATCCGTGCATGATTTTTGCAAAAGCACTTCCTGTTTTTCCGGTTCCAATAATACCAACTGTTTTTCCATGCAAATTAAAACCTACTAAATGATCCAATCGATAATCGCCCAATTGCATCATTTTTTGACCTAATATCAGTTTTCTGTTCAAAGCTAATAATAAGGCTGTGGCATGTTCCGCAACCGCAGTTGAGGAAGATGTATTAGGGACATTGGCTACCTTAATTCCCAAGGCATGCGCTTTGTACATATCAATATAATCAGAACCTTCAGAGCGTAAGGCAATGTATTTTACATCCAAAGCATGTAATTTTTCCAAGACTATTGCTGAGGCATTATCTGAAGTGAAAATTGAAATGGCATCAAAACCTTTGGACATTTTTACGGTACTTTCATTTAGCGGCAGGTCGGTATAAGCCAAATCGAGGTTCCCATGCAACGCTTTTTCAATAAATGGTTTATCAAAACCGGATATACTATAAATTAAAGTTTTCATTTTTCTGATTTTTTAATATCAATAACCTAAAACACATTCGGGGGAAAGGAATTCAAATGATTTAAAATCAATAAATTAGGTATAAAGTTACATCAATTTAAACCAAAAATTTTATGTAATGGAATAATTTGATCTTGAAAATAAGAATTATTAATTCTAATCCTGGATTGGTTTATTATAAAATCCAATTGGTTAAAATGAACGTGTTCTTAGATTTTATTTTTTAAAGTTTTGATTGAATATTTTTTCCTTACGGCAAAATAAATACTGATGAAATAGGCGATAAAAAAGACAATTACTGTTGAAGTGTCGACAAAACTTTCTGAAAAATTAATCCCGGTTATTTTTAGAATGAGAAAATGAATATAAGAATTACTCTCATCGGTGTATCCTAAAAGTTGACGTACTTTCCAATGCCAATCCGTAAATGGACAATAACCAAACCCGTACCAAATTCCCAGTATGAACCACGAAAAAGCGGTAAGTGATAAAGTGATCAAATTTGCCAATCGCCATCGTGGAATAACCCAGCCAAACACATTGAACAAAGTGAGAACAGTATGAAAAAGAATAAAAAAATAATCAATAAAATACAGAATAAATTTACTCATAATAATGCTGTCATCTCGTCGAGGTTATTTTTTTTTATCCAAAATATAAGATACTAAAGTTTTTTGTGTAATGATTTTTTCATAATCCTGTTCCGGAATTTCAATTCCCATTTTTTATTAAAATACTTCAATTTCAACTAATCACTTTCGCTGATCTATTTTTTCGCTGGTATTGTTTTTTCATCAGTTGAATCATTTATTACTTTTCAAAAGGGTTATTTGTTTTTCCAACGACTTAATGTCGGTAAAATAGTTATGGCTTTTTGTATGGTATATATTGGAAGTTTTAATTTCTTCATTTGTGTTGATACGTTATTTTTCATGTCTTCCAAATTCATGGTTGGTTTTGTGAAAGCACCATCTTCGTAACAATATCTGCAATACTGATTATTCTTCAAACCATTTTGTTCTGTTCCTTTTATTTCTTCATTGCTAAGCGGCATTCCGCAACTTTGACATAATGCTATATATTCCATGGTCTTTTATTTTTAATACGTTCAATTGAATGTTATTCCGATTTTAACTTATGGAATTTTTATTCTCATTGTAAGCAAATTTTGTTAATTGGTTCAGCGGTTCCCAAGTTCCTGCTTGCGCAAAATCGACTGCCAACTTGATTTTAGTTTCTATTTTACATTCAAAGACTTACTTTCAGTAATCCAAAAGATGGTGCGCTATTTTATTTTTGATGCAAAGGATGCTTTTCAGTATTTTAGATTCCAATCGGAGTTTTAGACACGATAATCTCAGGATCCAGCAGTAATGGTGTTTTGATGGCATTAGAAATCAAACACACATTTTTACTCATTTCCAAAATATGTTTGGCTCTTTCCGGGTTTTGAGAATAGGGGATGACCACTTTCGGTTTTAATACAATTTCAGTTAAGGTGTATTTTCCTTTTATAAGTTCAACGGTACATATAGATTTACTTTCATAGCTTAAAAAATCAAGTTTAGAATTTTCGGCAATGGTCAAAAAAGTACTCATTAGGCAACTGTTTATTGATGCAATGAGTAAATGCTCAGGTGACCAGATGCCTTCCATACCTTTGTGATATTCCGGAGGTGTGGCTACTTCAATTTCCTTTGGTAAAATAGTGGAACTTAGAATCCCTTTTGTTTTGCCTGTCCATTTTAGGTTTACTTCGTATGTATGCATGATGCGATATTTTAAGAAAAATTTAAACAGATAGAATTATTGAGCCACAAACCCGCCATCCACGGCCATGGCAAGTCCGGTTATAAATGAAGCTTCGTCAGAGCACATCCATACCACTGCGTTTGCTATTTCTTCAGGCTCACCCATACGTCCAACGGGCTCTAAACCTGTAAACTGATCTTCAGCTTCTTTTTTACTTCCGGTGAGTCGATCCATCATCGGAGTTTTTATGACTCCGGGGCAAACTGCATTCACCCGGATTCCAAGTTTTGCATATTCTAATGCAGCAGTTTTCGTTAATCCGATGACGCCGTGTTTAGACGCTACATAAGCGGGTAAACCGGCAAATCCAACCAATCCGGCTACAGAAGAACAGTTTACGATAACTCCTTTTCCTTGTTTCAGTATTTTGGGGATTTCATATTTCATGCAAAGCCATATTCCTTTTAGGTTTACACCAATGGTTTTATCAAAATTTTCGTCAGTGCAATCCGAAGTCTTAGCTGTTGCTCCCTCGATTCCTGCATTGTTAAAAGCATAATCCAATCGCCCAAAAGCTGCAATTGTTTTTTCGACCATCGCTTTTACGTCAGCGGCTTTTGAAACATCGCATTTGACAAAAATTGCTTCACCGCCCGAAGCTTTGATGAGATTTAATGTTTCCTCATTTTCTATCCAATCCACCACGACAACTTTAGCTCCTTTTTCTGCGAAAGCGAGCGCTGTGGCTCTTCCAATTCCGAAACTGCCACCAGTAACAAGTGCCACTTTATCTTTAAATGTTGTTTCCATGACTTAATATGTTTAGGATTTCAGTGCGTTTTTCTTCATGTTTGGCCTCCGCTTTCAAGATATTTTCTATTCCTTTTATCAAAGCATCGGGATTGAAGGATATGCTACTGATGCCTTTTTCTACTAAAAACTGGGCATATTCAGGGATATCGCTCGGCGCTTGCCCGCACAATCCTACTTTAATTTTGTTTCGTTTGGCTGCGCGAATGGTTTCAGAAATCAAATGTTTAACCGCAGGGTTTTGTTCACTGAATAAATAGCTTACCAAGGAAGAATCCCGGTCGAGTCCCAGTGTAAGCTGAGTCAGGTCATTAGAACCAATAGAAAACCCATCAAATAATTTTGCGAATTCATTTGCCAATATCACATTACTTGGAATCTCAATCATAACATATACTTCTAATCCGTTTTCTCCCTGTACCAAACCATTTTTTTTCATTTCGTCTAACACTTTTTTTCCTTCTTCGATTGTTCTGCAAAAAGGAATCATCAGTTTTACATTATGAAGTCCCATTTGGTTTCTTACTTTTTTCATCGCTTCACATTCTAAGGCAAAACCTTTTCGATAAAAATCGCTGTAATAACGGGAAGCCCCCCGAAACCCAATCATCGGATTTTCCTCAACGGGTTCAAAATATTTTCCGCCTATCAAATTCGCATATTCATTACTTTTAAAATCACTCATCCGCACAATTACATCTTTGGGATAAAAAGCGGCGGCGACGATAGAAACTGCTTCTGACAGTTTATCGATAAAATAATTTTTGCCATCATCATAATCCTTGGTTAATGCTGCTATTTCAGACTGAACGTTCAGATCAGATATTTTTTCGGGTTCACAAAGTGCCAACGGATGAATTTTGATGGTATTCGAAATAGCAAATTCCATACGCATTAAACCAATGCCTTTATTGGGATAATGGCTTAATTCAAAGGCTCTTTCGGGGTCGGCAAGAATGAGCATGGGTTCTGTTTTAGGCATTGATAAGTGACTAAAATCATGTTCTTTTATTTCCCATTTTAATTCACCATCATAAACGTTTCCTTGCTTTCCTTCGGCACAGGATACCGTTATTTGCTGCCCATTTTTTATGATTGAAGTGGCGTTTCCGCATCCCACAACAGCAACGGTTCCCAGTTCACGGGCAACAATTGCAGCGTGGCTGGTGCGTCCGCCTTTGTTGGTAATTATTGCCGAAGCTCTTTTCATTATCGGATCCCAATCCGGATTGGTAAAGTCTGTAACTAAAATTTCACCATCAAGTAACTGATTTCCTTCTTGGGTATTTTGCAGGATTCGGGCTTTACCCGCAGCAATCTTGTCGCCAAGAGCAATTCCTTGGGTTAACAAAGTTCCTTTTTCTTTGAGCTGATAAATTTCCATCACCAGCTTATTTTCTTTGGCATGAACGGTTTCCGGTCGCGCCTGAACGATGTAGAGTTGTTTATTCAAAGCGTCTTTTGCCCATTCAATATCCATTGCTTTTTTATAGTGTTTTTCAATTTGATAACACCATTGTGAAAGCTGAATGACTTCTTTATCGGATAATGAAAACTCGTTTTGTTTTTCCAGAGAAGTTTCCGTGTTTACAATTGTATTTTCTGCAGATTCAGCACTTGATTTTTCAGCATAAAGCATCGTAAATTCTTTTCTTCCGCACTGTTTTTTTAAAATGGGATTCAAATTTTTATTTTCTAAAGTGGGTTTAAAGACCATCCATTCATCGGGGGTAACGGTTCCCTGAACAATATTTTCACCAAGACCCCAAATACTGTTTATTATAATTGCATTTTGAAATCCCGTGTCAGGATCGATGGTAAATGCGACACCGGATGAGGCTTTATCACTTCGCACCATTTGTTGTACGCCCACAGAAATGGCGACATCTAAATTTGCAAACCCCATATCATGGCGGTATTTTATAGCTCGGTCTGTAAACAGTGAAGCAAAGCAGCGATGTATGGCATCCATGACTTGATTCTCACCGCTAATATTCAGGAATGACTGCATTTGTCCCGCAAAACTCGCCGATGGTAAATCCTCTGAAGTGGCGCTGCTTCGTACCGCTACTCCTAGATTCTTCATGCCACATTGTTCACTAAGGGATTGATAAGCGCTGTGAATTTCAGCATAAATTTCCTCAGGAATGGGTGCCGATAAAATTAAGTCTCTTGCTTTCTCTCCAATTGCAGAAAGATTGGAGTATTTTTTTGTATCCAACACAAACAATAAATCATTCAATGGTTTTTCTAAATTATTTCGTTTGCGAAATAGGCGGTAGGCTTTAGCGGTCAGCGCAAATCCGTTAGGGATATTGATGCCTATTGGATTGAGCTGATTGTACATTTCACCCAAAGAGGCATTTTTGCCGCCAACCTTATTAATTGCGCCAATGCTGATTCTGTTGAAAAACAAGATGTATTTATACTTTTCCATTTAGATGTTTTTAAATAATAGCAAACCATTATTTTGTCAAAATAAGACAACAGAAAAATTTTTGGGACAGGCTTTTTTTTAGTTTTTAAAAAATAAAAAACAAGTTGTCCAAGCGTACTTTTAAATTAAAAATCGATTTTGGAGCTAAGACGCGAGAGTAGTAGGATTTCTCTTTTTGATGCAGCTTAATATAGTAAATTTAATAAAATAATGTTTTTATAGGTACAAAATACAACGTTTTTTTTTAATTTAAGTCTTTGTTATACAATGAATTGTGATTTTATTTTAATTTTTGACAGTCGTCGGATTTTTTGGTTCAATCATCGACTTTTTCTGAATTTTTACCTAAAAAATAAATTCAGATTCTGGTGGTTTTATTTTTATCACAAGTAATAATTTAATATGACTTTCCGCTTTGAGGACTAATATTGTTTTTTAAATCTGTAGCCAAAAGTTTTGTTTGGGATTAGTTACGGATAGTCATATAATTAAAAAGCAAAGCAACTTTTTTTGAATTGAATTTAATAAGGGAATTCCGCGAAGTATTTTTTTGGACAAAAAAATAGTGTTAATTGGTAGAGAATGTCTTATCCTATTTTGAGTTTATTACATTTCGATCACAATAATATCGATGCTTGCACCTAAATCCTGCAAGTCGTGGGCAATGCTTTGCACAAACTGGGTTGGTCCGCAGACATAAAAATGCTGCCCAAAGTCGGAAATATGATCAATCAGGTACGCACGATCAATTCTCCTTCCTCTAAAACCCAGCACATTCTCACGGGTGAACAGTTTGATGAAATTGTCTTTCAGCATCTCCTGCAATTCGTCTTGCATAATGACATCTTCGGAAGTTTTGTTGCTGTAAATAAGACTGTTGCCTTCAATCTGATTTTTTTGGTACAAATCACGGAATATTGAAATAAATGGAGTAATCCCAGCACCTCCGGCAATGAAAACACCCGGGCCTTTATATTGAATAGCCCCAAAGACATCATGCAAAATTAATTCGGCACCTGCATTGGTTCTTCCCAACATATTGGTTACACCTTCATGATCTCTGTAAATCTTAATCATAAATTCGAGATAATCCTGTTCTCTCAGGCAGGTAAAGGTAAAAGGACGTATTTGATTCTTCCATAATGGCAGATTTATGGAAACTTCGGTTGCCTGACCCGGAATAAAATTAAACCCAGCAGGTTTTTCAACTGTAAAGCATTTTACATCGTGCGAGATATAAACCGCTTTTATCACTTTAACAATATGCGTATCCATAAGAATTGGTTTAATCTTTTTTTTTAATTAACCGTATTTATGAAGTATAAATTTTTGTTGGGTTCAAAGATTTATTTGGATAAAAATTAGGTCAATAAATTTAATGAAATAAAACCGAATTTGATGCTATTTTATATTTAAGTTGTTGTTTTTAAGTATTTTGTGAGTATGTTTTTTTGTTTTCTGGAATTGAGAATTTGCCCTTTTATATTTTATCTCCGTTAAAATAATTCTACTGTTTTCTGATTGAAGAACATATTAATTAAAAACTTTTGAAATAATGATGATTATTAAGGATATTTAGTATGAAAAGAGACTTATAATTCAAAATTAATTTTATTTTTGTCAAGGTGCCCGATTCTTTTATGATTTGCTATTGCTTTATAAATAAGTAACGTAAGGATTATTGAATAGCTACTCTATCGCTAAATGGATTAGTTGTAGCGACAACTAAAAAAGAATAAACTCCTATAGATGAAAATACCACCATTACCGTTGAATGAATCTGACCGACTTAACGCCCTTGAAAGTTATTCAGTTATGGATTCTTTACCAGAAAAAGAGTATGACGCGATAACTCAACTTGCCTCTTATATTTGTGGAACACCAATAGCTTTAGTCAGTTTGTTAGATAAAGAACGACAATGGTTTAAATCAAGTGTTGGGTTAGGAGTTTCAGAAACACCAAGAGAGTTCTCTTTTTGCCAGTATGCCATTATGGGGGAAGAAGTGTACGAAGTTACTAATGCATTAGAAAATAAATTATTTACAGATAATCCTCTGGTTACCGGAAATTCTGACATTCGATTTTATGCAGGGGCTCCGCTAAAAGATGAAAATGGATTTAATTTAGGTTCACTTTGCGTTATTGATACAGTACCGAGAGAATTGAATGAAGAACAAAAAAATGCATTAAAACTACTGGCAAATCAAGTGGTTTTATTACTGGAATTACGAAAAAAGAATTTCGATCTAATTACTACCCAAAAAGAATTTCAGAATTTTCTTGAACTTTCAAAGGATTTGGTTTGCATTGCCAATGTAAACGGGATGTTTTATAAAGTGAATCCTGCTTTTACAACTGTATTAGGATATTCAAAAGAAGAATTAGAAGGGACACCTTTTATTGATTTTGTTCATACGGATGATTTAGAAAAAACTTTTAAAGAAGTTAAGAAATTGTCAATGGGACACCAAACGATCAGTTTTGAAAATCGGTACCGTTGTAAAAATGGAGAATATATCGTATTAAGTTGGAATACATCTCCGGATCCAATTTCTGGAAATCTATATTGTATTGCACGGGACATGACTTTTGAGAATAAGCAGAAAGAGGAACTGGTTAAAACAAGTGGAGAATTATCTGCCATTCTTAATTCGGCAGAGTTTTCAATTATTGCCACGGATCTTGATGGAACAATAAAAGAATTTAATAGAGGAGCTGAAATATTACTTGGATATACAGCAGATGAAGTTGTAGGCAAAAAAACTCCCGCTTTTATGCACGTTATCGAGGAAGTGGTAAAGCGAGCTGAAGACCTGACTATTGAACTTGATGAAAAAATTGAACCTGGATTTGATGTATTTGTTATAAAGGCAAAAAAATTCGGGATAGCCGATTCCCATGAATGGACCTATGTCAGAAAAGATGGCGGTACATTTCCAATACAATTATCCGTTACTGCTATAAAAAACAGCTTAGATGAAGTCACAGGATATCTTGGAATTGCGAAGGATATAACGAAAGAAAAAGAAGCAGAATTAAATTTAATAAACAGCAACAAATTATTTGATGAATCGCAAAGTATCGCCAAAACGGGGAGCTGGAAATTTGATTTATTCACAAAGGATTTGATTTGGTCAAAAGGGAATTATAAAATTTTCGAATTTGAAGAGTTGCCGGCAAATAAGTTATACGAAGCGTATCGAAAAATTCTTCGTCCAGAAGCCTTAGCTCGATTGGATAAAGCGATAGAAAAAAGCGCTACAACGGGGCAGGATTTTGAGTTTCTTAACAATATTGAATTTTCGAATAACAGAGTAAAATATATTTTAACTTTAGGTCAGATTATTAAAAATGAATTTGGAGACATAGTAGGCGCCCAAGGAAGTACTCAGGATATTACTGAAAAAATGCTAGCCGAACAAAATTTAGTAAATAGCAATAAGTTATTAGATGAATCTCAAAGTATTGCTAAAATTGGAAGTTGGAAATTTAATTTAATTACAAAAGATCTGCTATTGTCTAAAGGGCATTATGCCATCTTTGAATTGAATGATATACCTGCAGATCAATTGTATAAGGCCTATCGAGGCAGAATACACCATGATGATATACAGTTACTGGATAAATTAGATGAAAATGTTATAAAAACCGGTGAAGATTATAAAACCAATTATAGAATATTATTTCCTTATGACAGAATAAAATACATACAGGAAATAGGGCAACCTTTTAAAAATGAAAAGGGTGAGATAATTGGACTGCAGGGTTCTATTCTGGATATTACTGAAAAGGCGCTAGCTGAGCAAAAAATTGCTGAAAAGGCAAAAGAAATAAATGATGTCAGATCCGCATTAGATGAATCCGCGATTGTAACAATTACAGATCAAAAAGGGGTAATCACTTTTGTAAACGATAAATTTTGCTCTGTTTCCAAGTATTCAAAAGAGGAGCTAATTGGACAGTTTCATTATGTTAATAACCCGGAGTATCAATTAAATAAATTCATAAAAAATATCTGGATAACCATAGCCAATGGAAAAGTTTGGAAGGGAGATATTAAAAACCGAGCAAAAGACGGTTCCTATTATTGGGTGGATTCCACAATTGTTCCATTTTTGGATAATCAAGGAAAACCCTATCAATATATAGCCATAAGTTCCGATGTTACAGAACAAAAATTAGCCAAACAAAAATTAGATAACGTGTTAGTAGATCTTGAAAAAAAGAATAAGGAACTAGATCAGTTTGCTTATATCATTTCTCATGACTTGAAAGCCCCACTAAGAGCCATAAATAATCTTTCGGAATGGATTGTTGAAGATATGCCTGAAATGCCGGAGGCAGTAAATGCTAATTTTGGATTATTACGCGGTCGAATCCTGCGTATGGAAAATTTAATCAATGGAGTATTAGACTATTCACGCATTGGCAGGACAAAAATAGAAAAACAAACCACTGACTTGAAAAAAATGTTGTATCTGATTGTTGATTCAATTGTTCCAACGGAAAGATTTGAAGTTTATATTACTGATAATATTCCTGAAATTAAAATTGCAAGAATATTGTTTCAACAGATATTCAGTAATCTTATCAGTAATGCAGTAAAATATAATGATAAACCAATTGGGAAAATAGAATGTCTCTATGAATCGTTGCCTGATTTTCATCAATTCACCATAAAAGATAATGGCCCCGGAATTGCGGAAGAATACCATAAAAAAGTATTCAAAGTTTTTCAAACTATTGAAGCACGGGATAAAAAAGAAAGTACCGGTATCGGATTATCTATCGTTCAAAAGATAATTGAAGAAGCGGGCGGAAGCATTCGCATAGAATCTGAAGAAGATAAAGGAGCAAGTTTTATTTTTACAATTCCTATAGAAACCTAAAATGGCAGAGTCAGAAAAAAGTTGTCAGGATGAGTTAGCAGATCTTAAAAAGGAATATGAAGATTTTGTTTATATTGTTTCTCATGATATAAAAACACCTATGAGGGCAATTTCTAATATTGCAACATGGATTAAAGATGATTTAGGTCCCAATACCAATGTGGATATTTTAAATAATTTTAGTTTGTTAAAAAACAGAGTCTTGCGTCTTGAAAACATGCTGAACGCTTTACTGGAGCTCTCCAGAGTCAATAGAGGTGAAATGGAAATGTATGAAGTAAATATTCCTAAAGTTGTGGAGGAATGTATAGCAAGTTTGGATGACAAAATAAATGTTAAGTTTCATGTAAATTATGATTTGTCCAATGAAAACTGCATTACCTTAGGAAAAAAATTGAATAAAGTGATTTTTAATATTCTCGACAATGCGGTTCGATTTCATGATAAACAAATCAAAAACGTGTTTGTAGACGTCAGTGAAAATGAACTGGATTATGAAATAAAAATAAGTGATGATGGCCCTGGAATAGCAGCAGAATTAACGGAGAAAATTTTTTCCATTTTCTATACCGTTAATTCAAAAGATGTATTAGATTCTATAGGTGCAGGGCTGACCATTAGTAGCAAAATAATAGCAATGGTGGGCGGATCAATTCAATACACACCAGCAGTAAATAACGGTTCAATTTTTAAAATTAATTGGCCAAAAATAATAAGCTTAAAAAATTAAAATTATGATACAAAAATTGGTAAATATCTTATTAGTTGAAGACGATGAGGTTGATGTAATGAATGTAAAAAGAGCATTTACGAAAAACAATATCAAGAATGAACTTTTCGTTGCCGGAAACGGCGTTGAAGCCCTAGAGATGCTACGTGCCAATATTGTTCCATTACCACGAATCATTATTTTGGATATTAATATGCCAAAAATGAATGGTATTGAATTTCTAAAAGTGTTAAGAGAAGACGAAAATCTTAAAAATATATCTGTATTTGTAATGACTACTTCCAATGAGGATAGTGACAAGATTAATGCTTACAATCTGAATGTTGCGGGTTATATTTTGAAGCCATTGTCTTTCGAAAAATTTCTTACATCAGTTGCGACGTTAAAGAATTTTTGGTCTTTATGTGAGATGTAGTTTTTTTAAATCAATATAATCTATGGTAGGTTCAAACATTTTGTTCGTAGATAATTGTAAAACTTTTATCGAAAATGCTGTAAATGCTTTTTCTCAAATCGGCGTGCAATATACTTTGTGTTTTGCAGAAAGTGATACCGAAGCATGGTCACTGCTTCAAGGGGATCATCAATTATCCCCGCTACCCCAAATTATGTTGATTGATATTAATGCTGAAGGTATTAACGGAATTGATTTAATAAATAAAATCAGAAATAATTTTGAACTAAAATCAATTTTGATATTTGTGATTAGCAACATAAATAACAATGAAAACAAACTAGCTGCATTAAACTTGAATATTGCAGGATATATGAGTAAACCATTTGGAAACGAAGAAATTATCAGTTTTTTTTCCACTTTGAATGATTATTGGAATAGTATTGAATTTTCAAGCGAAAACAAATAAAAAAAATGACGGTTACTTTAAAAATATTAATAATTGATGACGATAAGGTCGATACGGTCACTATCGTTCGCTCAATATCTCATTCTGGAATAATAGCCAATGTTGAAAACGCGTTCTCAGCCAAAGAAGGGATTGAAAAAATTAAATCATTTAATTATGACTTGATTTTTTTAGATTACATGATGCCGGATAGTGATGGGATTTCTTTTCTGAAAAAACTCAGGGATTTAGGGATCGAAACCCCGGTTATTTTTGTGACTTCACAGGGAGATGAAAAAATTGCGAGCCAGGCTATTCTTGGAGGTGCCTCAGATTATATTCCGAAAACGTTATTGACTCCTGATGGTGTTTCACAAAGCATTAGAAATGCGATGAAACTCCATGAAAGTCTTGTTCTTCGTAAAAAGACTGAGTTAGCTTTGAAATTAAATGCAAAAAGACTTTTTGAGGCTCAGTTACTGGCTAAAATTGGAAGTTGGGAAATTAATCTAAATGACGGAGATGTTTTTATTTCAGATCAATTCTATACTATTTTTGAAATAGAGAAAGATAATGTCCCTTCTATCGCTCTTTTGAAATCACGTTTGATTAATTCGGAGGATGTTGACCTATTTGAAAAAAACCTCGTTTATGTCAAAGAAAATAATTCAGAAGTACAGTTTACCCATAGTTTAATCAGTAAAAATGGTACAATCAAATACATCAATGAATATATAAAATGCCTGAATGGAGAAGATAATAAACCCTTCAAGATTTTAGGGACCATTCAAGATGTCAGCGATCAAAAAGAAATTGAAAGGGAATTAATAAAAGCAAAAGATTTAGCGGAACAGTCGATTCGTGTAAAAGAGCAGTTTCTGACTAATATGAGTCATGAAATACGTACCCCAATGAACGGAATTATTGGGTTTGCTAAAATTCTGGAAGGCACTAATTTAGATAAAGAACAGAGACAAAGTGTAAAAGCAATAAAAAGAGCAGGTAAAAATTTAATGGTTGTTATTAATGATATACTTGATTTCTCCAAAATTGAAGCCGATAAAATGATATTTGAAGAATTGAATTTTTCTTTGTCAAAAAATATAAAAGCGGTAATGGAGCTTTTTTCTCCTATTGCAAAAGAAAAAAACATAAAACTGATTTCTAATATTGACAGTCAGATAAATGATTTTTTGGTTGGAGATCCTACAAGATTATCCCAAATTTTGATTAATCTAATTGGAAATGCCGTGAAATTTACGGATAAAGGGTATGTCGAATTAATTGTTTCCCAAGTGAAAGAAACCGAAACGGAAACTTTTTTGCAATTTGCAATAAGTGATAGCGGCTTAGGTATTCCTCATGATAAAATTGATTCTATTTTTGAAAGTTTTAATCAGGCGTCAAATGAAACGACAAGAAAATTTGGAGGAACCGGCTTAGGGCTTACCATTACACGAAGGCTTATTGAATTGCAAGGAGGATCAATTACGGTAGAAAGCGAAATTGATAAAGGAAGTAAATTTTCATTTTTAATTCAATTTAAAAAGGCCCAAAAAGGAATTGTTAAAACGATAAAATTAAAAAAAGAGAAATTATCGCCAGATTTCCTGAAAAATATCAATATTCTTTTAGTTGAAGATAATGAACTCAACCAGCTTTTAGCGATTAAAGTATTTGAGAAATTTGATAAAACAATTGATATTGCTGATAGTGGGAAAATTGCTATTGATAAAATAGAGAAAAACAATTATGATATTATTCTGATGGACATTCAAATGCCTGAAATGGATGGTATTGAACTCACGAAATATATACGAGCCAGCTTTGGATCAAAATCAAAAACGCCAATAATCGCATTAACAGCACATGCCACAGTGATTGAAGAAAAGCGATGCATGGATAGTGGGATGAATGATTACCTATCTAAGCCTTTTGATTTTAATGAATTACTTGAAAAAATACATTATAATTTAATGAATACCGATAACACCATTTTAATTGACGCAGCAAAACTGGAACAAAATGCACAGTCACTAGTCGATTTTACTTATTTAAACGAATTTGCTGAAGGTGACGCCGCTTTTATTCAAACAATGGTAGATTTGTTTATGCAAAATCTCCCTGTAGCTTTAGAAATAATATTAAATTCAAACGAGACGGATGGTATAAAAATTTTAAAAGCTGAAATCCATAAATTGAAATCTTCCATTAGTTTATTAGGGATTGCTAAGGCATCTAAAAGCATTGAGATAATTGAAAATGAGATTGAAATAAACCCTTTTGGACAGAAGAGAAAAGAAGAAGTTGAAAAATTTAATGAAATATGTCTACGCGTTTTTACAGAGTTGGAAATTCTGTATGGTTATTCTGAAAAATAGAGAATAAGTTTGATTTACAATGGTTTAATTTTGCGTTTAAATAATAAAAAAAATGAAAATACTGATTGCCGAAGATGATGAGATGATGTTGAAAACCATGGAGTTTAAACTAATTCGCGAAGGATATGAGGTCATTTCATGCAGTAATGGCAAAGAAGCATTAGAGAAAATCGTTTCTAAAAATCCAGACCTAATTATTTCGGACATAGAGATGCCATTTTCTTCGGGACTTGATATCGTAAATAAAGTAAAAGTGGAATTACAATTGGATATTCCAATTATTATTTTGTCGGCTGTAGGTTTAGAAAAAACAGTACTTAAGGCATTTGAATTAGGAACCGATGATTTTATAACAAAACCATTTAGTCCAAATGAATTGGTAGTCAGGATTAAACGGTTATTAATGCGTAAATAATGGTCGGTTTACCCATAGTTTCCGTCTTGTAAAGTATCGGATTTTAGCAAGCGATTATACCTGTTAATGCCCTTAAAAATAAATATCTAAAACAATATTTCTTTTAGAATTGTCAACTAGTTTTTCAATTCTGGAATAATAGATGTCATTTACCATTGGACAGCCAAAACTATAACCTATTGGTTTATCCTGTTCACCATAAGGCATTTTTATGTTTTTATGCAACACAATATTTCTTGCGAAGGCATTGTCGTTCGTAGGATCCAACCCATGTAATTTGTAGGCTTTCCCGTATTGTCCATTATAACTATTTCCTATAGCGTATTTCCCCAATGAAGTGCAAAGGGAATTATTTTCATTACTGAATTTTAATTTCCCCTCTGGACCAACTCTTGAACCAAAACCCTGAGCAACCAAACCCTGATCAATTATTTTATTTTTTTTTAAGTCGTAGATAAAAAATCTGTTTTTCCCAGACATGATTTCCATATCAACAAAAAAAGCAATTTCATTATTATAATTTGGATTTGTGCGTACCAATTCCTTTATAATAGTAACATGTTTTAAAAGCTTTTCTTCTGCAGAAGTGGTTAATTCAGAGATTTTAGCTGTTTTATTTCCCAAATCTTTTGATGAAATTGTGAAGCTCAATAGTAATGTTCCAATAAAAATTAAGGCAATAACGATTCTTCTCATTTTGTTGTTTTTTAAATTTACGTAAAGTCTATTTAGATTACCGCTAACTTCTTGTGGCTATGATGATTTGGGGAGTAATAGCCGTGTTTTATTTCCTTAACAAAATTATGAAAATGCAATTAATTCAACAAATAAGACCGTTTTAGGATTTGGTAGTTGTAATCAATTTCTATTTGATAAGATTATATAAACATTAAAATTTTTTATAAAATTCACTGATTTATGTTAATTATTAATCATTTTTTTTACCATTTTTTAAATTGAGATGCTAAAATGATAATTTATCTTAGGAACTGTTAAGTTTTCATTAAACCGCAATAAAGTAAGAGGAATATCATAAAAAAGGTTGTTTGAATTGGATTAATTTAAGACAAATGGGTAGCAATGGCGATTGGTGTTTGATTCGAATTTTTTTATATTCAGTTTGCTTTTTGCCAATTTATTACGGTGCGATAACGAAGATATAAAAATACCAAGCAAGGCTCAAAAATCTTGTGAGTAGCACTTTACAGACTAACAGAAAAAAAGAAATGACAGACAAGATTTTAAAACTATATTTGCGGCCTTGGTATTTCCGCTGAGATCGATACAAGTTTTTTTATGATGATGAAGAGTGAAATAGATAGTATGAGTGCAATTACCGCAGAAGAAATTGACAAGTGCATCGCAATCTTGGCACAATTGAATACAGATACAGACCAAATATTTGATATTCCTGCAGCCCAAAGGATAGCCCTGATTAAAGCGGCAGGCCAGTTTTCCAGACCAAATCGGGATGAGTTTTCACGCAGAGTTAAGGATGGTAAACTTGCAACCAAACGCAAAATGGAAAAGAGAGACAAAACAGCTCGTAAAGAAACCGGAATCCGCCATGCCCGAGAAGCAAGTGTTTTTGTTGCACCAAAGCTATTAGCTTCGAACGATTTGGCAAACAAAGAACAGTTAGAATTAGAGACGCCCAGAAATTGTTATGTTTGTAAAACAGAGTTTACTAAAATGCACCACTTTTACGATACTATGTGTACCGATTGTGGCGATTTTAATTATGCAAAACGTTTTCAAACTGCAGACGTAAAGGGACAAATTGCAGTGATAACAGGCTCTCGCTTAAAAATAGGATATCACATCACATTAATGCTTTTGCGAGGAGGAGCAACAGTAATTGCAACAACTCGTTTTCCGGTTGACTCGGCTTTGCGTTTTGCTAAGGAAGAAGATTTCATGGTATGGGGTCATCGCTTAAAGATTCACGGATTGGATTTACGCCATATTCCAAGTGTGGAAATTTTTTGCAATTTCATCGAGCAAAAATACAAGAGATTGGACATTCTAATCAATAATGCAGCGCAAACGGTGCGGCGACCAGCCGGATTCTATACTCATTTAATGGAAAACGAAGAGCGCCCAATAGCCTCTTTACCAAAATACGCCCAAGATTTATTACTGGATCACACCGATTGTTTGCAGGAATTAAAAGTATTGACAATGGGGGTTTCTTCCAACCAAAATATGCCGGTAACTTGGCATGGACCGGAACCGGGAATTGGATTGCGTGCTTCAGCTAAATTATCTCAAATTCCATACAGTTTTGATAATACACTGGTAGCAAATGAAGTTTTCCCGGAAGGGGAGTTGGATGCTGATTTGCAACAAGTGGATTTGAGGAAAACTAATAGCTGGCGTTTAAAGCTGGGGCAAATAGAAACTACAGAAATGATTGAAGTGCAGCTTGTGAATTCTGTGGCGCCTTTTGTATTGTGTAACCGCCTTTCTGAAGTAATGAAAAAAGACAATACGGGGCAAAAGCACATCATTAATGTGTCGGCAATGGAAGGGAAGTTTCATCGTTTTTTTAAAGAAGCTAGACATCCACATACTAATATGGCCAAAGCCGCTCTGAATATGCTTACCCATACCGCTGCAGGAGAATTGGCGAAAGTCGGGATTTTCATGAATGCGGTAGATACCGGCTGGGTAACCGACGAGGATCCGGCCGAACTAGCCAAAAAGAAGCAGGAATTAGAAGATTTTCAACCTCCGTTAGATATAGTGGACGGTGCGGCACGGGTTATGGATCCGCTGTTTGACGGTATTAATACAGGGAAACATTGGTGCGGTAAGTTCCTGAAAGATTACAATCCCATTCCATGGTAATATTCATAAGTTCATAAATATCAACGATATCCCAGTGAGGTTAATCTCTTTTTTGAGGGAGAATTTCGTGATAATTATAATTTGCTGCTTAAGGTTATTGGGTTCTCGAATTGGCACTTCATGGATTGTACTCTTAGAAGTAAAAAAAGAAGGTTAAATGTTGTTAAAGTGTAAGTAAGCAAAAATGTGTAATAAAAGCATCATTTTGCGTCTGCCCAACAATTACTCTTCTTTTTTATTTTTTTTAATCTTGTTGTTTTGCGTCAAACCTTTCTGTTAGAGTTGGCGAAACATGAATTTTTAAAAAAGTATTAATTTTTCGGTTGTGGGTCAGGCGCAAAGTTAGCATGTACCAATTTCCATTTCCCTCCTTGCTTAACATACACGCGCGTTGATTTGGCACGATTTGTTTTGATTTCTCCCTCTTTGTTTTTTGAAACGCCGGCAAAATTGTAAGTAAGAATGGCTGTATCCCCGTAAACCTGTACTTTGGAGTTCAACATTTCTGCTGCTGCAATGCGATTTGGGTCTTTTCCACTAGGTTCAGATAATCTCATCGCCATAGACTTACCATCAAGACGTGTAGAGTAGTCCGCATTAAATTCGGTGTAATCATGTGCGATGTTTTTAAACGCCTCCGCAATATTTCCCGGATCAGTCATTTAAGCTGCCCATTGTGCTTTAACGATGTTAATAATTTCATCAGTTGTTTGCTGATTTGCCTGCGCGTACATAGTGGATGGCATAAGAGCCATACCAAAAATCATAATTAATCCAGTAATTAAATTTTTCATTTTATTTTGCATTTAATTTATGCCTACTCTATTCGGTTTTCGGCTCCCCCTTTTTATTATTTTGTAGGATTACAGTTTTGTATCCATTACAAGTATCTTGAATTTTTTTTTTGTTGAAATATGGTAGGTTGGCAATAGGTCTTATTGATATCACTATTTACAAGTACTTCAGACAGAAAGGCAACTAACAGCGCTATGCTATCTAGTGAGTGCACAATGATTTTTTTTTGAGAACCATCAGCAAACATTTGATTACAAAAGCCATTTTTCAATAAATTGCTTGTTTCTCGCAAGCGGTTTTAAACAGTTCTTTTAATGAATTGGCACACACCTTCATAATGACATCGGAAGTATGCGAATGGTAGGAATACTGGTTCACCCACGCATTTTTTTGCAGTGTACGGTAATTTTGCAAGCTGAGGGTATTCCTTCGCAATTTAAATTAAAAAGGCGAGAGTGACTTGATAACGTGGGATAATCAAAACCGGTTTTGAATCAACGTTGAAGCAATTTTATCCTTTGGAAGCCATTGCCTCACCTTAAGAGTCGTAATATTCTCTGTGCTCATATAATTTACCATCTCTGAAATAGAATGCCATAGCCCAATCTCCAGAATAAGGGTTTCCTGTTTTCTTGGATTTTGCATCCCAATGTCCAAGGGCAATTACCTTATCGCCTTCTCCGATAAGTTCCTTCACATCAAATTTTGAAAAATCCTTATTTGCATATATAAGCCTAAAAAATTCCTCTATTCCTTTTTTTCCGTTTTAAACCTGTGCATAGGGCAGTATCTCTGTGGGTCCGGGACAGGTCCATTTAATATCATCGGTGACAAGGTCTAGAATAGCGGAAACATTACCTTGACCGAAATAGTCATAGACGGCTTGGGCAATCTTTTTGTTTGTCATTACTGTTGTTTCCATTTTTGATAGTTTTATAGTTAAAAATATGTTTCAGATGAAAAATTTTGCAGGGGACGTTTGCGCGGTCTATATCGATTGCTTTACCCAATTTTTAATACAAAACCAAGATTAAATTTATCAGCTATTTTTGGCGTAAATTCTTCCTCTAGTCATGCAAATAAATCAATGAAAAAGAAGTCATTATTGTGTATTTGAAAAACAGTAAAACTGGTCGGGCGTACCGATGCCATATCTTTTTTTGCAATTATTTGCATAGGGCGGATAAGAAAGAACTAAAGTACTACCTTATTGGCAATAAATAAAACATAAATATTTGATTTACAGTATTATAGTTTCTTTTGCAGAGATTTCGCTAGAGCAGAGTTTTACGAATTATTTCTAGAAATTACAGGGTCCACGAAAACCCATATAGGTTGGCAGTGAAAATATTTTTAGACAAAGCAGTGAAATAAGAAAAGATCGTAGCGACAGTTTGGCACGAATAGACAAGCCGTAAAAAACCCGTTTTATCCTATTCTGCTGAACAGGAACAAAACGGGTTTCTCATTTTAATTCTAGCCGTTATCTGCCGTGATAACCATCCTTTTTAGGTTGTAGAATAGTAATTTTAACCTCATTTTTTTAATTTTTGCTAAAGGTTAAAAAGTCAGTTACGCCATTTCTTAAGCTGTAATCCCTAATCTCGAAATAATTGGATGATTTTTCAATGTTTTCCCAACCATCGACCATTTTTACAAAATATATGGGATTCCCAAGGTTAATATTGAATTTTAATTTGGATTCGGTATTTTCTTGAATTTCTATAAGTGACCAAGTCCCCTTGTATGAATTTGTTTCATCTGTGACCGTGAGGACATCATTGGCTCCAAAACTAAAAGTAAATCCATTGAAATTAATCATTTCATTGTACTCGCTTTTCCAGTAACAGCTTATTTTCCAGCTCCCATTGGTCACAATTATGGCAATAATATCTTGCTCGTTTGATTGAGTTTTGCCTTCCGGACTGCCGTTGCTATCTGAATTGTGTTTGCCTTTTGGAATAATTGAAAAAATTACCATTATTAAAATCGGGTCTAAACTGAATTGTCTTAGTGTTTTCATAGCAAATAAATTAAAGGATTAGATTTTAATATATTCCTACATAAATAACATAACGCACTATTAAATTTACGAATTAATACTGGTTTATTTGTTAAAATGATGTGATATTTTTAATGGAGTTGCTGTTTTTTTTGTTGATTTAAAAGTATAAAAATCCGACTTGCTTTTCACAAATCGGATTAATAGATAGGATAATTGTAACCGGATGTATTTAAAATAGTTGGGATGAACCTTCCTATTGATTACTTGAAAATAATCCTGTTTTTTGAATTGATAACTTTACTGTAAAGTGTTTCAACAGCGTAGTTTTTAATAAAATAGGGTATCTTTTTTAATTCGTTAATTTGGTTTAGAGTCGAGCGTTTGATTGCACGGGACATTTTAATCAAATTGTCGGTATTATCTTCGATTTCGAGGGCTAATATGGATTGTAAGATTTCTTTTTTGATTGTGTGTCCAATCATGCCATGCGCTGTAACGGCATTTAATTGCTCGAATTTTTCTGCGATTTTTAGATTTTGGAGACCTTGATAGCTATAATTTGGCGCTCTATGCAAAAATGTCTTTTTCAATTGCGAAATTAAGGAACTGTTGGCGTGTGCGGCTTCTTCCGTTTCCACTTTTATAAGAGAAAGTGTAACAGGTATATTTTTTTTGAAATGTAAAATAGTATTTATACTTCGGGTACTGGTTACTGCTGCCGAATGGTGTTTTCTAAGGATTGATTTGTGTCCAGATATACCAAAGCTATGTTTGATGGATCCCTCAGTGCAGTACGCAAATAAAACAGAAGATTTACTTAATGGTTCAATACTTAGCAAGGTGTCATCAGAAAAAGTAATACTAGCCTGAATAGAGGTGATGCCATTTATAAAAGTTACAGCATCAATATTTCCCTTAATTAAATTGGAATCTAAGGCTAATTTAAATTCGTTATTGTTTGAATTTAAAATCCCTTTGAACGAGGTTTCAAGTTCATTAAAAACTTCATTTATTGTTCCGGTATTAAGATAAATATTTTTCATAAGACGTACTTTTACATAATTATAAAAAGAAAATGAACTCCGTTTATTTTAACTATTTTGATATATTCAAAGTACGTGATTAGACGATTTTTTTTTGTTACGAAATTATTTAGAAAAGTTTCATAATTAATTGATTAATAGATGTAATTAGATTTCTTGATAGATTTTTACCAATACAAGAATCCATAAAAAAATCCGACTTGCTTTCGCAAATCGGATTTATATTGTTTTGTGAAGACGCACTGTAGAGATGCACTGCAGTGCATCTCTACGCGTTTTATGTCTATAAATGGATTACTTCACCATAGGCATCAGCCACGGCTTCCATAACGGCTTCACTCATCGTTGGGTGTGGGTGAATTGATTTTAGGATTTCGTGTCCTGTAGTTTCCAGTTTACGCGCTACAACTGCCTCAGCAATCATATCTGTAACTCCGGCTCCAATCATGTGACAACCCAACCATTCGCCATATTTGGCATCAAAGATTACTTTTACAAAACCATCCGGTGTTCCGGCAGCTTTTGCTTTTCCAGAAGCCGAGAATGGGAATTTACCAATTTTCAATTCGTATCCTTTTTCTTTAGCTTGTTTTTCAGTTAAACCAACAGATGCTATTTCAGGAGTTGCGTAGGTACAACCCGGTACATTTCCGTAATCGATAGGTTCTACATGTAATCCTGCAATTTTTTCCACACAATTGATTCCTTCGGCAGAAGCTACGTGAGCTAATGCTTGTCCTGGTGTAACATCACCGATAGCGTAATAACCAGGAATGTTGGTTTGGCTATAATCGTTTACCAAAATTTTATCTTTGTCAGTAGCAATACCTACTTCTTCAAGACCTATGTTTTCAATGTTAGTTTTGATTCCAACAGCCGAAAGCAAGATTTCTGCTTCCAGAACTACTTCTCCTTTTGCTGTTTTTACAAATGCTTGCACACCTGCTCCAGTTGTGTCAATTCTTTCTACAGAAGAGTTGGTCATGACTTTGATTCCCGCTTTTTTCAAAGAACGTTCCATTTGTTTTGAAATGTCTTCGTCTTCAACAGGAACTACATTTGGCATGAATTCAACAATGGTAACATCAGTTCCCATCGAATTATAGAAATGTGCAAATTCTACTCCAATGGCTCCCGAACCTACGATTATCATCGATTTTGGTTGTGTAGACAAAGTCATTGCTTTACGGTATCCTATTACTTTTACACCATCTTGTGGCAAGTTAGGCAACTCACGAGAGCGTGCTCCAGTGGCAATGATGATATGGTCTGCTTCATATTCAGTAACTTTTGAATCTTTATCAGTAACATCAATTTTTTTTCCTGGTTTTAGTTTTCCAAAACCATCTAGCACGTCGATTTTATTTTTTTTCATCAGGAATTGAACTCCTTTGCTCATTCCGTCAGCAACTGTTCTGCTGCGTTGCACTACTGCGGGAAAATCTTTGTCAAATGATGAAACAGTCAATCCGTAATCAGAAGCGTGTTTTAGATAATCAAAAACCTGAGCTGATTTTAGTAATGCTTTTGTTGGGATACATCCCCAGTTTAGGCAAACTCCACCTAAGTTTTCTTTTTCAATTATGGCCACTTTAAAGCCTAATTGTGATGCTCTAATGGCGGTAACATATCCTCCAGGACCACTTCCTAAAACTATAATATCGTATTTCATTTCAAAGTTTTTTATTTGTTTTTTATTGGTGAATTGAATTCGTAAAAACTCATTTCATTTTCGTGTGTTTTTCTAAATTAATTGTGATGGCGAATTTAAGGATTTATTCTGTTTTGAGAAAGTTTCAAAGTAATAAAGTAACAAACTTTCAGAAAAACACCTTTGTTTTAAATAAATTGCAAGAGTGTAAATTTAGATTTGTTTTTTTAGCTTCTGCATCTTTGTAAAAAAGTAATATTAGATTTACGGCACCTAGATTATACTGATTTTACTCTTTCTCTCTTCATCTCTTTGTTGAAAAATTGGTATGCAGATTACATGGATTCAACAGATTTACACTTATTTTTTGCTCTTTATCTCTTTACTTCTTTTTAACAAAAAGTTCATGGCACACAAATTACACGGATTCAACAGATTTACACTGATTTTTTACTCTTTATCTCTTAACCTCTTTGTAACAAAAAACTAATTCGCCACCGAAAACTGGGAATCATACAAATTCTTGTAATACCCGCTTTCGCGGTTGATTAATTCCTGATGCGTTCCTTGTTCAACGATTAATCCTTTATCCATAACAACGATTTTATCAGCATTTACTATAGTTGCAAGTCGGTGGGCAATGACAATCGAGGTTCTTCCTTCGGTGATGGTTTCAGTGGCGCGTTGAATCAATTCCTCAGAATACGTATCGATTGAGGAAGTGGCTTCATCCAAAATCAAAATACTAGGATTGCTTACATACGCTCTCAAAAATGCAATCAGCTGGCGTTGTCCGGAAGAAAGCATAACACCTCGTTCCTTAACATCAAAATCGTAATTATCAGGCAAGCTCATGATGAAATTGTGTACCCCAATTTTTTTGGCTGCAGCCAAAACTTGATCGCGAGAAATAGCAGGATTATTTAAGGTGATATTATTGAAAATGGTATCGGCAAAAAGAAAAACATCCTGTAAAACTACCGCAATTTGATTTCGTAACGAACTTAAGGTGTAATTCTCGATGTTGTGATTGTCAATATAAATGGAACCGCTGTTGATTTCATAAAAACGGTTTAACAAGTTTATAATCGTTGATTTCCCGGCACCTGTAGAACCCACAATCGCAATGGTCTGGCCTGCATTCACTTCAAGATCAATTCCTTTAATCACATATTCTTCCGGAATATAACCGAAACGAACGTTTTCAAATCTGATATTTCCGTCAAAAAGAGGCGCTTCAATTGTTCCCGTATCCTGAATTTGATCTTGGGTGTCCAGAATATCAAAAACACGATTAGCGGAAATCATACCCAGTTGCATCTCGTTGAATTTATCCGCAATTTGGCGCAATGGATTAAATAGCATTCCTATAAACATGGTATAGGAAAACAAATCACCAAAAGTGGTAAAATGATCTCCGTTTAATATTTTCATTCCGCCGTATAAAACGATAAATCCTAAGGTCAGGGACGAAATAATATCAGCAATGGGAAAGAATATGGAGTTATAAAGAATCGTTTTTATCCATGCTCTGTTATGTTTATCATTGATTTCTTTAAATTTTTCGAACTCAATATCTTCCCTGTTAAAGAGTTGTACGATTTTCATTCCCGTCACGCGCTCTTGAACAAAGGAGTTCATATTGGCAATTTGCGTGCGCACTTCCTCAAAAGCCACTTGCATTTTCTTTTGGAATATTCGGGTGATGAAAACAAGAATTGGCATGGCAACAATCACAATCCAAGTCAGCGTCCAGTTCATGTAAAACATAAAAATTAGAACCACGAGCATTTTCATCAAGTCACTGATAATCATAAATAATCCCTGACTGAAAATACGGGCAATCGATTCAATATCCGAAACGGAACGGGTGACCAATTGCCCCACAGGAACATGGTCGAAATATTTCATTCTGAAACTTAGAATATGGCGAAATAATTTGGTTCTAATGTCTTTCACAATGTCCTGTCCAAGCCAGTTGGCCCAATAAACAAAGAAAAATTGCGAAAATACTTCCATCAAAAGTACAATTCCCATCAGGATTACATACAGTAATAGTCCGTGCTGATCTTGGGTTTTAATGTAACCATCAACGGTTTGCTTTAGTAAATACGGGCGCAACGCCGCAAATACCGAAAGCGAAATGGCAAAAATAATCACGCCATTAAAACGCCATTGGTAGGGTTTAGTATATTGTAATATTCGTTTGAATAATCGGGTATCAAATGCTTTTGCTTTCATGTTTTTTAGATTAATCCTGATTGTTTTCAGGAGCTATTTGCTTCGCCATTTCGCTTCGCTCGTGTCCTGCTATACGTTGCAATGTTTTTAGTCCTGAACTTGTTTCAGGATCCTGAAACAAGTTCAGGACTAAAAAGGATTTCTCCCGAAATTTCGGGACTATCAGGGCTATTTTGTAATGTAATCGTATTCTATTTCGGTTAAATATAAACCATGCGCCGGAACCGAAAAACCAGCTTTATCTCTGTTTTTGCTTTTTATAATAGCATTAAAATCAGCTAATGTAATCTTGTGTAAACCAATATTTATCAAAGTGCCCACAATGGCACGAACCATATTTCGTAAAAAACGATTCGCCGAAATGGTAAAAATTAGCTTTCCGTTTTCTTGTTTGTCTGCGCCCTGTTCGGCTGTGACTCGAGTCCAAATGGCTTCAAAAATCGTGCAATCAAATGTATTCACATCGGTATTTACTTTAGAGAAACATTGAAAATCCGTGTAATTAAACAATAACTCAGCAGCTTCGTTCATCAAATCGATATCTAGCGGCTGATGAAAATACCAACTTTGTTCTTGCGAAAAAGGATCTTTAAAAATGTTGATGTGGTATTCGTATGTTCTTTTTGTCGCGTCAAAACGAGTGTGCGCTTCCTCGTGAACGGGAATAATGTCATAAACAGCGATGTCTTTTGGCAAGTAGGAGTTGAGCTTGTGTATTAGATTGGGAATATCAAAAGACGTTTCGAAATCAAAATGGGCATACATTTGATTGGCGTGAACACCGGTATCCGTTCGTCCGGCTCCCATGAGATTAATCTCGGTATTCAATAGGGTAGAAACGGCTTTGTTCATCTTTTCCTGCACTGACGAAGCATTAGGTTGGTATTGCCAGCCATGATAATGGGTTCCGTTGTACGCTAATTTTATAAAATACCTCAAGTCAGTTTTTTTGAAGATACAAAGATACTTATAAATTTTTTTGCCACGAAGTCGCTAAGGCGCAAAGTTTGTTAAGTTTCAATTTGATTTTTTATTTGGAATTCGAATGTTTAATTTTACCACAAATTCCTAGCCCTGATAGTCCCGAAGTTTCGGGAGAAATCCTTTTCTGTTTTTCCTTTAAAACAGAAAAGATTGCAACGAATAGCAGGAAATGGCTCCAAATAAAACTAGTTTGAAAAAAATTCTCCTGCTTTCCGATACGCACAGTCACATTGACGATACGATTTTAAAATATGTTGCCCAGGCTGACGAAGTTTGGCATGCGGGGGATATTGGCGATTTGGCTGTGACTGATGTGATAAAAAATCTAAAACCGTTGCGATGCGTTTATGGTAATATTGATGATGCCAAAGCGCGATTGGAATTTCCGTTGCACAACCGTTTTATGTGCGAAGGAGTAGACGTATGGATTACGCATATTGGCGGTTATCCGGGGAAATACAATCCGAATATTAAAGCGGAGATGGCTGCAAATCCTCCAAAGTTATTTATTTGTGGACATTCGCATATCCTTAAAGTCATCTTCGATAAAAAACACAATCTCTTGCACATGAATCCCGGAGCGGCTGGAAAAAGCGGTTTTCATCAAGTGCGTACCATGTTGCGTTTTGTTATTGATGGCGATAAAATAAAAGACTTGGAGATTATTGAAATCGAAAAAAAGGCGTAATTCCTTTTAATGGACAACGGGAACCAAAATAGAAACTAATGTGCCGGAATCCAGTTTTGAATTAATGGTGAAAGTTCCTTGTAAATTATTTATCCTAGCTTGAATTTGGTTAAGACCAAAACCCTCAAGTAATTCAAACTTGTCAGTGTCAAAACCTTTTCCATTATCAATGATTTCAATTTGGAGTGATTTATTAGTTTCTTGAACAATCACAGTTCCTTTACTGGCTTGACTGTGTTTCGTTATATTATTCAGGAGTTCCGTAATGATAAAGTAAATTTTCATTTCGAAATCTTCATTATAGCGTGTTTTTATAGTTAATGCGCTTGAATATTTGAAATCAATAGCGGAGTTTGAATTTTTTTCACATAAATCTTCCAGTGCATAAAATAAACCAAATCGCGCTAAAAGTGTCGGCATAAGCTCATGGGATAAATCACGTACTTTATCGTGTGCTTCCTTTAATAGAGACTTCGTCTTTACTATTTCCTGGGGTGGTGATTGGTTCTGTGAAGTAAAAACAGTCAAATGTAATCCTGCAGAAGACAGTAAAGCGCTAATGTTATCATGTAAAAAAGAGGCGATTTTTTTTCGCTCTGTTTCTTGACCGTTAATAGAGGCATTTATAATATTTTCCTGAATTTTACTTTGAATATCTTTGAGTTTGTTGTTTTGTTTCAGTCTTGTGTTTTGAAAGAAAAAGTAAAAAAGAATGATTACCAACAGTAAAGACGCTATTATAATAACACTTATTTGTTTGTTTTTATATTGTCTTTCAATCAATATTTGCTGGTTTGTCTGGTATTTGTTTTCGATAGTATCAATCTCTCTTTTATATTGATCTAATTCGAGATTTATACCGGCCACATTCGCTTTTTTGAGCTTTTCTTCATTATTGAGTTCAGCAGTAATTGCATTGTAATTAGCAAGGTTTTCATATGCTTTTTGGTACTGACCATTTTTTAATAGAAACTTTGAATATTCCAGATGCGAAAAAGATAAATCTGATTTTTCCTGTCCTTTTCTGCCTATTCTAATGGCATTCTCAAAAAAAAGATTCGCTTTTCCAGTATCCATTTTATGCCCATAATACATTCCGTTAAGCATGTTTAAAGCGACTATAGTACTTTCGTCGCCATACTTTTTATGATGCTTGTTAATGAATTGCAAATAGGCGTATCCTTCGTCAAAACGGCCAATATCAAAATAGGCCCATGCGATATTGAGATTTGTAAAAACAATTTGACTGATATCCTTTATTTTTGTACTGTATTCAAGTGATTTTTTATAGCAGAAAATCCCTTTTTCATACTGTTTTTTATCAAAGCAATAGATGTTCCCTAAATTATTATAGAGCCAATTTCGTAATTGATAATTATTGGTTTTATTCGCATATACTAAGCCCTTGTTGTAGTAAAAAAAAGCTTTGTCAAATTCGGACATTTCATCAAAATTCGCTCCGATAGTGTTGTAAATGGTGGCAATTAGATTGTCATCTTTAATTGCAATAGCATAACGCAAAGCAATTCTGGATGTAACCAAAGATTTTTCAAATTTATCCTCTTTCATGTATTTACATGCCGCTTTTGCTAATACTGTAATTTCTTTTTTAGAAGGTATTTTTTCTTTAGCTATAATACCGCTACTGCAAAGATTCAGTAGTATCAAAAACAATAAAATGATTCGGTGTTGTTGTGGCATAAAAAAGTGTAAGGTCTATTTGAAAAAGGGAGTGGTTATGAAAATAGAATTAAAAACAGCTTATGATTTGATTAAATTATTATTAATAGCATACTTAACCAAACTGATGATGTTTTTTAATCTTAGTTTTTTCATGATGTTTTTTCGATGAGTTTCCACCGTATTTACACTGATATATAATTGCTCGCTGATTTCTTTGCCGCTATATTCCAATGAAATTAAAGTGATGATTTCTAATTCCCGTCCTGTCAATAGAGAATTTATAGTTGGGTTTATCCTATTTAATTTCGGATTGTCTTTTGTGACATTGTTAAATATTTTCTCTCTTAAGGTTTCGCTAAAATATTCTTCACCTCTATAGACAGCCTGGATTGCTTCGACGATATTTTCGCCGGCACATTGTTTTGTCAAATAACCACTGGCACCCAATTTCATTATTTCTTTTATTAACTTTAAATCATCATAACTGGAGAGAATTATAACTTTGCAAGGAAACCCTTTGTCTGCAAATTCTTTAATAACCGCTATGCCGTCTTTCTGGGGCATATTTATATCCAAAATTAGGATGTCGGTTTTGTTTTGAGTGACTTCGTCAAAGAGATTATTGCCATTTAACGAAAATCCAACCACTTCAAAATCAGGGACGGTTTGTAACAGTGAACTGATACCGTCAATAAGTATCTGATGATCATCGGCTAGATGGATTCTAATTTTTGGCGTCATATTTTTTTTTCTGATATCAAATTTATAAAAAAATAATTAACATTTAATAAGATTTTTATTATTTTAAAGAGAAAAACTTAAGACACAAAAAAACCCGAACTATTACATTCGGGTTTCCTTCGCACTAATAAACTAAGTTTATAGGTTTACCTCAATCGATCCACAGATTTTACAAGATCTTCATCCTTCTTGATGGCTTTATTAGCTAAAACTAATAATACGATAGCCAAGATAGGTAGAAACATCCCAATACCTTTCTCCGAAACCACTTGTGTTTCTCCAGATAGATTTAGTGAACGATAAACAAACAATCCTAATAAAATCAAATTTAATATGATGTTCAATCTGCCAATAACAAATTGATTTTGTCTTTTTTTATAGGAAACAACACTTAACATAGAAAGCGTAGTGCTTAATCCAAATATAATAACATAAAATTGGTTTTGCATAAAATAATAATCACTGCCATCCTTCATTGTCCATAAAGGAATAAAAAACGGTAAGATTCCGGTAACTACAAAAGCAAGAAATAAATATATGGTCTGAATTCTTTGTATCATGGTTTGAATTTGTTTTACAAAAATATATTTTTTCTTTTTAATAAATACTATTGTATGATTAAATTTTATTCGTATTATTGCATAACAATACCGTAAGCACTTCATACTGCGGTTCATTCAAAATAAAAAAGTTTACTACCTATCTTTAAGATTTTCCAAATTAATTAAACTCATAGAACATTCATGTTTGATATTTCTGCATTAAAAGAAATGAAGCTATCTGAGCTTCAAGAAATAGCTAAATCAGCTAAAACCATAAAGTTTAACGGTGTAAAAAAAGAGACCTTAATTAGTCAAATTTTAGAACATCAAACTGCTAGCGTTGATTCACCATTAGATAAAAATAAGGAAAGCAAGGTTGTCTCAATTGTTAATAAAAAACAAGAAGATACGGTTGAGGATGATAAGCCTAAAAGAGCACGAATCATTCCAGTGAAAAAAGTAGCGATTCAAAAAGCTTCAACAACTTCTACTATACAAATGGAGGAAAATCCAAACGAATTCACTTCTCCAGCTGAAGTAATTATTCCGGAAGCAACCACTGCTCCAGCGGATAGTCCTGAAACTAAAGAAGCTGTTGAAACTGAAAATAAAGCACCTAAAATTGTTAAATTCAGTAAATCAGCTTACGAAAAGAAAATTGCTTTAAAAAAGGATAAAGAAGAAGTAAAGAAAACTCCTAAAGAGAATGAAGTAGTTGCAGATTCAGATACTGATGAAAACGGTGAAGTTCCAGCAGCACCAATAAAAAAGATAAATCCAAATCAATTACATAAGCAAAATCCAAACCCTAATCAAAACGTAAATGGGAACGGGAATCAAAATCCAAACTTTAAAAATAAGAAAAGTAATTTTGCAGCTTCTGATTTTGAATTTGACGGGATCATAGAAAGTGAAGGCGTATTGGAAATGATGCCTGATGGTTACGGTTTCTTGCGTTCTTCTGATTACAATTATTTGGCTTCGCCAGATGATATTTATTTGTCAACATCACAAATTAGATTATTCGGACTTAAAACCGGAGATACCGTAAAAGGGGTGGTTCGTCCACCAAAAGAAGGAGAGAAATTTTTTCCGCTTGTGAGAGTGTTAAAAATAAACGGACACGACCCGCAAGTAGTTCGTGACAGAGTTTCATTCGAACATTTAACTCCCGTTTTTCCATCTGAAAAATTCAAATTGGCTGAAAAGCAAAGTACTATTTCAACCCGAATTATCGATTTATTTTCACCAATTGGAAAAGGTCAGCGTGGTATGATTGTGGCGCAACCTAAAACAGGTAAAACCATGTTGCTTAAAGATATTGCAAATGCAATTGCTGCCAATCACCCGGAAGTTTATTTGATAGTTTTATTGATCGATGAACGTCCGGAAGAGGTTACCGACATGCAACGGAGTGTACGTGGGGAAGTTATTGCTTCCACTTTTGACAGAGAACCGCAAGAACATGTTAAAATCGCTAATATTGTTCTGGAAAAAGCAAAACGTTTGGTAGAATGCGGTCACGATGTAGTGATTCTGTTGGATTCTATTACCCGTTTAGCAAGAGCTTATAATACCGTACAACCAGCGTCAGGAAAAGTATTAAGTGGAGGTGTAGATGCTAATGCATTGCAAAAGCCAAAACGTTTCTTTGGAGCCGCGCGTAACGTTGAAAATGGAGGTTCGTTGAGTATTATTGCAACAGCATTGACCGAGACAGGATCCAAAATGGATGAAGTTATTTTTGAAGAATTTAAAGGTACAGGAAATATGGAATTGCAATTGGACAGAAAAATTGCTAACAAACGTATCTTCCCGGCTATCGATTTAACGTCTTCAAGTACTAGACGAGATGATTTATTATTGGATCAAAAAACATTGCAACGCATGTGGATTATGCGAAAATACCTTTCGGATATGAATCCGGTGGAAGCAATGGATTTCATTAATGATCGTTTCAAGAAAACAAAAAATAATGAAGAGTTTTTAATCTCGATGAATGATTAATAAAAAAAGTTTAAAGTTTTTTTAGTTTAAGGTTTGAAAAAGATTAAGCTGAAAAAATAATGATATAAAAAAAGTCCTCGATTTTTCGAGGACTTTTTTGTGAATGGTATTAATGGTTTGAAACCTTAAGATTCTTCAACTTTCTCAGCTTTTGCAACTTTCTCAGCTTTTGCAGGTTTTTCGACTGCTTCTTTTCGTTCTAACAATGCCATATAGAATCCATCAAAACCAGATTCTGAAGCCAATATTTTTTGGTCTTTAACAAAGTTGAATTGTTGACCGATATCGGTAGTTAAGAAACGAGCAATTTGCTCTTGATTTTCTGATGGTAATATAGAACAAGTGGCATACACTAATTTTCCTCCCGGTTTTACAATTTTAGAATAGCTCTCTAAAACTTCCGATTGTACTTTGCGGATGTTATCAATAAATTCCGGTTTCAATTTCCATTTTGCATCTGGATTTCTTTTCAGAACTCCTAAACCACTGCAAGGTGCGTCAATTAAAACACGGTCTGCTTTTTCGTGTAATTTTTTGATGATTTTTGTCGAATCAATAATGCGGTATTCAATATTGAAAGCACCGTCTCTTTTGGCTCTGATTTTTAATTGCTTCAGTTTGCTTTCATACAAATCCATAGCGATTAATTGCCCTTTATTTTCCATCAAAGAAGCAATATGCAATGTTTTTCCTCCTGCACCTGCACACGTATCAACAACACGCATTCCTGGTTTTACATCAAGGAAAGCGGCTACTAATTGTGAATTGGCATCTTGTACTTCAAAAAAACCTTGTTTGAAAGCATCGGTCAAGAAAACATTGGCTCTTTCTTTTAACACTAAAGCATCCGGTTGATTTTTCAACGTTTCAGTTTCAATGTTTAAATCCATTAAAATAGCACGTAGCGCTTCTCTGGTTGTCTTAAGGGTGTTAACTCTTAGGATAACCTTTGCAGGTTGGTTTTGAGCCGTTATTTCAGTTGCCCAAACTTTTTCGCCTAGTTCTTTAACTCCTAATTCATCCATCCAGTCTGGAATAGATTCTTTTAGAGCTCTCACTTTTGACAATTCATCAAAACGTCCTTTTATTTTTCTTTCAGGAGTTCCTTCCAGCTGACGCCAATCAGGAATCGGGTAGCCTCTTAAAACTGCCCATACCGAAAACATTCTCCATAGATTGTCTCTGTCAAAAGGTTCTTTTACTTCGGCTATTTCTGCGTATAATCTTTTCCAACGTACGATTTCGTAGATGGTTTCGGCAACAAATTTTCTGTCAGAGCTTCCCCAACGTTTGTCTTTTTTTAAGGATCTTGCTACCACTTTATCAGCATATTCGCCTTCATTAAATATGGCGTTCAAAGCATCGATGGTAGTATAAACTAAATTTCTGTGTAATCTCATTTTAAATAATTGAGGTGCAAAGGTACTATTAATTGATTGAATGTTATATTTTTAATAATGAATGTTGTTTTTAAATTTTTTTACACAAAAAAACACTGCTTTCAAAACAGTGTTTTTTATAAATTTCAGGTAAAAAAATGCTTATTTAATTCTTGTTAAACCTATATTTTGAGGTGCATGAAGTACCATTGGGAATTTCTCTACTTTTACAGAGCTACTATCTAGGCCAAATGCTCTTTCTTCGGATAAACTTAGTTTTTTAATGAAGAAATAAGAGTTCATGATTATTTTCTCATGCCATCTCAAGTCACTGTCATTAGAAAGAAACTTTTCAGATAATACAAATTTGAAATCACCTATGATGTTATTTTTGTTTAAAGATTCGTATCTACTGGTAATATCTACTTCTCCTTTTTTTACCATATCCCTGATCACTTCTCTAAACATCAGGTTAATTTTGGTAGGTTCTCTAAAACCAAGATTAAAGTCTACTCGATACAAATCATCTTTGACAATTTCTGTTACTCTGTATTCTGTTTTATAAGGTTCAGTTAAGATGTTTACATGTACAAACCAATAAATATCAGCTCTTTTGGGTCTTTTCTGTAAAATAGAATACATCACTTTTTCTTCTATTTCATCAACTCTGCCTGCATTAGTCATATAAACCAGATGCGTTGCGTATTTAGGAATGGATAAATCATTACTTAACTCAACTAGTACTTTTTTGTAATCTTCAATTTTGACAATTTTAGTGTAACTTTTGTTAATTTTCTTAGCTAAATACCAAATGGTCATTATAGATATTAATAGTATTGCTATAAGAAGTGTGACATAACCACCTTCTGCAAACTTTGTGATATTGGCTATAAGGAAACTAAATTCGATAATTAAATAAATAGTAATTAAGGGTATGATAAAATACAATTTTACTCTTTTCATTATCAAATAATAATTAAGTAAAATAGTGGTCATGATCATACATAAAATAATGGCCAGACCATACGCATGTTCCATATTGCTGGATTCTTCAAAATGTAATACGATACCAACACATCCCAAAAACAACAGCCAATTTATAGAAGGAATGTAAAGTTGTCCTTTTAATTCAGTCGGATATTTAATTTTTACTTTTGGCCAAAAGTTCAAACGCATAGCTTCATTTATCAAAGTAAATGAGCCACTAATTAAGGCTTGAGAGGCAATTACAGCGGCAAGTGTTGCTATGACAATCCCTATTGGTTGGAACCAATCTGGCATAATAAGATAGAAAGGATTTCCATTTTTCCCCCCTAAAGTTTGTAACGATTGTCCTTCATGCTGAATTAAATAAGCTGCTTGACCAAAATAATTAAGAACTAATGCTGTTTTTACAAAAATCCAACTGATCCTAATATTTTTTCGGCCGCAATGACCCATGTCAGAGTATAAGGCTTCTGCACCCGTTGTACATAGAAATACGAAACCTAACACGAAAAACCCTTCAGGATGAATAGTTAATAAATGATAAGCATAATATGGATTTATTGCTTTGAAAACTTCCGTATGCTGTGAAATCTGAATTACACCAAGTACAGCAAGCATTCCAAACCAAATCATCATCATTGGAGCAAAAAACTTACCAACTAATTTGGTTCCAAATTGCTGAATTGTGAAGAGTACAAATAAAATTCCTATAACGATTGGAATCGTATTTATTTGTGGATAAAAGGTTCTGATTCCTTCTACAGCTGAGGACACGGAAATTGGAGGTGTTATTATTCCGTCAGCCAGTAAGGCACTTCCGCCAATGATGGCGGGGACAATCAGCCATTGAATTTTTGTTTTTTTGACTAAGGCATATAAAGCAAAAATACCACCTTCTCCATGATTATCAGCACTTAAAGTAATGAGTACATATTTGATGGTGGTTTGTAAAGTAAGAGTCCAAAATACAGCTGATACGCCTCCTAATACAACATCTGCATTTATTATGTGAGTGCCCAATATGGCTTTCATAACATATAAGGGTGAGGTTCCAATGTCACCGTAAATTATTCCTAAAGAAATTAATAACCCGCCTAATGTCAATTTACTGTGCAAGTCTTTATGCGATGCGCTCATGTATATTTTTTAAAAAACTTGTCAAATTTACTCTTTTAAAATAAATTAGAGCGGTTTATTTAAAAAAAAGCACAAAAAAAACACGGTCTTTTGTACCGTGTTTTTTATAATCTAATTATATTTCTTTATGATCTTCTATTAATATTTCTGTTTTCAGAATTTCCTCTTTGTGATTCCGTTCTTTGTGGAGCAGCTTCTCTAGAAGTATTAATTCTGTTTTCATAATTTCCTCTTTGTGATTCAGCTCTTTGCGGAGCAGCCTGTTCAGAAGAATTTGTTCTGTTTTGAGAATATTCTCTTTGTGGAGCTTGTCTTTGCGGAGCAGCTTCTCCAGAAGAATTACCTCTGTTTTGAGAATATTCTCTTTGTGGAGCTTGTCTTTGCGGAGCAGCTTCTCCAGAAGAATTACCTCTGTTTTGAGAATAGTCTCTTTGTGGTGCTTGTCTTTGCGGAGCAGCTTGTCCAGAAGAATTACCTCTGTTTTGCGAGTAGTCTCTTTGTGGAGCTTGTCTTTGCGGAGCAGCTTGTCCAGAAGCATTACCTCTGTTTTGAGAATAGTCTCTTTGTGATGCTTGTCTTTGCTGAGCAGCTTGTCCAGAGGCATTACCTCTGTTTTGAGAATAGTCTCTTTGAGGTGCTTGTCTTTGCGGAGCAGCTTGTCCAGAAGCATTACCTCTGTTTTGAGAATAGTCTCTTTGTGGTGCTTGTCTTTGCGAAGCAGCTTGTCCAGACGGATTGGATCTGTTTTGAGAATTGCCTCTTTGCGAACCGGCTTCTCTAGAAGGGTTTGTTCTGTTTTGAGAATAATCTCTTTGCTGTCCTTGTCTTTGCGGAGCAGCTTCTCTAGAAGGGCTTGTTCTGTTTCTGGAATTTACAGTTTCATTTCTGGAGCCTACATTTCTGTTACCTCTTCTTTGATCTAATTCATAACGATTTGTTACTTGAGCATTTCTTCTTGAAAAGGCATAATTTGGATGTTGTCTTTCGTAGCCATTAGAACGTCGGGAACTATATAAATTAACTGCTGTATTACTTCTTCTTGAACTAACATAATTATAATTATTATTTATATTCAAACAAATATTAATGTTGTTTCTATATCTGTATACCGGAAATGGATTCCACGCATAATAATAGCTAGGATAATAATTCCAATTCCAAGTAGAGTAATAAGGGCGATAGTTAAAAGACCAAAAAGAAGCATAAAAGAATGGCGTGGTATAATAAACAGGCTCATAAATGTAATTTGGCCCGTACAAGAATTCATCCCCTATGACTTGGACATGAACATTGTTGTATCGGTCTTTTTCAACATCAATAGTTGCAACGTCTTGGTACAAATCTTGATCAATAACGGATTGTATAATAATAACGTGAGTTCTATTTTCAACCGATTCAATAACCCGTAAATAGTCAACTTCATCATCATTGTTCAAATCTAAATTTGAAATTTGAAGTTTAGGATCATTCAATCGTCTTTCAAAATCTGAAAGATCTCGAGAGTCGCCAAAAATTGATGCAATAGCTCTTAGATCTAAGTTATCGCTAATTTCTGAATTCATTGCGTTTACTGAAGTTCTGCCTTGCGCTTGTATTTGTGTTGCGAAAACAGTAGTCAATAGACTCAATAGTAGTAGTTTCGTTTTCATAATTAATGGGATTAAATTTATTGTTTTTGCCTATTCAATTACTGTGCCAATAAATTTGAAGACACTATTGTATTACCATTATATATCGTAGATTAGCCTAAATAATTGTAATAAAATGAAGAATTTTTTTTTAACAGTGTTGTTTTTTGGCTGTTTATGCTCTTGTAAAACAGCTGATTATAGTGGTAAAAAGTCACTGGGAATGAATTATCAATCCGTTCAAATTGATACCCTTTTTCAAGATAAAATTAGCATTCGGGCCATAGTTATTGATGGAAATAAAGTTTGGTATGCCGCTGATAACTCAAAATTTGGTTTTTTTGATTTGGAAAAAAATAAAAAGACTGAAAGTACTACTGGTGATGATAAATCGAAAGCAGAGTTTAGAAGTATTGCTCAAACAGCAAAAAATATTTTTATTTTAAATGTTTCCAATCCTGCTTTGCTTTATAAAATTCCGAAAGACGGTTCCGAAAAAAAATTAGTGTATCAAGAAAATCACGAGAAAGTGTTTTATGACTGTTTGCAATTTTGGAATGATGCCGAAGGAATAGCTATTGGTGATCCGATAACCAATTGTTTTAATATAATAACAACACGCGACGGGGGCAATTCATGGAATAAAATCCCGTATGATAGACTGCCAAAACTTGCCGAGGGTGAAGCTGCATTTGCAGCCAGTAACACTAACATTGTGATTAAAGGAAATAAAACTTGGATTGTTTCAGGAGGCAAAAAAGCGCGAGTTTTTTATTCATCGGATAAAGGAAATTCGTGGGAGGTTTTTGAGACGCCAATAATTCAGGGCAAAACAATGACTGGGATTTTCACGGCCGATTTTTATGATTCCAAAAAAGGATTTATTGCTGGAGGTAATTATGAATTGCTGAACCAAAATTTCGGGAATAAAGCTTCGACAATAGATGGAGGGAAAACTTGGGAATTGCGCGCCGAAAATCAGGGTTATGGATATGCTTCCTGTGTGCAGTATGTTCCCAATAGTAATGGGAAAGCATTAGTTACTGTTGGTGCGTCAGGTTTGTATTATTCCTCAGACAGTGGAAATACCTGGAAGCAATTAGCTACAGATTCCAGTCTTTACACAATACGATTTATAGATAATCATACTGCAATTGCTGCAGGAAAAAATAAAATTATCCGCATTAATTTTAAGAATTAAAAAAAAACCTAATCAAGAGGAAATCTTTTGTTTAGGTTTTTTGTTCATTTTAAATAAAGAAGTGAATTACTCTTTTCTATGACCTTTATCTCTGTATTGCTGCAAAAGTTTTCTATTGAAATCGTCTTCTGATTTTCGAAGTTTAATGATTTTTGCAGCTGGAATAATCCCTTTCAATGTCGCTATGAAATTTTTTCGCAAAACGAATATTTCTTCTTCCGTGGTTTCCATCTGATTTAAGAATGCAATGGCTTCTTTTTCGGACATTTTATCTAAAGTTCCATCATTCATTCTGCTCCTGAATGATTTCATTTTTTGATGCCTTAATTCAAATTGTTTATCATCAAAAGTATTGTAGACTGGCCAAAATTTTTCTGCTTCATTGGAAGTTAATTTTAATTCGGTTGTCAAAAAAGCGACTTTCATAGCTTTGATTTGTTCTTTTTTTTCTCTCATTTTTTCGCCTTGGCCATAAAAGCTGAAGGAGATTAATAATAGTAGGATTGGAAATAATTTTTTAAGTTTCATTGTTATATTTTTCAAGTTTATTTTTAATTTTTATTCAAAAAGTAGCTGTTCTACATCAGAGTTTGTGGTCAGTATATCTTCAATGACTTTATCTTCAGGCGAATAAACAGGTTGCATTTTAGTAATATCCTCAGTTTCTAATTCACTAATTAAATCATATTGATTGAGGTTAGATTGATAGGCCAGATAATTTTCCAAGGTGGTTTCGTCTAATTCTTTTGAGTTTGTTGAAACAGTGGTGTAAATTGGAATCATTAATGCGAGTATTAAAAGGGCTGCAATCATCAGAATTACCGTTTTTCTTCTGTGAAAAATCGAAATCACTTTTGGCTCGTTTTCGGGCAATTGTTCTAAAACTTTAGCCGAAAGATGATCAAAATAATGGTCTGGAGTTTTAAATCCTGACTCAATTCTATATTCGTTTTCTAATTTAAATGCTTTCATACTCATTAGACTTAATTAAATATAAAAGGTTTAATTTGCCGTTACAAAGGCTTCAATTTTTTTTACGGCATGATGATAAGAGGCTTTCAGAGCGCCAACAGAAGTTCCCAAAATTTCTGATATTTCTTCATATTTTAATTCTTCAAAATATTTCATTTTGAAAACTAATTGTTGTTTTTCGGGTAAAATAGCGATGGCTTTTTGTAATTTTAGTTGAATTTCATTTCCGTCAAAAAACACATCAGCTTGTAAATTATCAATAGTTTTGTTTTGTAATTCTTCTGATGAAATCCCGCTAATTTTTGCTTTCTGATTTAAAAAAGTAAGTGCTTCGTTAGTAGCGATGCGATACATCCACGAAAAAAGTTTGCTTTCACCTTTAAAATTTTTTAAATATTGAAACACTTTTACAAAAGTATTTTGCAAAACATCATCAGCATCATCGTGGTTCAAAACAATATTTCGAATGTGATTGTACAAAGGCCTTTGATAATCCAACAAGAGTTCTTTAAACGCTTCATTTTGCGTTTTAGGGTTCAATAACTTTTTAATGAATTCCTGTTCTTCTTGCAAGGTTTTTTATCTGTTTAGAATGGAATTTATCAAATAGGTTTAATCGAATCTGAAAAAAAATTAAAATTCAGAAGGAATCTCTACTTCTTTAACCGGAGGGACGGTCTTTTTTGTTTTTGGGACAACCACATCTTTTTTTGCTTTTGGTGCAACAATGTCTGTTTTCGCTTTTGGTATAGCAACTCCTGGTTGGGATTTTGGTACAACAATGTCTATTTTTGGGGCTAAAACATCGGTTTTATTTGTGATAAGTTGTGTTTTGGTTGGCACAGCATTTATTGGATTAGCCACTAATGCTGGTTTTGTCGGGTAGTAAATTTCTGTTACCCATTTAGAAGGACTTTTTGTTTCACTTTTACCAATAGTATAAACCTCAATATGGGATAAAGAAGGATCAGCGGCAATTTGTTTAGCATTACGATATGCTTTGGTTTTATCCATAGCTTCCATAATATGTGAATAGTCTCCGCTCAAAGTTGTTTTTACGGCTTCATACGCCTCTAATTTTCCGGTTAAGAGGTCGCTTCCTGCACTGGTGTAAATCTGATTTTTGATTGGAACGCAAATAGATATTTTGGCAAGTCCGTTTACAAGATTGTAAGTATGGTATATTACAAAAGGTTTTCCAGCTAATGGAAGATTATTTTTTTCGCAGAAAGTAATGATTTTTGGAGCAACGATTCTGAAATTTTTAATTACTTTTGAAATTTCGCTGGTAAAGGTTTGATGCAAATAAAAGGTTTCTGGTTTTTTTACCAAACCATCTACTTTTACAGTATAAGTATTTATTTCAAAATCAAGGGTTTTGTCTAAATTAGCAAGACTTTTTTCATACATGCTTCCAATAACTTTATCAACGCCACCATTGAAGGCAGTATAAATTTTGAAAAGGAAACTCATTTTTCCCGCAGTTTTCCATGTTACTTTTGTTCCGCCCAGAGTATCTTTAAAACTCCAAAAAACATCGGAAGCCGTTCCTTCGTAATTCATTTTTTGAGCTATACTATCATTTTCTTTCACAAAAATCGTTTTCATGTTTCCATTACCCTCTTTTCCTTCCCATGAATATGAGGCTCCTTTACCAATAGTGTTTTGCGGATAATTTATTTTCATTTCAGGATCTTGTGCGGTCCACGAACCGAAATCTGCCCAATTTTTATAGTCATTTACATAATTAAAAACAGCTGATTTAGGCGAATTAATAACTTTACTTCTTTCTACTGTAAAATCCCCTTTTTGTGTTGCTACAAATATGGATAACGCTACTAAACTGAGTAAAAATAAAAGAAATAAATATTTTAAAATCTTCATGATCTATTGGGTGTTATATGCTGTAAAGTTATAAATTTTATTAATAAAGTAAAGGAACAATAAAATAATAATAAAATTCTTATTTCAATATGACCATAAATCCTATTTAGAAATTTTTTAAAATTGGCAACATTATTGTTATAAGATTAAATTTTAATTTAACGAGTATTTTGAAAAATAGCACATTCTAAATTGACGGGTATTATTTTTTAGTTTTAATTTAACAGAAGATAAATTGTGTTTTTTATGTTTTATTTTAGGAAGATGTATATTTGTTGCATAATAATTTATTAAACCTTTAAATATAATTAATAATGAAATTACTTAAAATTGCTGGATTGTTTACGACTCTTGCAGTTACTGTTATCTGTAATGGACAAATAACAAAAACCGCTGAAGTAAAAATCACAGAAAAAGCCCCTTTTGATTTTGTTGTGGAGCAATTTGCAGATATTAAAGTATTGCGTTATCAAATTCCAGGTTGGGAAAATTTAACGCTGAAAGAACAAAAACTAGTATATTATTTAACGCAAGCCGGAACATCAGGGCGCGATATAATGTGGGACCAACATTATAAATATAATCTTAAAATTAGAAAAGCATTAGAGCATATTTACCAAAATTATTCAGGAAATAAAACTTCAGAAGACTGGAAAAACTTTGAAATATACCTAAAAAGAGTTTGGTTTTCAAATGGAATACACCATCATTATTCCAGTGAAAAAATTAAACCAGGTTTTTCTACGGCGTATCTTAACAGTTTGATGAAAGCTACTAAAACAACTTTATCCCCTTCTGTTACAGCAATTGTTTTTAATGATGTGGATTCTAAAAGAGTTAATCTCGATGAATCTAAAGGTTTGTTAGAAGGTTCTGCAATTAATTTTTACGAAAAAGGAATTACATTAAAAGAAGCAGAAGATTTTTACGCTAAAAAAACAAGTCCAGATCCTAAAAAGCCCTATTCTTATGGTTTAAATTCTAAATTGGTTCGAAATGCAAAAGGACAATTAGTAGAAAAAGTATGGAAAAGTAAAGGAATGTATGGTCCGGCTATCGATAAAATTATTTATTGGTTAGAAAAAGCTAAAGGTGTAGCCGAAAACAAGAAACAAGGGGAAGCACTAGGATTGCTTATTAGCTATTATAAAACGGGAAGTTTAAAAACTTGGGATGATTATAATATTGCTTGGCTTCATGCAACGGAAGGAAATATTGATTATATCAATGGTTTTATCGAAGTTTACAATGATCCGTTAGGTTACAGAGGTTCTTACGAAGGAATCGTTCAGATTAAAGATTTTGACATGTCGGCAAAAATGGAAGTTGTTTCTAAAAATGCCCAGTGGTTTGAAGATAATACACCTTTGATGCCAGAACATAAAAAGAAAAACGTGGTTGGTGTTTCTTATAAAACAGTAATTGTTGCGGGTGAATCTGGAGATTCCTCTCCCGCTACACCTATCGGAGTAAACCTTCCAAATGCGGATTGGATTCGTGCAGAACATGGTTCTAAATCAGTTTCGTTGGGAAATATTATTGATGCTTATGCGAAATCTGGTGGGAAAGGAAAGTTAAAGGAATTTGCAAATGACGAGGAAGAAATAGCATTGGCAGAAAAATATGGTGAACTGGGGGATAAATTACACACCTCTCTGCATGAAGTAGTCGGACATGCCTCAGGGCAAATAAATCCAGGTGTTGGAACTCCAAAAGAAACACTAAAAAGTTATGCTTCCACTCTTGAGGAAGGTAGAGCTGATTTAGTTGGTTTGTACTATTTATACAATCCTAAACTACAAGAATTAGGATTAGTTGACGACTGGAAAAAACTAGGAATGGAGTCTTATGACAGTTACATCAGAAACGGATTAATGACGCAGTTGGTTCGTTTAGAATTAGGTGCCAATATTGAGGAAGCGCACATGAGAAACCGCCAATGGGTGAGTTCATGGGTTTTTGAAAAAGGGAAAAAGGACAATGTAATTGAGAAAATCACTCGTAACGGAAAAACCTACTTCAACATTACTGATTATGAAAAATTACATGATTTATTCGGACAACTATTAAAAGAAGTGCAACGAATTAAATCGGAAGGTGATTTCAATGCTGGAAAAGCATTAGTGGAAAACTACGGTGTCAAAGTAGATCAGAAATTACATGTTGAAGTTCTGGAACGCAATAAACAATTTGCTTCAGCAGCCTATAGCGGTTTTGTTAATCCAGTATTAGTTCCTAAATTAGATAAAAAAGGGAATATTATTTCGATAGAAGTAAAACAACCAAAAACTTTTGCGGAACAAATGCTGAAATATTCTAAAAACTTTGGATTTCTGCCGTCGGAAAACTAAATAGTATAATTTCAAATAAAAATGCCCACTTTTTTAGTGGGCATTTTTTTATTCCAAAAAATAAAGATTCTAACGTTTGAAAAATATTTTTATCATAAACAGAAGTCCGATAAAAATAAAAAACCCGATTAATATCTTGTAATTTCCTTCGTAAAATATTTTGTGCATTTTTAAATCCTTTCGGTAAGCAATTACCATTGCGATAACAAAAGCAACAAAAAAACAGCCTGCAAATATCAATTGTCCTTGACTAAACATAGTTTAAATTATTTACCGCAAAAATAGTTAATTGTTTATAAATAGTTGCTAATTTGCCTTTTCATTTAAAAATTAAAAAAGATGCAAAAACAAATTGATTCAGTGAAGGTATTTCATACTGCATTTAAAATAGGACATAGCGAAATTCCAACAGCTGATTTGGGAGAAAGCAAACATACCCTTCGTTATAATTTAATGAAAGAAGAAAATGAGGAATATCTCGAAGCAGTTCAAAATAATGATTTAATAGAAATTGCGGATGCTCTTGGGGATATGATGTATATTCTATGTGGGACTATAATTGAACATGGTTTACAACATAAAATTGAAGCGGTTTTCGACGAAATTCAACGCAGTAATATGAGTAAGTTAGGCGAAGATGGAAATCCCATTTATCGCGAAGATGGCAAGGTTATGAAAGGCCCCAACTATTTCAAACCTAATTTTTCTAAAATACTGGAGAATATATAGCAGTTTACAGTTTGCAGTAAAAAAATGTGCGTTGACTTATATTTAAACTGGATCACCTAATTCATATAGGATATAAAAAAAGCGATTTTCAGAAAGAAAATCGCCTTTTTTTATAAATGAAATCGGAAATCTAAATCTACACTTTAACCGTCCAACCAAAAGGATCTTCAGCTAGTTTGTTTTGAATATTAGTTAATTTATCTTTTAGTTTTAATGCTATTGAATTTTCATTTTTAGGTAATTCATGATAAACATCTTGATAAGAAAATCCAGAAATAGGGCTAACTACCGCAGCTGTTCCAGCACCAAAAATTTCTTTCAGAGTACCGTTTTTAGAGGCTTCGACAAGTTCAGAAACTAAAACAGGACGCACATCTACATTTATTCCTTCACTTTTGGCTAAATCAATCAGAGTCTTTCTGGTCACACCATCAAGAATTCTTTCACTTACAGGAGCGGTAAATAAAGTATCGTTTATTCTGAAAAACACATTCATTGTCCCTGCTTCTTCCAATTTAGTATGTGTGGCATCATCGGTCCAAATCACTTGTTGGAAACCTTGTTTGTTAGCTAAGCTCGTAGGATAAAACTGTGCAGCATAATTTCCGGCAGCTTTTGCAGCTCCTATTCCTCCATTTGCAGCTCTACTGTAATGCTCCGCGATAAGAACTTTAACTTCACCTGCGTAATATGCGCTTACTGGTGATAAAATGATCATAAATTTATAATTATCAGATGGGTTCGCAATAACACCAGTTCCTGTAGCAATCATAAAGGGTCTGATGTACATGGAATTTCCTTTCCCTCTTTTTATCCATGCTTGATCTAATTTCAATAATTCTTTCAAACCATTCATAAATATGTCTTCTGGCACTTCCTGCATCGCCATTCTAACAGCTGATTTATTGAAACGTTTGTAGTTCTCATCAGGTCTAAATAGCCAGATTGCATCATCCTCATCTTTGTAGGCCTTCATGCCTTCAAAAATAGCCTGACCATAATGAAAAACTCTTGAAGAAGGGTCTAACAAAAAGGGTGCGTAAGGCTTAATGACAGGTTTTTGCCATTTTCCATCTTTAAAATCACATTCAAATAAATGATCTGTAAAAACAGCACCAAAGCTTAAGTTCTCAAAGTCTACTTCATTAATTTTTGAAGTTGGAGCTTTTATTATTTCAATTTTATTAGTTTGAGTTGTACTCATGATAATGTATTGTTTTTTATTTTTTTATAATTGATTAACAGGAATATTGAAATCTTTGATTTTTTCACAAAGAGAACTTTAATATTTGCAAAATTAAATAAAATTCATCGAATTCCTTGTGATAAAACTATTAATTATAGGATTTAATTGTGATTTATTACATTGAAAAAATAGAAATAAAGAGGCTCAATTTATATGAAACACATAAAAAAATGGATTTTTAAGACGATACGTTTTAGTTTTGACTAAATTTGACCTGCTCATAGCGCATAAAAAACTACTAACAACCTCAAATTATAATTTTGAAAAGAGAAATTATCCAAACTCTCGATGGTTCGACAACTATTCATTTGCAAGAATGGGGCGAATGTTATCATTCTAAACACGGAGCAATTCAAGAAGCACAACATGTTTTTATAAAAAATGGTTTGTGCTTATTTGAGAATAAACATGTTTCTATTTTAGAAATTGGTTTTGGAACGGGATTAAATGCCTTAATCACTTTTTTAGAAGCTAAAAAACTAAATGCGACTATTGATTATGTTGGAGTAGAGGCGTATCCCGTTTCTCCTGACGAGGTTCTCTCCATGAATTATGTTGAGGAGTTGAATGCAACAAACGAAAGTGCTATTTTCGAGAAAATGCATGACAGTAATTGGGAGGAAAAAATCATTTTAAACAAAGATTTTTCATTGACAAAACGAAAACAATTTTTTGAGGCAATTGACGATAATGAAAAATTTGATTTAATCTATTTTGATGCTTTTGGTTACAGAGTTCAACCAGAATTATGGAGTACTGAAATTTTCGAAAAAATGTACAAGGCACTTAAGCCAAATAGCATCCTTGTTACTTATGCCGCCAGAGGAGTAGTGAAACGAAGTATGATAGAAGTGGGTTTTACCGTTGAAAAGCTTGCAGGCCCTCCCGGTAAAAGAGAAATGTTTCGTGCTCGTAAAAAATAAAACACAAAAAAGAACGTTAATTACTTATATTCTGTCTTTTTAAAATGTATTTTTACAATAGCTAAAAATTAAGGTCTAACCTATAATATTAATTTAATATGTCAAAAATCATGTTTGATTACACAAAATCAATACTAGAAAGAGTAAGTTTTGATCCAATACTTTTTTGTAAAGAACTAGAAAAAGCCATAAAAACCCTATTGCCGTTTGAAATGGAACAATTGCGAGAATGGTTATTAAATTTCACAATCGAAAAACCAGAGTTGAAACAATGTTTACTTATCGTAAATTCATAAATAAAAAAAAGGAACCTGATCGGTTCCTTTTTTTATTTTTTCTGAATTGGGCTCACAATTTGAACATTTTGAAAAACGATCGCTCCTTTTATAACTCCGGCAATTGTGCTTCTAAGTGCATCAATAATTTGTATTTTTAATTCGCTTTTTGGGAAAATCAAACTGACTTCACGAGCTGGTTTAGGTTCCTTAAAATGACGTAACTTCAGTTTGTCGGACTCTTTCAAATCTAAAGTGTGCAGATAGGGCAGTAATGTGGTTCCTAGCCCTTCATCGGCTAGTTTTATTAATGTTTCAAAACTTCCGCTTTCAATTTGAAAATGATTGAATTCATTTTTACCCTGGCTTTTGCATAAATTCAAAATCCCATCACGAAAACAATGTCCGTCTTGTAATAGCAAGATTTCATCCAGATTTAAGTCGGACACTTCAATCTCTTCTTTTTGAAAATTTTGATGATTCTCAGGAATATAGGCTACAAAGGGTTCAAAATACAAAACAATTTCTTTGATTTTTTCTTCCATCAGTGGGGTTGCTGCAATTGCTGCATCCAAATGACCGTTGTTGAGTTTTGTTATAATCTCTTCCGTGTTTAACTCTTCGATTATGAGTTTTACTTTTGGATATTTTTTTATAAAATTATTCAAAAACATGGGCAATAATGTAGGCATAATAGTTGGGATGATTCCCAATCTGAATTCACCTCCTATAAACCCTTTTTGCTGCTCAACAATATCTTGAATTCTATCTGCTTCGTTGACAATATTTTTGGCTTGATTCACGATTTTTTGTCCAATATCCGTAAGTTGAATTGGTTTTTTGGAACGATCAAATATCTGAATGCTTAATTCTTCTTCTATTTTTTGAATTTGCATGCTCAAAGTTGGTTGAGTTACAAAGCATTTTTCGGCGGCAAGTGTAAAATTTTTGTGTTCAGCTACAGCCAAAACATATTTTAGTTGGGTGATTGTCATATTTATAGTATTTGCTGATGCAAATATAAAAACAATCAATTTAATTTATAGTACAAATTTTATTTTCTTGCATAAATTTGTAATAAATTCAAAATTATGAAAACTAATATTCTAGGATTGCCGGTTAAAGAATCCGAAATAATAATAACGGAATTAAATCTATTACTGTCAAATTTTCAAGTATACTATCAGAATCTAAGAGGAATTCACTGGAATATTCGCGGTAAACGTTTCTTTGACTTGCATGTCAAGTTCGAAGAATTATACAATGATTCCCAATTAAAAATCGATATGATAGCAGAGCGCGTGCTTACTCTTGGTGGTACGCCGTTTCATACTTTTGAGGATTATATCAAAAATAGCCAGCTACCAGTGGGTAAAAACATCTCTATTGATGAAAAAGCGATTCACCTAATCGTAAATTCATTATCTCATTTATTAAAAATTGAAAGAGAAATTCTAAATAAATCTTCAGAAATTAATGATGAAGGGACAAATTCAATGATGAGTGATTTCATTGCAGAACAAGAAAAAACAATCTGGATGATGCAAGCTTGGTTGGGAGAAGGTTTGTAAGACAGATTTATTACAAAAAAAACCAGAGGATATAAGTTGCTCCGGGTTTTTTATAATGTTAATTTTTTTTTAAATTCATTAAAGCTTTTACTTTTGTAATAGACTTTGCTCTATTTTTGCGTCAATGAAAATAACTGCACAAATACTATTGTTCGTTTTTATTAGCTTTCTTTTAACTCCAACAATTGTGAGTTTATTAGAGGAAGATAATGATTCGTCTATTTTTTATAGCTTTTCTGAAGAAGAAAAAGCACATAAAGAAATTAAGGCAGTTTTTATTTCCCATATTTCATTTGAAGTTGTCCGCGAATTGAGTTATGATTCAAGTCTTATTCTTTCCGAGAATTTATCAAAACATGATAAAATAGCCTCGACCATATTTATTCCCCCGCCTGAACAGGTTTAATACAATGTTGATTTTAGTTTTATAAAATCAAATTTTCACATTTTTTCAGTGTGACAAAATCTTTGTGTAAATTTTCAGTAAGGCATTATGACAAAAAAATTCAATATTTTTGCTAACCTTAAATCCGATTTTGCGTCTGGTTTAGTGGTTTTTTTGGTGGCTCTTCCATTGTGTTTAGGTATTGCAATGGCTTCAGGTGCTCCTTTGTTTTCAGGGATTATTTCGGGAATTATTGGCGGAATAGTGGTGGGATATTTAAGTAAATCACATTTGAGTGTTTCTGGCCCGGCAGCAGGTTTAACAGCCATTGTTTTAACAGCGATTACGGATTTAGGTGCTTTTGATATTTTTCTGACGGCCGTTTTTATTGCAGGTTTGATGCAATTAGCATTAGGATTTATCAAAGCGGGAAGTATTTCTAATTATTTTCCAACGAATGTTATTGAAGGAATGTTAGCAGGTATTGGAATTATTATTATTCTGAAACAATTGCCTCATGCTTTTGGTTATGATAATGATTTTGAAGGAGATCAATCTTTTCTGCAGTTGGATGGCAGCGATACCCTATCTTCATTGTTTAGTATTTTTAATTTTATACAATTAGGTTCAATAATTATTACGATACTATCATTAATAATATTGATTGCTTGGGATAAGGTTCCTTTTTTGAAAAAATTAAAATTAATTCCCGGTGCATTGGTAGCGGTAGTAGTTGGTGTGATGTTGAACGAAATTTTCACTGTAACAGGAAGTTCATTAGCTATTGCAAAAGAGCATTTAGTTTCCTTGCCGGTTCCTACTAGCTTCGATGAATTTAAGTCAATTATAGTTACACCGAATTTATCAGGGATAACAAATCCTAAAGTTTGGGTAATCGCTTTAACTATTGCCATTGTTGCTTCGATTGAAACTTTATTGAGTATTGAAGCTGCCGATAGAATGGATGTGCAAAAACGATATACAGATACCAACGTTGAGTTGAAAGCCCAGGGAATTGGGAATATGGTAAGTTCTCTTTTGGGAGGTTTACCTTTAACATCTGTAATTGTACGTACTTCGGCAAATAGTAATTCTGGCGCTAAATCGAAAATGTCAGCTATTATTCATGGTCTTTTATTATTGATAAGTGTAGTTTCTATTCCGTTAGTTTTGAATAAAATTCCATTAGCAACCTTAGCGGCAATTCTTTTATTAGTTGGATATAAATTAGCCAAGCCAGCAACATTCAAACATTTTTGGGAAAAAGGAAAATACCAATTTGTTCCTTTTATGGCAACATTATTAGCTGTTGTATTTACTGATTTGTTGAAAGGGGTGGCTTTGGGAATTGTTATTAGTATTATTTTTGTTTTAAAAGGTAACCTTAAAAGAGCGTATAGTTTTAGAAAAGAAGAATATGCAGATGGTGATGTGATTCATATAGACTTGGCTCAAGAAGTTTCGTTTTTGAATAAAGCGGCAATAAAACTAACCTTGAATGATATTCCGGAAAACTCAAAAGTAGTTATTGATGCAAAAGATACTGTTTACATTGCTCATGATATTTTGGATTTAATCCATGAATTTAAAACAACAAGAGCAATTGATCAAAATATTAAGGTTAAACTTAAGGGGTTTAAAAAAGCATATCAATTAGAAAACAGTTCAGAGACGCAAAATCATGTTACGATAGAACATTATTATGACGTTGCGAAAAGAATGATGGTGAAAAAAGAAATTAAAACAGAAGTATTTCCAGATTAAAAATAATTATGTACAAACGTTGAAAAACTGTTACTTTACATTGTTAAGAGTTGATTTAATTAAATTCCCAAATATTATAAACCAAAATAATGAACGATTTTTATAAAAAAATATTAGATAATAATAAAAAATGGGTCGAAACTTCTTTAGCGAGCGACCCAAATTATTTTCAAGATTTAGCCAAAGGTCAGACTCCGCCTTTATTATGGATTGGTTGTTCAGATAGTAGAGTTCCTGCTAACGAAATTGTGGGTGCTAAACCGGGGGAAGTTTTTGTTCACAGGAATATTGCCAACATGGTGGTACATTCTGATATGAATATGTTGAGCGTTCTGGATTATGCCGTTAATGTTTTGAAGGTAAAACATGTTTTAGTTTGTGGTCATTACGGATGTGGCGGTGTAAAAGCGGCTATGGGAAATGACTCTATTGGAATCATAGACAACTGGATTCGTCATATAAAAGATGTGTATCGTTTGCATAGTATCTACTTAGATTCTATTGAAGATGAAACGGAACGTTTTAACACCTTTGTTGAAATTAGTGTAAAAGAACAAGTATTCAATTTAGCTAAAACGTCTATAGTACAAGCGGCCTGGAAAAATGGTCAGGAATTGACTTTACACGGATGGGCTTATGGTCTAAATTCAGGCTTTGTGACTGACTTAGAAGTCAATATCCGTTCAAATAAAGATTTGGATGAAGTATATCAATTGAAATTTTAAGTAAAAACCGCTCTCAAGCTTTCCGTATGGACACTAAAATCGGATAGGATATTAAACACGAATTTCACAAATTTGTACAAATTAATTCGTGTAAATTCGTGTTTAATTTTTTAATATCAACTTAAAAATCAGTGTAAATCTGCTTAATCAGTATTATCGGTGTTCTATTACAAACTTGTTTCCAGACGGTAGTCCTCTAGCGGCTTTTTCATTATTCAATTTCTTCCAGATTTTCATTAAAAGCGGAGGGTAAAAGTGTGGGAATAAATTTAATTAAAATGGGCAATAATAAACTTCCGCCAGGAAGCAAAAAGATAGTAAGGGAAGGGATCGTTTTACAAATCTCCAATATTTGTTTCTTAACTTTTTTCTTTTCTTTTTCGTTTAAATCTCTTCGGGTCGAATAAGCCAGTAATAGCATTAATTCTTTGCTTTGGACTATTTCCTTAACCAATCTCTTTTTATTTCGACTCATTAGGGTAATAACACTTTGAGTAGTTTGATCGTAAAAGTGTTTAACAGGATTAGAATAATTAAAATAAGGAATATCTTTTTTATGTTTTGTAATAAAGTCATTGGTACTGCTGATGCTGTCATTAACAAAATCTTCTGAAACGGATAAAACATCGGCTAAAGAATGCAGAAAATAAGCTTCATTATTTTCGATTTTACCATCACTCCATAAAGCCATTCCGGCAATATCAATAAGATAATATTTCTCAAGATCATTAGTAAAATAATCCAATTGGATAGTTTCTAAATTTTGAACTGAATTTTTAGAAAATTTACTGTAGCGTATGGATGCTTCAAAAAGCTTAATCAACAAATCATCATATTGTGTTTTATTGGACTTTACTTTCAATGCCAGTGTTACTATATTTACAACTGTTTCCTCAATTTTTTTCAGATATTTTTCAGGGATTGATCCATGTATTAAATATTGACGAAAAGCAAGTGCATCAATAAATAATAGGGCATTTGTTACCAGATGCGAAAAATTTTTACTGATGATTGTGTCATTGGTCTGCACACGTTCATCAATTATTTTTTCTAAAGTTAAGGAAGGGGAGTTTTTAGGCAGTATCTTTTTAAAGATATTAAATCCCTGAGGATTCATCTGATTGTAAAAAGCAAGGGTTTGTTTAATGAAATTTTCAGGGCTAATCTCTTTTTCTGTCAAACAAAAAATAGCGAACAAGGTATTTAATAAAGCAACTTTAGAAATCTCTTCCTTAAACCAGCCTTTGGTTTCGATTGGACTTTTAGTTTTAAAACAAATTATGTGTCCATATATAAAGCCTGTCTCTCGAACTTGATAATAAAAGGTATCAGTAGTAGTAGAAACATTTTCATTTGAAAATTTTTGTTCTAAAAAAAATTTATCTATCCAACCGGATGCCGAAGGGTTAATCATTGCTTTAATTTGAAGTTACAAAGCTATGTTTTTTTACGGTTTTGACATTAAATTTAAATTAAAAAACCGTCCTGTTTTTGTGACAAGACGGTATTTTATTAAAAATTATGAAATCTTACTTAATTATGGCAGAACACGCTACTCTGCCTCCGGCATTTCCTGTTGGTTGTGTAACGAAATCATCGGCACCTTGATGAACAATAAGCCCTTTTTCCAGAATATCTTTGGTTTCATCTCCACAACCAATACACCATTCATCGGTTGTTAAAGTGATGGTTCCGTTTCCTTTTTCATCAGCTGTAAAGTTTCCTATATCTCCTTTGTGATATTCACCAACTCCCCATTTTCCATGTTTTTTGAATGTAGGGTTCCAATGTCCTCCAGCTGAACTTCCATCTGCTGAGGAACAATCTGATTTTTCATGAATATGTATGGCATGAACTCCAGGTTGAAGCCCGGCCAATGTGGCAACGAAAGAAACTTTGCCGTTTTTTTCTGTAAAAGTTGCTGTGCCAGAAACAGTGCTATTACTTTTTGGTTCAAATGTGAGGTCTAATTTTTTAGAATCATTTGAACTACTGCTCGTTTTGCATCCAATCAGAATAGATAAAATTAGAGCAATTGAAATGGCTATTTTTTTCATATTGAGTGTTAATTATAATAAATATATTACGTAAAGTTACTCAATTTTTCTTTAAAATCTTTGAATGAAAGGACTAAAATTTGAATTTGATTTTGTGTGAATTTTGTAATATATATTTTGAATTTCTATTTAATAACTTTGTAATTTTGATAACTATATATATGATCGAATGCAATTAACCACATATTATAGACTGAGAAAGAGAATCTAAATCACGATTTTTTCACTTTAGACAGAAGATAAAATAATTTTTGATCATGAAGCGTAGAGAAGCAGCCAAGTCCGGTTGGGAATTGTTAAAAAGAACATATAAAGAATTTGATGAGGATAATGCTATTAAATTAAGTGCATCTTTATCCTATTATACTATATTTTCATTGCCTCCATTATTGATTATTATTTTGTCAATTTTTAGTTTTTTCTTTGGACGTGAGGCCGTTACGGGAAGGTTTTTCGGTCAAATCAATGGAATGGTTGGTAATGAGGCAGCGCTTCAAATTCAGGCTACAATTAAGAATATAGAGTTGACTGATAGCAATACCTTTGCCGCAATATTTGGAGGGATTATGTTATTAATAGGCGCTTCAGGCGTTTTTGCCGAAATACAAAGTTCGATTAACTTTATTTGGGGATTAAAAGCGAAACCGAATAAAGGAATCATGAAGTTCATTAAGAATCGATTAATGTCTTTTTCAATGATTGCGTCTGTTGGGTTTCTATTATTGGTTAGTTTAATGGTCAACACGGTTATGGATGTTATCAACGAGCGATTATTGCGCTCTTTTCCGGACTTAACCGTCTATTTGTTTTATGTTTTTAATATTCTGATTTTATTTTCCACGACTACCATATTGTTTTCCATTATTTTTAAAACACTTCCCGATGGTTATATTGCTTGGAAGGACGCTATAATTGGCTCTAGTTTTACTTCGTTTTTCTTTATGTTTGGTAAGTTTGCTATTGGGTTTTATTTGGGAAGTTCAACTGTGGCAACGGTTTATGGAGCCGCCGGTTCTGTAATTATCATTTTAATATGGGTGTATTATTCCGCTATTATTCTGTATTTTGGAGCTGAATTTACCAAGGTTTATGCCAACGTTCATGGCGATAAAATTATTCCCAATGCATATTCAGTTGGAATAAAAGTGGAGGTGATTGAAGTTAAAAAATAGATATTTTCTCTATGGTTGGATGAGGTTTGAGGGCGGATTCAAGTCATTAATGCAACTTGACCATTATGAATGTGTTTTTTGAATATTTTATTTGAAGAAGAAAAACTCGCGATATAGAAACTCTTTTATTTCAAAATTCGATAAACTGGATATTGCAGATGGGCACTTTCATAATAAGCAGAATGCTTGTAAATCCAGTCTAATTGTGCTTCTGGATTATTGATTAGCGTACTGTCAGTCTGTTTTTGTTGTTCAAATTCGGCTTTTAGTTTTGGATTTTCTTTTAGAATTTTCGTTGCCGTATCTTCAAAAACATAGTCTGAATATCCTTCTTTTTGCTGTAGCATAGTATCGAAAAAATTCCAGTTGAAAAAAGAATCAATTCCTTCCGGCTCTAAAGTTTCTAACAAGTATTTGATACCCTTTTGTTTTGTTGGAATAATATAATCCCCTTTGGCGAAAGCCAATTTTTCTATCTTAGAACTTACTTTTGTATTTCGATGTAAATAGTGACCTTCATAAGCCGACGTTACCGTTTTAAAATCTGCAATTTTATAACTTTCAACTTCTATTATGGTGTCATTTTTAAGTTGGCTATACGTAATGGTATTGCTCTTTAATAAGTCGATTACGGGCCAAAATCCTTTCGGAATAATGTACCCTGTTGGGATAATTATCTCTTTTACAGATTTGAATTCCTTGATGTATGGAATGTCTTTTTTGTATGGTTTTGTTTGGTCATAAAATAAACGGTTTCCGGATGTAACATCGCTTTTTTTATAGATGGCTTCGTATCCCAAAAATGAAAAAGGAGTCGTTTTGGTACTGTCTAATTCCCATTTTATAGTGTACGATTTTTTAGGTTGGTATTGTTCTTCATTTTTCAAACGCAAGTCTTTGATTTTTTGAAAATTAGCATCGGTATAATCAATCGCAGATCTCATATATTCATAAGTTACTTTCACGCGCTCCGCATATTTTTTCAACATGTGTGTTTCTACCACAAATCCAATGGTATTGAAAAGGGAAGTGTAACCTGTTGCAAATCGTGGGCTTTCAAAAAACTGACCAAAACCTTTGTCTGGCGTGTCAGCAAATGAATTGACATAAGGCGTCATTTCTATTTTCTTTTTTTGCAAATCTTTGACTAAAGCAGGCATCATTTCAGTGTTTAAGAAATCACCCAAAACAGTACCTAATTTATTCTGTTGTGTCATGATATACGTCAGTTTGTATTGGTAATCGGAACCATTGCTGACATGGTTATCAATAAAAACAGCTGCATTTATTCTATGAAAAATTTCTACAAAACTTTTTGTGTTTCGTGTATCTGATTTGATGAAATCCCGATTTAAATCGAAATTTCTGGCGTTGCCACGAAAGCCATATTCTTCAGGACCTTCCTGATTGGCTCTTGAAGTAGAATTTCTGTTTAAAGCACCACCAATGTTATAAACCGGAATACAGACAATGACCGTGTTTTTTGGTGCTTTTATTTTACCTAAAGCCAAATCCCGAAACAACTGCATGCTTGCATCGATTCCGTCCGGTTCGCCGGCATGAATTCCGTTATTAATGAGAAGTACTATTTTATTTTTTTGAATTTCTTCAAAATCAAATTGTTTTTCAGGGTTGAAAGTCACTATATTCAACCGTTGTCCGCTGTCTGTCAAGCCCATTTCCTGCATGTTTATTGTAGGAAAATCATTGGCTAAAAGTTTGTAATACGCGATGGTTTCTTGATAGGTAGCCGATTGATTTCCATTTCCTTTTTCGAAAAAGGTGTCGTATTTATTGGTCTTTTGTGCAAACAAGGAAAGGGTAAGAAGCAAAAACGGAATAGTGAAAAATCTCATAACTAAGTTTTAAAACGGAATCCAAATATACTATTTTTTTAATGCCAATGTAAATGACAATTTCAATAAAAATAATAGTATAAATGAAAATTCATAACTCAAAATTAAAAATTACCTTTGCCCAAATAGAAAAAATGAATAAGAAACACCATTCCAACAATATACTTTTAAATTTAGGCATCGAAAGCCTGAACGAAATGCAGGAAGTAGCCCAAGACGCTATTTTGAATGATAATAATGTTTTATTGCTTTCGCCAACAGGTTCTGGTAAAACCTTGGCTTTTTTATTGCCAATTTTAGAAATGTTACAGCCTGAATTCCAATCGGTTCAATGTTTAATTCTGGTTCCGTCACGTGAATTAGGATTGCAGATTGAGCAAGTTTGGAAAAAAATGGGAACGGATTATAAAGTAAATGTATGCTACGGTGGACATTCCATTGAAACCGAAATCAAGAATTTGAGTAATCCACCGGCTGTTTTGATAGGAACGCCAGGGAGAATTGCCGATCATATTGACAGAGGGACTTTTCGTACCGATAAAATTCAAACCTTGATTCTGGATGAATTTGACAAATCATTGCAATTGGGTTTCCATGAGCAAATGTCCTTTATCATCGGGAAATTGACGAAATTGAATAAACGTGTTTTGGTTTCAGCAACTTCCGATATTGAGATTCCAAGATACACGCGAGTGGTAAATCCAACGATTTTGGACTTTATTCCTGAAAATGTAGCAGAAACGAATCTTTCCATGAAAATGGTGGTTTCGAAAGAAAAGGACAAAATAGGAAGCTTGTTCAACTTGATTTGTTCGTTGAAATCACAATCGGCTATCGTTTTTTGCAACCATCGTGATGCTGCGGAACGTATCAGCGATACCTTGAACGAAAAAGGAATCTATGCTACGTATTATCATGGTGGAATGGATCAGGACGAAAGAGAGCGCGCTTTAATCCAGTTTAGAAATGGGAGTGTGAGCTATTTAATCACAACAGATCTAGCTGCTCGTGGACTTGATATTCCCGAAATGAATCACGTAATTCATTATCATTTGCCATCTAAAGAAGACGAATTTACCCATCGAAACGGTAGAACGGCACGTATGCTTGCTTCTGGAACCGCTTACATCATTGCTCACGAAAGCGAGAAAAAGATGGATTATATTGATTATACTATGGAAGCTTTGAAAGTGGAAAATTCTACATCATTGCCAAAACCCCCAGAATTTCAAACGATATACATCAGTGGCGGAAAGAAAAATAAATTGAATAAAATTGATATCGTAGGTTTCTTTTCTCAAAAAGGAAAATTGGAAAAAGGCGATTTAGGATTGATCGAAGTAAAAGATTTTATCTCATTTGCCGCAGTAAAATTCAATAAAGTGAAAGATTTATTGCACGCCATTAAAGACGAAAAAATGAAAGGCAAGAAGTTCAAAATTGAAGTGGCCCGAAAAGTGATTAAGAAAGAAGAGGAGTAATTAGTGTTCAGTTTTGAAAAGTGTTCAGTGTTCAGTCCCGACGCTTCGGGATTAATGAGCAGTAAAATAGTCTAACAATAAAAAAATCGTTAACAGTAAAATATTTTACTGTTAACGATTTTTAGATATAAAGAAGTCACTAATAACTCTTTTTTCTGATCACTGATCACTGATCACTGCAAACTTGTGACTATATCTTTTTTACGTATTGTGTAATGATTACAATAGTCTGGCCATCTACTTTTCCTTCTATATATTCAGCATTTTCGTGATCTAATCGAATGTTTCGCACTGCGGTTCCTTGTTTAGCAACCATGCTTGATCCTTTTACTTTTAAATCTTTGATTAAAACTACCGAATCTCCAGTTTCCAAAATTACCCCATTGCTATCACGGTGTATAATTTTATTTTCATCTTCTTCACCTTCACCAGTTGCTTGAGCCCAGGCTAAAGTGTCCTCGTCTAAATACATTTGGTCCAATAATTCTTGAGGCCATCCTGATGCACGTAAACGACTCAACATTCTCCAAGCTAACACTTGAACAGCTGTATGCTCGCTCCACATGCTGTCGTTTAGACATCTCCAATGGTTCAAATCTACATTGTCCGGGTTTTCTATTTGGTCTATACAAGTACTGCAAGCCAATATACTTTCATCGATTCCACCTTTTTTTGTTGGAAGCACTTCATATACTTTTAGGTTTTCAGTTGCTCCACAAAGTTCACATTTCGATCCACTGCGTTTATTTAATTCTCTTTCTATACTCATGTCTAATGGCTTTTATTTTTGGTAAAAATACGGCTAAATAGCGCTTTTCACAAATTTATATTGTTACTGTTTATTTGTCAAGTCGAGCGCAGTCGAGACCTATAATTTAGTCTCGACTGCGCTCGATTTGACAAAATCTCTTTAGAATTATTTCACTCTTACTGCATCGGGGACTAACATTTCGTATTGTCCGCCATTGCGAATTACATCTCTTACAATACTGGAACTGATATAGGAAGTTCTGGCTGCAGTCAATAAAAATACGGTTTCTATTTTTGACAAGCGGCGATTGGTGTGTGCAATGGCTTTTTCAAATTCGAAATCGGCTGGATTACGCAAACCACGAAGAATAAAATCTGCGTTTATTTTATGGCACAAGTCAATCGTCAAACCTTCGTAGGTAATCACTGAAACTTTTGGTTCGTTTTTGAAGGTTTCTTCAATAAAGCGTTTTCTTTCTTCAAGTGAAAACATGTATTTTTTTTCGGCATTGATTCCAATGGCAATTACGATTTCATCAAATAGCGAAATGCTTCTTTTGATGATGTCTTCATGTCCTAAAGTAATGGGATCAAATGATCCGGGAAATATGGCTTTTCTCATTTTGTAAGATATAATTACATCAAATTTATGTTTTTCTATGTGTTTTTATGGCTTCTACCCATTCGGATTTTTCACAAACTCTGCATTCCGCATTTCCTGGTTTGTGGCTTTCCGTATTTCCGCAAAAGGTGCAGGAATAAATACCTTCTGTAGGGATCGTTTTACTTTTTAGTTTAAATAGAAAAGGCAGAATTGGCAAACCTGGTTGGACTTCATGGTCTTCATAATAGAAAACACTGATTTCGCCACTGGTTTCCATAAACGCATTTTTCACCTGTCCTAAATGCTCTATTGATTTCATACGCAGTTCCGAAAAAAATTCATCTTGCGCTAGACTTTCCTTTTTAAAAGTAGCAATTGAAAATTTCCCTTCGCTGATAATACATTCCGTTTTGCCTTCTATAAACTCTTCAAATTTTTTGCTTTTTCCGGTGAGCCAAGTTACTAATCGGTATAAAAGTATAATGACCAGAAATACCGTTATCGGTGGAATTATTCCAACTTCCTCATAAAACATAGGATCTCCTGCTGCTGAACCTAAAGCGATAATAATCACTGTTTCAAAAACAGATAACTGCTTGACACCACGTTTACCCGCCACTTTTAATGTCAAAAGTAGAACGGTAAACATTATGGTGGATCGGAAAACAACTTCTAAAAGGAAGGATTCGGGTAAATCATTGTATAATAATCGGTTCCACTCAAAGATTTCTTTCATAAGAGGAAATTAGTTAGTTAGCGCCAATTCTATCGCATTTGTAAACAAATCTTCCAATGAAATTCCTGCAGCTTTTGCTTGTTGCGGAATCAAACTTTCGGTGGTAAGCCCTGGAATCGTATTCATCTCGAGCATGTGCGGTTCCCCGTTTACGATGATAAACTCACTTCTGGAGAAGCCTTTCATTTTTAGCAATTCGTAAGCGCGTTTGGCTATTTCGCTCACTTTTTGTGTCATTTCATCCGAGATTCTCGCTGGCGTAATTTCCTGTGATTTACCCAAATATTTGGCTTCATAATCGAAGAAATCATTGTCAGAAACTATTTCGGTTATGGGTAAAACGGTTACGGTTCCTTTGTAATTGATTACTCCAACGGAAACTTCAGTACCGTCAAGGAAACTTTCAATGATGATTTCGTTGTCTTCTTTGTACGCCATTTCGATTGCGATAGGCAATTCGGCGGCAGTTTTAACTTTTGAAATCCCGAAGCTGGAACCTGCTTTATTTGGCTTTACAAAACATGGCAAACCAACCTTGGCTACAATTTCTTCGGTATTGATGGTATCACCTTTATTTAAATAATAGGAAATGGCTGTTTTGATTCCGTACGGTTTTAATACAGACAATAAATCACGTTTGTTGAAGGTTAATGCGGCTTGGTAATAATTGCAAGCCGTTTGTGAAATATTCAGCAATTGGAAGTAAGCCTGCATCAATCCATCCTCGCCAGGAGTACCATGAATGGCATTAAAAACACAGTCGAAAGTGATTTTAGCTCCGTCTACTATTACTGAAAAATCATTTTTATCAATAGGGAATTCAACATTATTAACATCGACATAAACCCATTTGTTTTTGAAAATATGGATTTGGAATCCGTTGAATTTATTTCTGTCCAGAAATTGATACACGACGTTTCCGCTAATTAGTGAGATTTTGTACTCGCTGGAATAGCCGCCCATGATAATAGCAATGTTTTTCATTTTTTTTGTTTGATTATTGTATTATTCTAAATATTAAAAAACTACCCCGTCTTTCAGGCACCCCTCCAGCGGAGAGGAAGCTTTATGTATTCCCCTCTAATGGAGGGGTGCCCAACGGGCGGGGTGGCTTTTCAGGTGTTTTGATATGCAATTTTTCTTTTGAATACGTATGCCTTAGCCCCGATAGCAGTGGAAATCCTTTTTATACGCCTTTTCGGCGGATAAAAAGATTGCAACGAATAGCGGGAAATAGCTCCTTACTTAGACAGCACTCAGGATTACAAATGAATTGCAAATACTATTAAACAAAATTATCATTTTTTTTGGAACGAAATAGGTTTATCTTTGCCGCATATAAAAATAAATTTATGAGTTTACGTAAGTATCTTACTAGCCGTGTCTTTTTAGGGCAAGTATTAATTGCAATTGCTATTATTGCAGTTTTGGGCTATTTGTTTATGCATTGGTTAACTTTTACGACTGATCATGGTCATGAAATAACGGTGCCGGATTTGAGAAAATTAACTGTAGAACAAGTGGAGGAGAAGCTGGACGAGCTGGATTTAGATTATGTGCTTTTGGATAGCGTAGATTTTAGAAGTGGATTTCCTAAGTTTAGTGTGGTAGAGCAAGATCCTATACCTGGAGATAAAGTAAAAGTGGGTAGAAAAGTATATATAAAAATCAATGCGTCAGGGTTTTCATCAGTAAAAATTCCGGATTTAATTGAAAAAACATACCGTGAAGCGGTTCCGACTTTGAAAGCTTTGGGACTTGAAGAAGGGACAATTACTTATATTCCGAATCTTGGAAAAGATATGGTTCTGGAAATGCGTTACAAAGGAAGAAACCTAAAAGTAGGGGACCGAGTATTGAAATCGTCTAAAATTGATTTAGTATTAGGAGACGGAAAAGCGAGTTATGTGGATGAAAGTGTAGTAGATAGTGTAGCAACACCAGTAGAAGAACAAGTACCAGCAAATGAACAATAATATAGAAACAATAGATTTAGAAGAGGAGTTATTTGAACATTTTAGATTTGAAGTTCCTAAGGGCCAAGCGTCTTTGCGAATTGATAAATACTTGATGAGTTTAATACAAAATGCGACTCGCAATAAAATACAAACAGCTGCCACCGAAGGGAATATTTTTGTAAATGACGTTATTGTCAGGTCAAATTATAAAGTGAAAGCCAGTGATGTGGTGCGCGTCATGTTATCGCATCCACCGTTTGAAAATCATATCATCCCGGAGAATATTCCGCTTAATATTGTGTTTGAGGATGATGCGTTGTTATTGATAAACAAAGAGCCAGGAATGGTGGTTCATCCCGGTCATGGGAATTATACCGGGACTTTAGTGCATGCTTTGGCGTATCATTTTGATAATTTGCCAATGAACAGCAGCGAACGTCCAGGACTCGTTCATAGAATTGATAAAGACACTTCGGGTTTATTGGTTATTGCCAAAACCGAAGCGGCGATGACACATCTGGCCAAACAATTTGAAGCTAAAACTTCTGAAAGGGAATATATCGCTTTAGTTTGGGGAAATGTAATTGCTGATCAAGGTACGATTGAAGGGAATGTGGCGCGCCACGTAAAAGACCGTATGCAAATGGCGGTTTTTGCTGATCCGGAAATAGGGAAACCTGCTGTGACACATTATAAAGTGCTAGAGCGTTTTGGTTATGTGACTTTGATTTCGTGCCAACTGGAAACCGGTAGAACGCATCAAATCCGTGTTCACTTAAAGCATATTGGTCACACTTTGTTTAATGACGAGCGTTATGGAGGTCATTTGATTTTAAAAGGAACTACATTTACCAAATACAAACAGTTTATAGATAATTGTTTCAAAGCGTTACCAAGACAGGCATTACACGCCAAAACTTTGGGTTTTTTGCATCCTACGACTGGAGAAATGATGCGTTTTGATACGGAACTTCCACAGGATTTTCAAGATTGTATCGAGAAATGGCGAGGATATTCGAAATCGCATAGTACGGAAGAAGAAGAAAAGTAAAAATATAAAAGCCCCGATTGGGGCTTTTTTTATGGGGTATAATTTGTATAAATGGGCACAAAGGTTTTACGCTATCGGTTTATTGGTGTGTTTATTGTATGTCTTTGATTTTCTGGGCTTCTTTGCTCTATTTTACTTTAAATAATATAAATTAGTTAGATTTGTAAAAGTAAGTTAGATAGTATCTTACTTATTCAATTATGGAATACCGAAATAGTAATAGCCAATTTATAACTAAAAAATACTAATTTAATTCTTCTATTATGACAACTAAAAAGATAAATATCTTAAAATTTGCAACAATCATAGGTTCATTGCTACTTATTTTGGGTAGCGCCGCGTATGGTTCATCGAGAGGCGGTTCGTTTTTACCACAAAGAAATGGATCTATTGTTAAAGACACAGTGATTCATCCAATTGAAAATAATGTTTCCTTGGGGGATAAGATTGTAAGCTTTGGAATGACTTTATTAGGGACACCTTATGTTGAAGCGGGCTCTGGCAAGAATGGGTTTGACTGTTCAGGATTTGTCTACTTTGTCTATAACCATTTTAAAATTCAGGTTCCTCGCAGCTCTTCAGAATTTAAGAATTTTGGGAAAGAAATCCCAATTGCTAATGTGAAAAAAGGAGATATTTTGTTGTTTTTGAGTCCTACCAGAAAGGTTATTGGCCATATAGGGATAGTGACAAATCCAAAAGGAATGGAAAGTGATTTTATACACTCCTCCTCAGGGCGCGAAATGAAAGTGATTGTTACAAGTCTAAAAAAGCCGGGCTATACTCGCAGATTCGTAAAAGCAATACGTGTTTTATAATATGCAAGAAAATATTTTTAAAATTATGAGTTATTTTTGTTTAATGCCTATGGTTGTGGGCTCAAAGTCAGAGACATTTGTGAAGTTTATAAAGGAATACTTTGTGGAGAAAGGGTAAAATAAAAAAAATAGAGTTTGGATTTTTATAAGATTAATATATTGAATTGATAACGCAGTATTTGCTTGTTTAGGATTGATACATTGGAAACTCATAAGCGTAACTATTTCCGGTAAGATATACTAAACCATGAATAATTGACTCCGGAAGAAATCCCAGTTTATCTAAATAATAGTCATAGGTTTTGTTGCAATAGTTGGTGATTACAAAAGGGGAAGATTTAGAAATAAGATAAAGATCATTTATGTTTTGATTGTCTATCGTAAAGTTTTTGTTGAATTTGGAATAATAGATTTCTTTATTTTCTTTTTTTAAGTTGATCAGTTCAAAAACGGATAAGGGTAATTTTGGACTGATTTGATAAAAGATTATTGATTTAGATACATCAATAATAATCCACTTTTGGAATTCTTTGCAATAGACTTCGTTAAAGGAATGTCCACCTAAAAGGCTTGGTTTTCCGGTATTAATTTTGAGTCCCCATTCTTTTACTTTCAAATCATTAATGACACAAAAATTATTAAAAACTTGTGCAAAATCACTGCAAACTCCTCCTTCACCTTTAATCATTTTTCGTAAAACATTTTCGGAAGATTTACCCAGACCAGGTCCGCCTTTAATGTTATTTCTAAGCCATTTTGCGATTTTCTTAACTTTCTCAATATCGCTTAATTGTGTTTTTTTTTCAGATAAAATCATATTGTTCAGTTGGAAATAAATAGCAGGAATATCCTTTTTCTTATTTAAGCCATTATAACAAAAACTATCCGCTCGATCGCTGGTGACGTTCTTAGATATTAATCTAAATCTGATTTTAAACAATAAAGGATGTCTTCTTAAATACCAAAGTAAAGTTCTACTCATCTTCAATAATTTATCTTGTTAGTAAACAATTCAAATTTCGAAATTCTAAATAATTGGGATTTATTATGAAATGTAACTATCAAGTAGTTAAGTAGGTATATCAAATATAATAAAATAAAGGTTTCGAAAAACGAAAAATTTATTTTTATTTTAAGAATAAGCAAAATAAAAAAAGCCCTGAGTTGGGACTTATTTTTGCATTTGTAAAATAATTATGGGGAACTAATTATTTTTTTGGAAAATGAGATTCGAAAGTTTTAAATCTGGAATCTAAATTTTTTAGTAATTCTTTCTTTACCGAATTTTCTTGAATGAAACTGTAAGTGATGCTATTGTAAACAAATTTTTTGATATCTGCATAAGTGATGTTTTTGTATCTTTTTGCCAATAAAACATACTGTTCAGTCATGTTGGTTCTTAGTATTCCGGCATCATCGGTACTGATCACTATTGGAACTCCAAATTCTTTATATAGTGTCAATGGATGGCGGTTTTCTTTGACCTTTAAAATGAACTCATTGCTCACTAAATTTATTTCAATTGGGATATCTTTCTTAGCCATGTACTGCAACAAATCATACGAATTCTGTTCATAAGCCATATCAACACCATGACCGATGCGATTAGCTCCGGCAATATGTACCGCTGCATTAATGTGCCAAGTCAGGTCTTCGGGTTGCACTACTCCCAAAGTAAGTTCACCGGCGTGTAGCGTGTATTTAACATTTGGAAAACGAGAATGACAATATTTAAACATAACCATATGCAGCCAGTAATCTTTCATGGAAGTTTCACCATCTTCAGGAGAAACGATGTTTACGCCAGCCATAAGCGGGCTGGTGTCTGCCGAGATAAAAGCAATCACTAGATTTTTAAATAAATCAACGGGTTCCATAAAACGCAACACAAAATTTTGATAGCGCATCGTGAAACGGGAATCATCAATCTTAAGCTCGTTATGAAGTTTGGCTACAAAATTAGTATTGAAATCGGTAGCGTATGATTTGGCATTCTTTTGCTGAAAAGCATTGTAAACGGAATCCAAAGACTGCATAATCCCATTTTCGTCTTTTACCTTTGCCAATTGTCGCAATCGCGCATTGAATTTTGTCAAATCATCCGTATTCATAGAACAAGGAATCGTAGATAATTGGGTTTCAATGTAACTTACATTTTCAGTAATGGCTCTGTTTTTCAGTTCCAAAAGCCCTTGTCCAAAATTGCCTTTTATTGCTGGCTCAAACTTCATAAAAGATTCAAAAAACAACTTGTCTGATGGATAGTCAACATGATTATAGTCTTTAACGGACCATTTTTGCATGATTTTTTGTTTGTAAGCGTCTAACGTTCCATTACTTTTTAAGGTTGAAAATTGTTCCCAGTTTCCAGTTGATGGTTTTTCCTTTAAAACATCCATCGTTTCGGTGTTGAGATAAAAATTATCTGCAATGGCATGCGCCAATAAAGGTTCAGCGTAAATTGATCCGGAATAGTGGTGGTGTAAATCGCCTCCTTTTGGCATTTGAGAAAAGAAAGCAGTTAAAGCCGCTTCATTGTCTCTAATCTTTTCAAAATAGGTATTGGTGGATTGTGAATAACCAACATTTAATAAGAAGGAAAGAAAAAAGGTGAGAAATAATTTCATAGAATAGATTTTATAGAAGGAATTGTTCGTGATGACCAAAATAGGTTTGCTCTTTATTTTCTTAATTTGAAAAAATTAAAATTGCGCAAAGATCAATATTTTTGATGGAATTTAAAAATTTAAAGCAAAAACTCTTATATTTTTATACATCAGCATTAAATTTTTGCCAAATTAAGGAGTGATTAAAAAAAATATTTCTCCGGTCCGTACGAAAAAGAAAGTATTCTACTTTCTCGAATATTTTTTTTAGAATTAGAATCCAAACTAAATATCCAACGGGAGTTCTTTCAAGTCTAAAAAATTACACGAATTATAATTTCATAACTTCTGCTGCTAATCGCCCAGTTTTTAAAGCCGCATTTATAGAACCATTAAGCAAATTATCACCACAAATAAATAGCGCATCAGATATTTTTATCTCCGCAGCATCGAGTTCATTCCGCACACTTTCCTGTGTCGGCAAAGCATATTCAATGCGATACGCCTTCAGCATTAGCCACGAATTTACTTTTTGACCGTACCATTGTTTCAATTCTTCTTTCATGTTTTCGGCCAAAGTAGCATCATCAACAGTTGGGATTCCATTATAGGAAACGGAAATGAGTATTTTCCCTTTTGGAGCATAAGCTTTAGAAACATTAGACATCACAGTCAAATTATTCACCCATTTCTTTGTGGTTGAAGCATTCAAGATGACAACTGCTTTTTTAGTGGGAGCTTCGTTTGTTTCGAAATAGATATTGGTTACTTGATGCGAAGTCATTTTTTGTTTCGGGAAGAATTTCTGGGTAAGGTTATTTGCGGTCGTAGCCAAAAGAATTTGGTTGGCTTCTAAAACGTTTCCATCTTCAGTAATTACTTTATTTCCGTCGATAGAAGCCACTTTTGTATTGCATTGAATACTGCCTTCGGGAAGCATGGCGACTAACTGTTTTGGTATTTCTTCCATTCCTAAAGCAGGAATTGCCACATCACCATCGGAAAACATTTTCATTACAAAATCGAACATTCTTCGAGAAGTACTCAAGTCATTTTCCAGAAAAATACCCGAAAGAAATGGAGCATAAAAACGCTGAATCATTTTTGGACTAAAACCATAATCAGCCAGTTGCTTGCGGGTAGTTTGCTCTGGTTGTTCGAAAATTTCCTTAATGGTCAATTTTTGTAATTTATTTTTTAACCAAAGCGTATTCAGTTTATCTGCCAACGTACCAACGGGAGCAAAAAGAGTGGCTAATGCAGCAGAAGGTCTTCGGAATGGATCAGCAATTTCAAAACGGCCTCCGTCATAGAGAACCGTTGCTCCGGGTAGCATTTTTTTTAGTTTTAAATCTCTATAATTGAGTAATGCTTGAGTTTCAGGATACGCGGTCAAAAGAACCTGAAAGCCTCTGTCAAGAAGAAAACCTTCATAGGAATCCGTTTTTATTCTTCCTCCGGCACGTTCACTAGCTTCTAAAACTAATACCTTTCTACCTTGACGATGCAAATAAATTGCAGCTGATAATCCGGCGAGTCCCGCTCCAACAATAATTACATCCTGTTTCATATTTTTTGAAATGTTTTATACAAAAATAAGGCAAATAGACTTTAAAAAGAAAGTGCTTTTCGCTATTTATTACGAAGTAAAGAGTACTGTTATTATTTAAAAAAATTAAAGGAAAGCCTGTGATTCCTGTTCTGAATAATTCAAATCAGTATGAAAGGTTTCTTTTAATTTCCAAAGTGCCAAAATTGAAATTACGGATAATATTGATCCCACAATCATAGCCGATTGCAGAATATTTCCATCAAAAATAGTATCTCTGAAAAAACCATAAATGAGAATAATCAGCGGTAATGAACCCCGAACAAAATTAGGAACTGTAGTGGTCACCGTTGCGCGAATGTTGGTTCCAAATTGTTCTGCAGCAATGGTTACAAATAACACCCAATAGCCTACTGAGAATCCCATAATAAAACAAAGCGTGTAGAAAGAAGAAGCTGAAATTCCAAAAGCATTTAGATAAACAAATACCATAACCAAATTAAGGATCAGAAATAAGTACATGACTTTTTTTCTGCTTTTCAGCCACTGACTTAATAATCCGCTTGCAATATCGCCAAAAACTAATCCACCGTAACACCAGGCGATGGCCTTTCCTGCGGCAATAGTTTCAAAACCCTGAACACCTAATGCTTTAGCAAATTCAGGTGAAAAAGTAATCAATACACCAACCAAAAACCACAATGGAATCCCGATAAGAATGCATTGAATGTATTTTGAAAAACGTTGTTTATTGGTAAATAAAGACAAAAAATCCCCTTTCTTCTCCTCACTTTCTTGTACTTTTTTAAACATACCTGATTCGGAAATACTTATTCTTAGAAATAGTAACAGCAGTCCCAAAACTCCGCCGGCATAATAACACAAACGCCAATCCTGAAAAATCTGATATACTAAATAAGCGACTACCGCTCCTGAAACGCCAACCGATGCTACAATCATAGTTCCATATCCTCGTTTTTCTTTGGGCAAAATTTCCGTTACCAAAGTAATTCCTGCGCCTAATTCGCCCGCAAGTCCAATTCCTGCGATTAACCGCCAAAAAGCGTATCCATCAACAGTAGTTACCATTCCGTTAGCAATATTAGCCACGGAATAAATTAAAATGGAACCAAATAAAACAGAAATCCGTCCTTTTTTATCGCCCAAAATTCCCCAAAGGATACCGCCAAAAAGCATCCCAAACATTTGCATGCTAATCAAATATTCTCCTTGATTCCGAATGGCATCTCCCGTGATTCCTAAGTCTTTCAAACTATCGGTACGAACGATTCCAAAAAGTAGTAAATCATAAATATCAACAAAATAGCCAAGAGCCGCCACAATTACGGCTGCATTAAGAATTGAAACAGGTTTTTTTATATCGGTGAAATTATTGTTTTTCATTATGATTTTTTGTTTACATCCAATTTCATTAATAAATCTGTTTGTTCTTCGTCGCCAAGAATAAAAACATGTTTGTCAAATGTTATAAAACCATTTTTAGTATAAAATCGCAACGCTCTGTGATTTTCTTCCCAAACGCCAAGCCAAATATAATCTGAAGTGGTTTGTTGTGCAATCTGGATTGCTTTATCCACCAATAATTGACCTACTTTTTTCCCATGAAAAGCTTGCGAAACATAGATTCTATGAATTTCTAAAGCATTATCATTTAAAATTTCGGTTTGTGCGTTACCAAAATTTAGTTTTAAATAACCAATCGGTTCTGAATCAGAATATGCTATAAAAAACTGGGAGTTTGGATTGGTTATTTCAGAAGTTAATTGTTCCAAATTAAAACTTTCCCGATTGTAATTTTCAATATTTTCGGGTGTGTTTACTTCGGCAAAAGTTTCAGAAAAGGTTTGGATGCTTATAATTTGTAATACTTCAAGGTCATATAAGGAAGCTTTTTTAATTTCAATTTCAGACATAATAAAATATAGTGGTTTTGTTTTGGTTCAATCAAAAATAGTAAAAATATATTTGCAATGATTTATATTATCTATCCTATTATTAGACAAATCAATTCGTACGGACTCATTTCTTATTTTCAATTTGTACTTTTGAATCGGATACTAAAATGAACTGAAACAGAATCTGAATATGAAAATTGTTATATCGCCAGCCAAATCATTAAATTTCGAAAAAGAGTTACCTACTTCACAGCATACCGAACCTTTATTTCTAAAAGAAGCGAGACAGGTTCATAAAGTTTTAAAAGAAAAAAAGCCCGCTGAATTATCTGATTTAATGAGTATTTCAGATAAACTGGCTGATTTGAATTGGAAACGCAATCAAGAATGGAAAACGCCTTTCACTCTAGAAAATGCGCGTCCGGCAATTTTTACTTTTGATGGAGATGTGTATACCGGATTGGATGCGTATTCGATTCCAATAGAAAAATTAGAATCCTTGCAAGATATTTTGAGGATTTTGTCCGGTTTATATGGATTGCTAAAACCATTAGATTTGATGCAAGCCTATAGATTAGAAATGGGTACAAAACTACCTATCGGCGAGAGCAAAAATTTATATGAATTTTGGAAAACTACTGTTACAAAAGAATTGAATAAAGAACTTAAAAAAGGAGAATTATTCATCAATCTTGCCAGTACGGAGTATTTTTCGGTAATTGATGTAAAAGCTTTAAAAGTTCCCGTGATTACCCCTGAATTTAAAGATTATAAAAATGGTAAACTTAAAATAATCAGTTTTTTTGCCAAGAAGGCCAGGGGAATGATGGTGCGTTATATTATTGATACGGATGCTAAAACAATCGATGATTTGAAAGGTTTCAATTATGAAGGCTATCAGTTTGACACTAACTTATCACAGGGAAACCATTTGGTTTTTACTCGATAAAATGATTTCAGATTGCAGATTAACGATTTTTGATTGCAGAAGTTTTAAACCTCTTAAAGTAGATATCTCGTATTTATCAACACGAAATCTAAAATCGTTAATCTGCAATCAAAAATCTAATGCATTGCATCTGCAGGATTGATTTTGTTTTTTCCTTTTTTGATTAAAAATACAATAGGAATACAACATAAAAACATAATTCCAAGATAAAGAAAGATATCCATGTATGACAAAACGGTACTTTGCTTCATGATTGAATAATCTATGGCCTGATATGCTTTTTTCAAGGCTTCGTTGCTGCTGAATCCTTTAGACATAAATCCTTTTTGCAGCATTGCGATACGTTGTTGTACTTCAAATTTGCTGGCATCTAAATGGGAAACTAAATCTACTCGATGTTTCTGACTAAATCGTGTGATAAGAGTGGTAATAATAGCAATACCAAAAGAACCTCCTAATTGTCTCATCATTCCTGTAAATGCCGCTCCTTCTCCAATATGTTTCCCTTTTAGCGTAGAAAGTGATAAGGTTGTTATGGGAACGAAAAGTAATCCTAATCCAACTCCTCGCAATATTAAAGGCCAAAATAGATGCTCGGTACCTGTATTTGGGGTCATTCTATTATGCATCATAAGAGTGAAGAAAAAGAAAATCACAAACCCCAGACCCACCATATAACCTTGGGGAACTCCTCTTTGAATTAATTTTCCAATAATTGGCATCATAAAAGCGGTCGTAATCGAACCCGGAATAAGTAATAGTCCGGCATCAGTAGCGGTCCAGCCTAAAATAGATTGCGTATAAATTGGAATAATTAAAGTAGAACCATAAAGTCCAAATCCCAAGATAAAACACATTAGAACTCCAATTCTAAGATTTCCATCTTTCAAAACACTTAAGTTTACAATTGGATGCTTATAGGTTAGCTCTCGCCAGATAAATAATATTAGTCCAAATAAAGAGATGGTGCTTAAGATTACAATTGTTTTGTTGTTGAACCAATCATCTTGTTGCCCATGTTCCAAAACATATTGTAAGGAACCTATAAAAGCAGTCAAGAGGAAAATACCCCACCAATCGACTTGGCTGGTTTTTAATTTTTCACCGTATTGTGGACTTCTTACGAAAGTGAATGCTAATATAGCGGCTATGATTCCAAGAGGGATATTGATATAAAAAATATAAGGCCAAGAAAAATGATCGACTAAATAACCTCCTAATGGCGGACCTAAAGTAGGGCCCACAATCACGCCCATTCCATAAATTGCCTGAGCCATACCTCGTTTTGCAATAGGATAACTCTCGGTTATAATAGTTTGTGCGGTAACTAATAAAGCACCACCACCAAGTCCTTGAATAAATCGGAAAATGATGAGTTCCCAAATATTATCGGAGTTCCCACACATGAAGGAGGCAGTGGTAAAAATAATAATAGATACCACGAAGTAATTACGTCTTCCAAATTGTTGCGAAAGCCAACTCGTCATCGGAATGACAATTACGTTTGCAATAGCATAAGCCGTAATTACCCACGCCACATCATTCAATGTAGCACCCAGACTTCCTCTCATATTGGTTAAAGCCACATTGACAATAGTGGTATCAACGATTTCCAGCAAAGCACAAAGTACTGCTGTTATCGTAATAATAACCCGTCTATAGCCATATTCTACTAAATCCTCTTCTATTACTGCCATTTTATTTTAAATGTACGTCAACATCAACATTCATCCCCGGGCGTAATAATTTAATTTTTTCGACATCGTTAGATTTGTTCAAACTTATTTTTACCGGTAAGCGTTGAATGGTTTTTACAAAGTTTCCTGTTGCGTTATCTGGAGGCAAAATAGAGAAACGAGATCCCGTTGCCGGTGAAAAAGAGGTTATATTACCTTCAAAATCATAGTCTGGATAAGCATCAACCTTTACAGTCACTTTTTGTCCGATAACCATTTTGTTCAATTGTGTTTCCTTGAAATTAGCAATTACCCAAGCATTAGAATTATTGATAATATAAAACAAAGACTGCCCTGGTTGTACCAATTGTCCTGGCTGGATATCAATTTTAGAAACCTGACCGTCAATAGCAGCTGTAACTACAGTGTAGGTTAAATTTAATTCTGCAGCATCAAGCATTGCTTTTGCTCTTTTGATATTTGCAGCAGCAACATCAGTCTGTTTATTGGAAACTTTAGATTTAGCTACAATTACTGATTTTTGAAAAGCACTGGCTCTTTCTTGCTGTTGCAAAATACGGACTTGATTTTCAGCTTCTAGTTTTGCTGCCAAGGCTTGCTCGTATTGTTGTTTGGTAATCGAATGATTTTTATACAAATTATTGTATCGAATGTAATCGCTGTTAATTCGGTCCAATCTAATTTTTGCCGATTCAATATTTCCTCCTGCAGATAATACATTGGCGTCAGATACAGAAATGCTAGCCAAAGCACTACCGATATCTGCTTTTGAAACTTCAAAATTACCTTCAGCAGCAAGAAATGCAGCATTCGCCTCGTCAATTTTCAGCTGATAATCTCTCTTGTCTATCGTAAATAAGGTATCGCCTTTTTTTACAAAATCATTATCTTTTATGTATACTTTATCCACATATCCAGAAACTTTAGGGATAATGGGATTCATGTTTTTTTCTATTTGCGCATCGTCTGTTTCTTCATGAGCCAATGAATGCATGTATTTATAGATTCCATAAGTTCCGACTAACACTACCAAAACCACTAGGATAATAATAAATTTTGTATTTGTTTTTTTCTTTTCCATGTGTTTTGATTATATTTTTGATAGATTGAATGATTGAGATAATTGTCCGGTAACAGAAAGCAATTCATAATATTTTTGAATTATATTAGCTTTTGCCAATGCTTTATTGATTTTTGAACCTAATTGTTCTACATCAGCTTCAAGCAAATCATTGGTGTCCGAAAGACCGTTGTCGTATTTGTCTTTGATGATTCTATAATTTTCTGATGATTGTTCTACGGCTTGTGCATAAACCTCATTTTGTTTCAGTGCCAAGTTATAATCTTCTATTGCATTTTGAACTTCTAGTTTGATATAATCAGTAAGTATAGCTTGAGAATTTTGTACTTCAAGTACTTTGCTTTCAGCTATTCTTACCATAGTTCCATTTTTTAGAATAGCACTCAAATCATAAGAAACACCCAGACCAATATTCATTGCATTTTGAACAGTTATCACATTTTTTAAGTCTAATGCAGTATAACCACCAATGATTGCAATGGAAGGATAATAGGCACTTCTTGCTATTTTAATATTAGCCTGACTTGCTTTTTCTTGAAAACGGACTGCTTCCAAATCTTTACGATTTTGTAGGGCCGGTTCATCATTGGTAGGAACGTTATCCATTTGAAAATTGGCAAAATCACTTTCGTTAATTATTAGTTTTGTTCCGGCAGGCAATTTTAGCAGCGTAACCAGATAAAAATTCACAATATTTAAATTTTTAGCTGCTTCATCTATTGACAACTGAATTTTAGAAACTTGTAACTGTGATTTTAATAAATCATTTCTGGGGATAATTCCGTTTTTTTCTAAATCACTAAAATCAGTTGCTCGTTGTTGCGCTCTTTTCTGATTTTCTTTTAAAAGTTCCAAAGTTTTTTGAGCTTTATACAAATCAGCATAATGATTAATTACTTTCATGGCCACTTCTTCCTTAGTTTGAGAAGCTGTTGCTGTTTCTGCCTGATACAAATTTTCGTAAGCTTTGATGCTGTTTTGGATTTTAAATCCTGCAAAAACCGGTACGCTGGCATTAACTTGTCCGATCATCAATTGATCCACAACAGGAAGTGGTTCAGAATTTGAACTTTTATTGATTTTTAAATCAATGGAAGCTTTTGCTAATCTTTGGTATTGTCCCGAAACTTTCAAGTCAGGATATTGACTGTTTTTTGTGGATTGTAATTCGTATCTTTTAGTATTTACTTTAGTATTGGCTAAACTAACCTCATTACTGTTTTTCCAAGCCAAATGTATGGCTTCATCGAGCGTTAAACTTGTTTTTTCTTGTGCTTCGACAGCCGAAATTCCGATGAAGAAAATCCCGAAGAGCATTAATTGACTAACTTTCATAAATCAGAAGGGCTTTTATAGTTTGTTGGATGTGTTTTGTCAAATTAGTTTTTATGTAATTATTGTACAAGTCTTCCGTTTTCAAATTCAATAAATTTTGAAAGAAAGCTTTATTCATATGGAAATGAAAGAAAGTACCCAAAATAGTGGGCGTTATAAGAGGAATAATTACGTCTTTTCTAAAAATACCTTTGGTTTGACCTTCTACGATTATAGATTCCAGAGACTTAAGGTTTCCTTTTTTTAATTCCGAGAAAGCCTGAAGATTTGAATCTCTTTTTTTTGAGGTGAATTCGAAGTGTAAAATTCTGTAAATACCTTTGTTACAATTTATTCGATTGATGTAAAGCTCAATAAGCTTGTTTATTTTTTCGATAGGTTCAAGATCTTCGTGGATTAAATTATCCAATTGCAATTTTAAGTCGGAAGTTCTGTAAAGTATTAAAGATTCCAACAAACGTTCTTTTGAACCAAAATAATAGGAAACCATTGCAATGTTTATTTTGGCCTCTTTAGCAATATTCCGAATCGAAGTACCGTCAAATCCTTTTTCTGCAAATAGCGTTTCGGCTACTTCAAGTATTGTAATTTGTTTCTCGTTAAAATTGGTTTTCAATTCTTCTTTTTTTAATTCCAAGTAAAATTAAACATCTGTTTAAATTTAAACGGTTGTTTAATTTAGTTTTAACGAAATTTTAACATAAATAAATCTAGTGTTTTATGTTAAAAATAAGCTCAAATGTAAAGCCATTTGTTACTAACTCTGATAATAGTAGTGGTTATTTCCATGAACTGTTTCTTTTTTAAAGCCCAATTTCTTCTTTTATTTTTATGTCCAGAGATCCAGAATTGTATTAAATAAATCTTAATTATTTTTAAATAAATGAACGTTCATTCTTTTTTTTTTATCTTTGCATTTTATAACATTAATTATGGCGCAACTTCAGAAAAGCATAGATAAACGTACCGCACTATTAAAAGCGACTTTAAGTTTAGTAAACAATGGAGGGATTCAAAGTGCTTCGATGGCTAAAGTAGCCAAAATAGCCAATGTTTCTCCTGCTACCATCTATCTGTTTTTTGAAAGCAAACAAGATTTGGTTAATCAATTGTATTTGGATGTTAAAGGTTCTTTTGCGCAAGCGGCGTTTAGCCAATACGAATCGGATGATGAAGTGAAAAAAAGTTTTGAAAAAGTCTGGATTGCTATGGCTGCTTTTAAATTGGAAAACAAAGAAGAAGCCTCTTTTTTATCACAATGTGACAACACGCCTATGATTGATGAGGAAACCCGCCAAGAAGGATTGAAATATTTGACATCTCTTTTTGATTTATGGTCAAAAGGGATCAAGGAAGGAATTATCAAAGATATTTCACCGTATTTACTGTACGCTTTCTCCATTTATCCGATGGCTTTTTTGATGAATCTGGACAACAGATCGCTTTGCCCATTAGGTGAGAACGTAATAAATGAGGCTTTCCAAGTGGCGTGGGACAGCATACGAGTTTAGGCTCTTTTTTAGAAAATATAATTTAAATAAGTAAAATAAATAAATACAATTAAGATGGAATTATTAGATAAATTGAAATGGCGTTATGCTGCAAAAGCAATGAATGGTAAAAAAGTTTCTGGAGATAAAATTGACATTATTATTGAAGCAGCTTCATTGGCACCAACATCTAGCGGTTTGCAGCCCTTTGAAATAATGGTGGTTACAAACCAAGAAATAAAAGAAAAAATCAGAGCGATTGGTTGGAATCAATCGGTGATTACAGACTGTTCTCACTTGCTTGTTTTTGCCGCTTGGGACACATATACAGCTGAACGAATCAATAAAATGTTTGACCTTACGAACGAAATTCGTGGTTTTAAAAATGAAGGATGGGAAAATTACCGTCAAATGTTATTAAACAGCTATCCTCAAAAAGATGCCGAAGTGAATTTTCAGCATGCAGCTAGACAAGCGTATATCGCCTTTTCTCAAGCTATTGCAGCAGCCGCTTTTGAAGGCGTTGACAGCACGCCAATTGAAGGTTTTGACCCCGATGCTTTGGACGAAATTTTAAACCTTAGAGAAAAAGGTCTTAGAAGTTGTGTAATCCTTCCTTTAGGATACAGAGATGCTGATAAGGACTGGTTAGTGAATTTAACGAAAGTTAGAAAAAGCAGAGAAGATTTGGTTACCCTTATTGACTAAAACCCAATTCTGAAAAAATATATTTTAAAAACAGCCTCTCCTAATTTTGGAGAGGCTGTTTTTTTTATGAATTTATAGGAAAAAAAAACGCAACAAAATTTAATACTGACCTCCTTTCAAAATTGTGAATATCTATTTTATTAATTGTGATTTTTTTTTCCTTTAAAATCTATCTTTGACCTCCTTAAAAAAAAATATATGAGCACAATTTGGTACGAATGCAAAGTAAAATATAGAAAAACAGACGAAACTGGTGCACAAAAGATTGCGAATGAACCATACTTGGTAGACGCGTTATCCTATACGGAAGCTGAAAGCAGAATTAATGAAGAAATGTCGGCCTATATAAGTGAAGAATTTAAAATCACGAATATAAAAGTGGCCAATTATGCGGAGATTCATCCTTTTGAAAATGCGGATCGTTGGTTCAGATCAAAAGTTTCATTATTGGCGTATGACGAAGAAAGTGGTAAAGAACGCAAGACCAATATGTATTTATTAATGCAGGCCAATGATGTAAAGGAAGCGTATGATAACACGGTGGGTGTGATGAAAGGCACTATGGGCGACTATACAATACCTGCTATTTCAGAATCTCCAATTATGGATGTTTTTCCTTATTTCAGTGGAGAAGAAGGGGAAACAGAACAATTAGAAAGGTTCAATGCACTTAAAGCTTCTAAACCGGAAGCAGCAGAGATAGTGGATCATATGGAATTTGAAACGGAGATGGCAGAGTAAGCTTATAAAATTAATGACAGAATAAAAAGAGGATTGGAAAGTCCTCTTTTTTTTGTTTCGTAAATCACCTTAACTTGTCGTATTTAGAAAGGTTTTACCAATTCTTTCTCAAATGCTTTTCTTGGGCTTCCTCTGAAAAAAACCTCGCCACAATAGGTGTAACCCAAATTTTCAAAAATTTTCATCATAGGTATGTTGTCAAAATTGGTGTCCGCTTTTACGCTGTATATGCTATTGCTTAGTGCAAAATCTTCTATATATTTGATAATCATTTTTGCTAAACCTTTACCCAAATACTTCTCCGAAATCGCCACGCGGTGAATGACAACAAAATCATCATTCGTTAGCCAGTTTCCTTCAATTTTTTCATAGGCAGGTTCGTCATTTATTAGTACCGCACTATATCCAATGATTGTTTCTCCTGCAACCAAAACAAATCCGTCCCCTTTTTCAATATCTTTTTGTACGACTTCTGGATTTGGATAACCGTCCTGCCATTGATCACTGCCATCTTCTTTTCTTCGCAGTATAGCTTGTTGTAAAATTTCCCATATTGGAGACATTTCAGATAATTTCGCTTTTCTAAAGTGATAATTCATTATTGTAATTTAAGTTTTTCGGTCAATGAGTATGCTTTAAAAGTACAAAACAAACTTTAAATTTTAGCCAATCCGCATTATAGGATATATTTATTTTTTAGAAGAATAACTCGCAGAGCAGAAGTGTATATTGTCTAATGCTGTGATTGCTATCGCGAGCTCCAAGAGCGAGATGCTCGCAAGAACGGTTCAGTGTCAAATTTCTTTCTCTTTTTCCAACACTTTAATTTCAATTATTTCCTTTTTAATGCTCTGTCGAATAAGCGCAAATGTACTCATGTACGTGTTGGCTATCCATATTAATGAGAAGCCTGCTATTATATATCCTCTCCAGTCAGTCAGCAAAAGTTTATAGTCAGTTAAAATAAGAAATAGGACTGTTATGTAATGACTAAAACAGTATTCGCAGGTAAAAAGGAAAAAAAACTTTCTTTTTAATAAAGTGCTGTCATGAAGGCTTCTATTAACACAGTATTCCCTTGGCTCCCGAAACAATTCTTCATGGGTAACTGTCCATGAAACACAAGCAACAGGTATAGCCAGTATAAAGAGCCAAATGATCTGAGTAAATATAGTCATAGGTTTTTGTCTAATAGAATTAAATAAAACAGATTATTAAAAATACGGATTAAAGTTTAAAATACAACATTTTAAGGGAAGAATCGATAGCTTTTTAAACAATAAATTAAATATAATGCTAAATAGTATAATGCTGACCTTTTGCACATTTGCCAAACGGATTAACAGTACCTATTTTTTGTCCGAAAAGTAAATCTCGTCAATTATCCTTTTGCGTTCATTATGATGATGGGAGAAATGGCTGCTCTGGACTTACTGTTTGTAGCTTTGACCTTGATTCAAAACAAAGTGATTACTGGTTTTACTTTCGTGATTTTAGACAAATAATCCCCTAAAGATTTATTTGAATAGCTTAATAGGATGGTAAAACACCAAAGCAGTTACCAGAATATATGCCCTTTTGTTTGTGACTAATCTTTTGATGATTTAGTAACCCACTTTTTTATTCATTAAAAAGTTGCTGCATCAATTACATAACGGTAACGGGCTTCTTTGTTGACCACCTTTTTCCAGGCTTCATTTATTTCATCTGCTTTAATGATCTGTATTTGCGGATATATCTTATTTTCTGCACAATAATTCATTACTTCTTGTGTTTCGGGAATCCCACCAATCAACGAACCGTTGAAATTTACCCGATTAAAAATCATATTGGTATTGTTAATCATCAGTTCTCCATTAATAGGTTGCCCTACTTGTGTGAAATACCCATATGGTTTTACACAAGAAATATAATTTGACATCTCATACGCATAAGGTACGGTTGAGATCATAAAATCCATTTTTCCAAACCAAGGTTTTAAATCTTCTCCTGAATTCACCACAATTACTTCTTTGGCACCAAAACCTTTGATGTCATTTGCTTTTGAAGGAGAAGTGGTGAAAGCATGTACTTCCGCACCTTTTGAAACAGCTAATTTAATTGCCATGTGTCCTAAGCCTCCAATGCCTACTACACCAATCTTATCGCCTTTTTTGAATTTCGCTTTCATTAATGGCGAATAGGTCGTAATGCCAGCACAAAGCAATGGTGCTGCAAATTGCAAATCAATATTCTCAGGAATTTTGATAGCAAAATGTTCTGTTACTACAATATTGTTTGAGTAACCTCCTTGTGTAATACCTGTTGGTGATGATTTTTCGGGAGTGCCGTAAGTACCTACCATTCCCGTGGTTTCGCAATGTTGCTCTTCGCCATTTTTACAACTCTCGCATTTCATACAACTATTTACCATGCAACCCACGCCAGCTTTGTCTCCAACTTTAAACTTAGTTACATTTTTTCCTACAGCTGAAACTATTCCTGCAATTTCATGCCCCGGCACTTGTGGATATTGCTGCTTTCCCCAATGCCCTTTTATGGTATGAATGTCGGAGTGGCAAATTCCACTGAACTTGATGTCAATTAAAATATCGCTGTCGCCAAAAAGTCTGCGTTCAAAGGACCACTTACTTAAATTTTCGGTTTCGTTTCTTCCGGCATATCCTTTTGATTGAATATTTTCTTTCATGATGTTTGAATTTTGATTTGCAAATAATTGAATTGAATTGGTCAGCATTATCCCTACACTTGTTATAGCAGTTTGCTGAATGAATTTTCTTCGGGATGATTGATTCTTCTTGTCTTGCATATTGATTGATTTTATTGATTTTTTATTTAATCAGCAAGTTCAATTTTTACCCTGTTTCAAAAGTTACTTCACTAACTAACCAAGTCTATAGTAAAGTGATTTTGGGATTGTTTTACTTAAACACAAAGTTGAATAGATATTAGGAAAAACGTATTACACAATTAAATATTTAATTTATATTATTCACATTACTAATGGTATAACGCAAAAGTATCTCAGTCGGCAGTTTTATATTTGGTCTTTCTTTTTGGAATCTAAAAAAAACACACTTTCATTTTATTGTTGGCTTGCTTTTACAAAAAAATAAAGTGTTTTTGTTTGTTTGGGTGGGGATGGAGGTATTTTTTTTACAAAATTATTTGTACTGTTGGCTGCAGAATTTAAGGAGTTGTCTACAAAAAAGTAGAGTCAAAGGTTGGCAATTTCTTATAGGCAAGGACAGGCGTAGCTTTCTCTTGCAACAAGTGGTGCTTTCTGGTACGGCTTGGATTTTATCTAAAATATTTTTTGCAGTAATTTTTTGAAATCTCGAATTAGATTTGATAATTCGCTACGATCAGATTGAACAATTAAATGGACATGATTGCTCATAATGAAATAGCCATATAAAGCCATTCCTTTGTTTTTAATACAAAAATATAAACATTCTATTACACAATCTCGATATAATTGTCTAGAAAATACATCTACCCAATCTACAACGGTTGCAGTTATAAAATGAGGTAATGTTTGATCTCTGATAACGTAAACTTCTTTCATTAGAAGAATTTCAATAAAATTAAATCAAAAATATATTGTTTTTGATATTTAAAAAGAACGTTTTTTTATAAAAGTCAGGAGACTTTTATTACGATTTCTTTTGTAATAACATATTAAAATTGCGCAAAGTCGGAGACATTTGCGCAGCAGCTACACTTTGCGCCGCTGGGTTGAGGATTAAGCCCTATTTTTGGATTTGCCTCCCGAGCGATATCGAATAGGCGAAGCAAAACATCCCAAATATAAAACCAATTTTCCATTAAGCCTATTACCCAAATCCGCTTTAGTAACTATTGTGCGCTAGCTTTTTATTTATTTACGTAACATTAATTTTGTTAAATCAATCTTTCCGCAAAGAATTTCTTTATCGTTAATTCTATAAAATAGGTTTTGCCCTTTTAAGCTAAATCCTGTTCGCAAAGTTCCGCCTACTCCACGATCAGATAGGGTCACAACATAAAACGCACTTGAACCTTTTGGATTAATAGTTCTTTTCAACGAAGACGATTTATCACGATTGTTATCTAAAAAAGATTTTATTGTCAGACCATAATCATTCACGGGTTCTTTATCAATTGTCATTGTGTCGGAAGGAAACAGTAATTTCATATAGTTGCCCGATGAAGATGGAATCTCAAATGAATCTAATGGAAAATCAATTGTCAATTCAAGAGGATTAATTGTATTATTGGTTATTCGAGTCCAAAATACAGCATAAATATATTTCTTACCATTGGGATCAGTGTAGCTTATTCCACTTTTTGGAAAGCTGTTTTGTATTATTAGGCGTGCGCCGTTTGACTCAGTATATTCATATTTAGAGTAAAAATTATTTTTATTACGCTTAGCCGATGGCTTTTTAGTTTGGACATTTTTTGTCGAATCCAAAGTTTCTATATCAACAGTGTTTGGCGTTGATTTGCTGCCTTGTTTACAGGAAAAAAGTACTGTAAGTACCAAAAGTAATATGAATATTATTTTCTTCATTTTTTTGATATGTGTTTTTAATCTTGAGCACAACTATATAGGTGGTTGGTAGAAGTTATTTTTCTTCATTGTAATATTTTACAATTAAATATATATTCTCCAAAGTATATTCATCATCATTAATTTTTGAAATTAAGTGATTCATGTCTGAAAATAAATCACTTAATTTATTTTTATATCCTATATTTCTCAATAGTATGAGTTCATTATCTTTAAGAATGTAATAATAATAATCTACTTGGTTTATTTGTACATTATTTTGACCTGTTTGTACAAAATGATATTCGTATTCAAAAAGTTTTACTTTTCCATTTAATAATAGTTTTAAGTATGCTTTTCTACTATCAAAAACATTAATGTTTTCCTTTTCAAAATATTGATATACATTGTTTAAATATCTGTACTCTTTAATAGTATCTTTTTCAATTTTAATTTTTACATTATTTTTATTAATTAGATAATTTTTGCCAAATGTTGGATTTTTTATTATACCATATATTGTGTCATTATTAATTGTTACTACATAATCAATAAGTCGTGATTTTATATTGAAAAAGTTAGTGTTTAATGTTTTGATGACATTTAAAGTGTCATAATAAATATTTTCTTTTGGGTTTTCGTAAATCCCATCATCACTGAGCTTTTTGTAGATATAAATATCATCATTAAATCGTATATCTTTAACTCTCTTTAGTTTACGACTATAATATTTTACGCTGCCCCTTTTAAATTTAGGATTTTTCTCAAATAAAACTTTACCACCAATTATATCATTTCTTAATGTTCCAAATATCGTATCATTTTTTTCTGTAGTTATATAATCTAGATATTTCTTTTGAGAATGACTATTTATGCTATATGATAGGAATATTATAAAAATTATTTTATTTATTTTTTTCATTAATTATGAAATATTTGATTTATCACGAATTTTATAATTTCTGCCAAATTGTTTATAGGCGAAACAACTTTCGTGTATTCACCCAAATATGGGTAGATTTCCTAAGGTTTGTTTCGCTAAAACTCTTTCCAAATATATAATAAATTTATTACAAATTTTTCAAACGATAAATTAATTGTCCCCATAAAAAAAGCGCTCCCTTTCAGGAACGCTTTCAATATAGTAAATCAAAAGATTATTTTTTATCTATCCATTTTTTTGCATTGACAAAAGCTTCGTGCCAAGGAGAAACTTCATCGTTTCTGCCAGCCGGATAATTTGCCCAGTTCCATTGGAAATTAGAACGCTCAATATGCGGCATCATCACCAGGTGACGACCTGTGCTGTCGCATAACATAGCTGTATTGTAGTCAGATCCGTTTGGATTTGCCGGATAACCTTCATAACCGTATTTCCCTACGATGTTGTAGTTTTCTTCGGCAAGTGGCAAGTTGAATTTTCCTTCACCATGCGAAACCCAAACTCCTAATGTAGCTCCGGAAAGTGTGGACAACATCACCGATTTGTTTTCCTGTACCGTTACTGAGGTAAAGATGCTTTCGTGTTTGTGGCTGTCATTGTGGAGCATTTTTCCGTGCACTTCATGCTCCGGATTAATAAGTTCCAATTCCATGAACAACTGGCAACCATTACAAATTCCCACTGATAAAGTATCTTCTCTTTTGAAGAAGTTTTTCAATGCGCTATTTGCTTTTTCGTTGTATAAAAATGCTCCCGCCCAACCTTTGGCTGAACCTAAAACATCCGAGTTAGAAAAACCACCCACAATACCTATGAACTGAATGTCCTCGAGGTTTTCACTCCCCGAAATCAAATCGGTCATATGAACGTCCTTAACGTCAAAACCGGCAAGATACATGGCGTTTGCCACCTCACGCTCAGAGTTACTTCCTTTTTCACGGATAATGGCCGCCTTTGGACGTGGTTTTGAGAAGTCGATTACGGGTTTCTTTCCTGTAAAATGTGCAGGGAAAGTAAACTGTAACGGCTGGTTCTTATAATTATCGAAACGAGATTGCGCCATTCCGTTTTTAGATTGCTTTTGGTCTAATAAAAACGAAGTCTTGAACCAGATATCTCTGTATTCTTTTATGTCAAAAGTCAAATGTCCAAGGTCTAAAGTCGCTTCAGAAGTTGCTGTTCCTAATTTGTAGAAATTAACCCCGTTTTGGTTTAATTTGCTTTCTAAAGTCGCATCATTTTTAGCTTGAAAAACAATTCCAATATTTTCAGCAAAAAGATATTTGATAATGTCTTTTTCTTCAAAAACAGATAAATCTATTTTTGCTCCCAAATTCACATCAGCAAAACACATTTCCAATAAAGTCGTGATCAAACCACCACTTCCTATGTCGTGTCCGGCGAGGATTTGATTGTCAAGAATTAATTCTTGCATCGTATTGAAGGCTTTTTTGAAAAAAGCGGCATCCTTAATTGTAGGTGCATCTTTTCCGATGGTATTCAAAGTCTGCGCCAATGAAGAGCCGCCTAATTTGAAATCGTCATGCGAAAGATTGATATAATAAATAGAACCTCCGTCTTTTTGTAAAACAGGCTCTACTACTTTATTGATGTCGATACAATTTCCACCTGCCGAAATGATAACCGTTCCTGGTGCAATCACTTCTTCGTTTGGATATTTTTGTTTCATCGAAAGGGAATCTTTTCCGGTAGGAATGTTGATTCCCAATTCGATTGCAAAATTAGAACAGCTTTCAACCGCTGCGTACAAACGAGCGTCTTCGCCTTCATTTTTACAAGCCCACATCCAGTTAGCCGAAAGGGATATTCCGTCCAGACCATTTTTGATAGGTGCCCAAACAATATTTGATAATGCTTCTGCAATCGCGGTTCTACTTCCTGCAACAGGGTCAATCAATGCCGCAACGGGAGAATGTCCTATTGAAGTCGCAACACCTTCTTTACCCAAATAATCCAAAGCCATTACGCCACAGTTATTCAATGGTAATTGTAAAGGTCCTGTAGTTTGTTGTTTGGCTACTTTTCCGCCCACACAACGGTCTACTTTATTTGTCAACCAGTCTTTACAGGCCACTGCTTCTAATTGCAATACTTGCTCTAAGTAAGTTGATATGTTTTTTACGCTGTATTCTATATCAGCATAATTTCTGTCGATATTCTTGTCGGTCATCACTACTTTTGGAGAACTTCCAAAAAAGTCTTCCAAGGCATAATCCATCGGTTTAGCACCGGTAGTTTTTGACTCGAAAGTAAAACGATGGTCTCCGGTCACGTCACCTACCTGATACATTGGAGCGCGCTCTCTGTCAGCGATACGTTGCAAAGTGTCAATGTCTTTCTGACCTATAACCAATCCCATTCTTTCTTGGGACTCGTTGCCGATTATTTCTTTAGCAGATAGGGTAGGGTCACCCACTGGCAGTTTGTCTAAATCAATTAATCCACCGGTATCTTCCACTAATTCCGAAAGACAGTTTAAGTGTCCTCCTGCGCCGTGATCGTGAATCGACACAATTGGGTTGTTGTCGCTTTCTACCAATGCACGGATGGCATTGGCAACACGTTTTTGCATTTCTGGATTCGAACGTTGTATCGCGTTTAATTCAATTCCTGAACTAAAAGCGCCGGTATCAGCAGAGGATACTGCAGCACCACCCATTCCGATTCTATAATTTTCTCCACCTAGAATAACAATTTTGTCTCCTGTTTGCGGTTTTTTCTTGATGGCCTGGTCTAATTTTCCGTAACCAATTCCACCTGCTTGCATAATCACTTTGTCGAAACCCAGTTTGCGGGCGTCTTCTTCATGTTCGAAAGTAAGGACAGAACCTGTAATCAGCGGTTGTCCGAATTTGTTTCCAAAATCAGATGCTCCGTTTGAAGCTTTGATCAAAATATCCATTGGAGTTTGGTACAACCATTTTCTTTCGGCCATTCCCTTTTCCCATGGTCTATTTTCTTCCAGTCTTGAATAAGAGGTCATGTAAACCGCTGTTCCTGCCAATGGTAATGAACCTTGTCCACCTGCAAGACGGTCACGAATTTCTCCACCCGAACCTGTTGCCGCTCCATTGAATGGCTCCACTGTCGTTGGGAAATTGTGCGTTTCCGCTTTTAATGAAATGACAGAATCAAAATCCTTGGTTTCATAAAAATCAGCTTTGTCAGCGCTTTTTGGGGCAAATTGTTGTACGCGTGGCCCTTTTACAAATGCCACGTTATCTTTATATGCTGAAACGATATCGTGCGGATTTTCAGCAGATGTTTTCTTGATCAGTTTGAATAAAGAAGATTCTTTTTCAACACCGTCAATCACAAAAGTTCCGTTGAAAATTTTGTGGCGACAATGCTCTGAATTGGCTTGCGAGAAACCGAAAATCTCAGAATCCGTTAATTTACGGCCTAATTTAGTGGCTAAATTATCCAAATATTCCACTTCTTCCGGGCTCAATGCCAAACCTTCCGCTTTATTGTAAGCAGCTATATCGATAATGTCAAGAATGGGTTCCGGTTTGATATTGGTAGTAAAAATATCTTGATCTAGCTCGGCGTATTTTTGCGAAAGCATAGGATCAAAATCAGAGAAGTCCGCAGTAACATTGTGAAATTCTTCGATTCGAATGATTCCCGCAATCCCCATGTTTTGAGTGATTTCGACAGCGTTCGTGCTCCAAGGCGTAACCATTGCGGCACGAGGACCAACAAAAAAATCCGTCAGTACGGATTTTTCTATTTTATTTGAGTCGGCAAAAAGCCAGTTTAATTTTGAAATGTCTTGAGCTGAAATTTCGTTTTGCGTTTGTACTGCAAAAACAGTTTTGCTTTGGTTTTCAAAGAAATGGATCATTGTTGTATAGTTTGTTGTATTGCGGTGCAAATTTAGTCAATTAAGATTAAATTTGGAACAAAAAAAAGCGGCAATTTTGCCGCTTTCTAATTATCGATGCTGTAACTAAAACTAGTTAATAATCAGTTTCTTAATCAAGGATTTTGAATCATCTGTTATTTTTACCAGATACACTCCTTTGTTAAGGTTCGTTACAGATAGGTTTGAACCATCTGCGTTCTTTCTTTCAAAAACCTTTTGACCAAGGATGTTATAAATTTCAACTGAAAAAGCTTTATTCGAATTGTCTATAGAAAAGTTCCCGTTCGAAGGATTTGGATACATTTTGAAGTCGCTATTATCTACAATTGCGCTGGTTTTAGTTGATTTTGTAGCGATACGACTTCCTAAATTAGTGCAAGTATCCATTGCATAAGAATCCCATTGAGTAGTACTATTGAATGTTGTCGTTGGAGAAGTTACAGTAGATTTTCTTCTTAAAGTTACATCGGCTGCAAAGTTAGCGGTTCCTCCATTAAAAGTTCCAACGATATCGATCAGCACTCCGTTTTTAAATAAACCTACAGCATCATTCCCATTAAATGTCATTTCAGCTGCTGCTGTAGAAAGATTTGCTGTACTTGTAGAATAACAACTTAAAGCGATCAAGCTGTTTACAATCGTAAATTTACTTCCATTATTTAAAGTTCCTGTCAGGGAAAATCCTGTGCTCCAGGTTCCGGCACCATTTGTTTGTTTTTTAATGCTGTAAATTGCCATGTTAACGGCAGTTCCTGTTGCATTCGAAATTTCTAATGCTTTGTTATTGGAAGAACCCTCGATATATTCAGAAAACAATAAATCGGTAGTTGTTGAACCACCTGCAGCAGTAGTTACATTAACAACATTGCTTGCAGCGGAAATATTTCCAGCGGCATCTTTTGCTTTTACAGAAAAAGTATAAGCTGTTGAAGCCGTTAATCCAGTTACGGGATAAGTTGTTGCAGTTACAGTAGCTTTCAAAGTTGCGCCTTGGTATACATCATAGGCAGTTACGCCTACGTTATCCGTTGAAGCTGTCCAAGATAAATTGGTAGCGGTAGCGGTAGTTCCGGAAGCTGTTAAAGAAGTGGGAGCTGTTGGAGCGGTAGTATCAGTTGTTGCTGCAATAATTGTTACAGAATAATCTTCTACCTGTCCAAAAGGAATCGCTTCACAAGCTGTTGGAATCGCATTGTATTTTAAAGAAACTCTCATTCGGGTTGTTCCTAAAGTTGCTGTCGTTGGTATGGTGATTGAACCTGTAACGGGAGTCGTTGTAGATGCTGCTTTAGACCAAACAAGTTCCCCAGCATCTGTAAATACACCGTTTTTGTTATAATCAATCCACACCGCATATCCTTCGCTATAAACCGTACTCGTCCAAATTGGAGTAATTGTGATGGTATATGCAGTTCCGCGTGTAGTATTTGTGGATAATGAAGTGAAATTTTCATAACCGGCTGTTCCAACAGATGAATTGTTTATCGTTCCAAAAACGACTTTGCTAATTTTCTCATCTGCAGTACTGGTTCCTGAGGAAGCGCAATACGATATGGAAGCCGCTGAAGTAGTTACGTTAACTACATTGCTTGAAGCAGAAACATTTCCGGCAGCATCTTTTGCTTTTACTGAAAAAGTATAAGCGGTGGCAGCTGTTAAACTCGTTACGGAATAAGTTGTGCCTGTTACTGTTGCTTTGAATGTTGCTCCTTGGTACACATCATACCCGGTAACTCCATTATTATCCGTAGAGGCAGCCCAACTTAAATTTGTTGTTGTGCTAGTAGTTCCTGAAGCTATTAATGAGGTTGGTGCTGTTGGCGCTACGGTGTCAGTCCCGCCAGTGGTTGTAGCGTTAACCGTATTACTTGCAACAGAAGAGTTTGCTGCTGCATCTTTGGCTTTTACATAAAAAGAATAGGCTGTTGAAGCTGTAAGCCCAGTTATTGTTGTAGATAAGCCCGTTACCGTTGCTTTTAATGCATTATTCATATATACATCGTATCCTGTAACACCAGTGTTATCGGTAGCAGCTAACCAGCTTAATGAAACTGAATTCGACGTTGAAGCCGTTACCGCTAAACTTGTCGGAGCAGTTGGCGCTTGAGAATCTGCTGTTGGATTCCAAACCGCTTGTACATATTCGGGATGATCTATGTAAGGATTTCTGTTGCTTTGAGCACCATAAACAGCATTATTACGAGCAATTTCTCTAGCACTTACTGGATCCTGCGTATTCCAAGTTAAAAGCATATTTAAAAAAGCAGTCGTAAATACCTGATTGCTTGTTCCGTTAAACATAGGAAAAGTATATCCGGACACCGTTGTTTCGTAGCGCGTTGCAAAATAAAAGTACATTCTGGCAATGTCTCCTTTAAATTCATCAATTGGTTCGAAAACAGTACCGGTATATCCCGCAGTGGTACTCGCTCCAAGTTTACTTCCATTTAAAGAGGTCCAAGTTGGAGACCCAACCATTCCGTGAGGATAATTTGATCTTTGACCGTTTACTTTTCCATCAGTAGGAGTTATAAAATGGGCATCAGACACCATTGGTGCTGCAGATCCAAAACTAGATTGAGGAATAATATGCTCTCTATTGTAGCAATCTCCTTCTACACTATAAGTACCGCATCTTTGTGTTGTTCCCAGAGAATAGTTATAAGGGTCAATACCAGTAGGTTTTTCAGAGTACATATCTAAAACGGAACCATCATTTTCATAAAAATTATCAACATCAGAAGTTTGATAGATTGTGTATAAACCGGCATATCCGTTGTCAACATGACCTTTAATGATGTTGTATAATTGGGTTTTCAATGTGTACCCGGTTCCTGTGGCAGTTGAATAATAGCCCGTTGGTATTTGGGCAATACCCGCAGTGCAGAGCATTACTAATAAAAAAGAGTAGATTTTTTTCATCGTTTTAAAAATTTGGTTTTGGTTAAAAATTGTTGGAGACAAAACTAAGGTTTTAAAAGCGACACTATATTAAGAAATTATTAACATAATTATTAATTTCGTAATTTTAGATAGGACAATCACCTAAAAAATGTTGATGTGTTGCTAAATCAAGGGGTAGGAAAGAAATGCTTTTGTTGAAAAGTTCTCTGTTTTGAAATTCAACAGTATAAATAAGTTTGAATATTCAATACGGAATTTTGTTGGTGCTATTTTGGAAATGGTTTGTTTTGATAGGCGCCTAAATCCGGTGGTAAAGTTCTGGTGTTTCCAATGATGTCTAACGGAATCAGATAGACCGAATTCCCTTTTGCGAAAGCGGAAGAAGTATCGTTAATATTGAATTTATTTAGTGATACTTTAAAGAATTTTGGGTCTTTATTCAAAATTATAGCATTGTAATGCGCAGTATCAGTTCCAAATTGGTAATCAGGATTCGTCGTAAATGAATTGGAAACATTATCAAATTTGAGGAGGCAATTGTTGAATTGGTATTGGAAAGCAGCACCCGTTTTTTTGTTCAATATCATTTCAGTGGAATACGAACCGTAAATAATACAATTGTTGAAGGTTGCCTCAGTTAAATCTTTGACTTCAGGGACGGCGCCCGTAATATAGTTGCTCACAAAAACAGCCACCTGCTCGGAACTATTCCAATTGTTATTGAAGGTACAATGCGTGAATTTATAATTTCCCCCATACGAACAAGCCAAACTCGCCTGACCTGCATTATTGATTACCAGATTTTCTCCGTTAATTTTTGCGGTCTGCGCCAAAATCCCATAATTGGCACAATCGTAAATTTGGGTATTTTTTATGTTTACGATTGTTCCGTCATTGTTTTGAATCAATAGTCCGATGGTAGCATTTTTGATGGTAAGATGATTCAGATTGTTATTGGTGCTGCCATTGGTCAGCCAGATAGTTCCCCATTGTCCCGGAACATCAGAATAATCAGGTTCTAAACGGTCTCCTTCAAAAATGACTTCTTTCTCTAGTTTGTCAGTTGTAGATGCGGCTCCATTTACATTGATCGAAGCAGTATTGGATACAATAAGACCAGAATTTGCGTGAAAATGAACTCTGGATCCTGCATCAAAGGTTGCCGTTTTACCCGAAGGAACTGCTGCATAACCATAAATGACATACGGTTTTGTATTTTTAAAATGGAGTTCGTTTCCGTTTATAGCGTCATTTTCATCCAAAAAGAAACCATCAATTTTTTGGTCACCAATGGGAAGTGTTTCGGTGGTTCCATCAGCGAAACGTTTTGGATAAAGGAAAATGGCATCTTGAATTAAAGTTACCAATTCTATTTTTTGAAGATTTGCACCGCTATCAAACTGAATCTGGTCCGTATATAGAAAATCAGCAGGATTAGCATCTGCAATATTGGCGGTAGTTTCTAAGAAAATATACAAACTATCCTTGGCCAATAAATCTACATTACTGAATATTTTGCCATTGTTTCCTTGCATTCCGTCAACGGTCATTCTATATTTTGAATTCAATCCTTTCGCTAATTGTATGGTAGGAATGGTGATATCATTTTTACTTTTATTGTAAACTTTTAATCGGTAGGTACTGGAACCTATATTAGTGAAAACCGTATCTAAATAAACAGTGTCTTTAGAAAAAGTCAAATCACCTGTGCTTGGAATTGTCTCAAAATCACTTCGACAGGAGCAAACCGAAACCAGTATTCCAATAAAAAACAGTAAAGTGATAGGACGCATTGCGATAATTTTTTTGTAAAAATAGGAAAAAACTCATTTGGATAGATAGTAATTTTAACTTATATTGTCAATTGTTGTGATGTTTTCTAATCCATATTTTTAATTAAATTTACATTTTAAAAATACAACTTATGACATTGGATAAAGTTAAAATGCTGGAATACTGCAATGAATTTTCAAAGAATACCCTGATGGAAACCCTTAAAATTGAATATATTGATGCCGGAGAGGGTTTTCTGGTGGCCAAAATGCCTGTAAACTCCGCAGTTCATCAGCCTATGGGATTATTGCATGGAGGCGCTTCAGTTGCTTTGGCGGAAAGTGTGGGCAGTGCGGCTTCCCATTTTTTTATTAATGACAAAGAACAAGAAGTACGTGGAATTGAAATTTCGGCGAATCATTTGAAAAGCATTCGCGAAGGAGTTGTTTATGGAACGGCACGAATTATTCACAAAGGAAGAACGCTGCATCTTTGGGAAATTAAAGTGACTGATGAAGCCGGAAATCTGATTTCGTTATGTAAATTGACCAATATGGTTTTGACTAAAGAAAAAAATAAGAATTGACAACCGTTTTTCATTGAAATCCATTTTAAAAATTTAGTATATGATAGATTTTTTTATAAAAGTAAAACAACAAAAAGCTCAAAATTTACCTTTTGTATTATACAGAAAGCCAAATGATATCAAATTATTTGGTTTTTTTCAAAATAGCGACCATTTATATTTTGCTGAAAATTTTGGCGAGAGCGGTTTTATTTTTGCTCCTTTTGAAGGCAGTCAAATGATACTTATCCCTAAAAATCAATCTGTAAAATGGGAAGAATTGATTACTTCTTTTGAAGAAAATCAGGATTCTGATTTCTCAGATACAGAAGATTTGCAGGCTAAAGAACATTTTGAAAAACTTGTTCAAAAAGGGATTGATGCTATTGCAAAAGGAACGCTCAAAAAAGTGGTTTTGTCAAGGAAAGAAATCGTTGATGTGTCCAATTTTGATTTAGTTTCCATTTTTGAAAAATTAATTCAAAGTTATCCAACCGCTTTCTGCTATTGTTGGTTTCATCCAAAAATAGGATTATGGATGGGCGCTACACCGGAACGATTGCTGAAGGCCAAAAATAATAAGTTTTATACGATGGCGCTTGCCGGAACACAAAAACTCAAGGGTTCGGCTGAAGTAGTGTGGGAGAAAAAAGAAATGGAAGAACAGCAATTTGTCACCGATTTTATTTTGGATAATCTAAAAAACCTGACTTCAGAAGAGTCAGTTTCCAGTCCTTATACAATACAGGCGGGATCTTTGGCTCATATTAAAACCGATATTGAGGGCGTAATAAAGGAAAATTCTAGTTTGAAGGAAGTAGTTTCCGTTTTGCACCCAACACCTGCCGTATGTGGATTGCCTAAAGAGCTTGCTAAAGACTTTATATTGGAAAATGAAGGTTACGACAGAGAATATTATACCGGTTTTTTAGGCGAATTAAACAAGGAAGGATTTAAAAAGGAGGAATTAAAAACCGATTTATACGTTAACTTGCGGTGCATGCAAATCAAGATTGCGTCGGAACCTGCAATGACCAAAGCGCATTTGTATATGGGCTGTGGTATTACAGTTGACAGTATTCCTGAAAAAGAGTGGAGGGAAAGCGTCAATAAATCGGTGACAATGAAGAAAATTTTAGATTTGGAGCAGTAATTCACAAAATGGTTTCTATTTCTGATGCAGTAAAATAAACAGTTATAGATTGCCGGTGATTTGCAAAATTAAACATTAAACAAAAAAACTTTAAACGAATTTTTGATGAAATTAGATATACTAGCTTTTGGCGCGCATCCGGATGATGTAGAATTAGGCTGTGCCGGAACCATTTTAAAAGAAATTTCCTTAGGAAAAACAGTTGGAATAGTCGATTTAACCCGTGGCGAATTAGGAACACGCGGTTCAGCTGAAATTAGAGATCAGGAAGCAAATGCTGCCGCAAAAATTCTAGGTGTTTTAGTTCGCGAGAATTTAGAAATGCGGGATGGTTTTTTTATAAATGACGAAAAACATCAGTTGGAAGTCATAAAAATGATTCGCAAGTATCGACCGGAGATTGTATTGTGTAATGCAATTGATGACCGTCATATTGATCACGCAAAGGGAAGTAAATTAGTTTCGGATGCTTGCTTTTTATCAGGATTAAGGAAAGTAGAAACAAGCATTGATGGTGAAAGTCAAGATGCGTGGAGACCTAAGTTGGTTTACCATTATATGCAATGGAAAAACCTTGTGCCAGATTTTGTTGTTGACATTACTGGTTTTACTGATAAGAAAATTGAATCTATTATAGCGTATTGTTCGCAATTTTATGATGCTAATTCTAAGGAACCGGAATCACCAATTACAAGTAAAAACTTCTTTGAGAGCCTTAATTACCGTTCTCAGGATTTAGGAAGGCTCGTGGGAGTAGATCATGGGGAAGGTTTTACTGTTGAAAGATATTTGGCAGTCAATAGCTTAGGAGATTTGATCTAATTTTGGTGTAATTTTTTAAAAAAATTATTTGCAGAAGTAAACTTATGTTGTATATTTGCCACCGCTAAGCAAATGGTGGTTGTAGCTCAGTTGGTTAGAGCATCGGTTTGTGGTACCGAGGGTCGCGGGTTCGAGCCCCGTCTCCCACCCAGAAAGCAAAAGCTTCGAAGAAATTCGAGGCTTTTTTTGTGGAATAAACTTTCGTGAAATTATTGCGTCTATTTATTGGCTTGAATATTGTAATAGGGTATGGTATAAATCGCATGGGGAATGAATTCGTTTAGAATTTTGATCATGAGACAAATGAGGACAATAATTTTTTAGAAATGGTAAATTCTGAAAACTAGTGTCGTTAGAGGCAATACAATAGGCAGTAGGAAGGATGAATTTTTGAAATTGATTTTAGGAATATTACATATAACAGTTAGATTCTTACGATAGGGTTAATAAAGTTCGTTTTTAAGTATTCATATATCCTTTTGTCTATCTTTGCCTTTATTGATGTCCGATTTTCAAATACTACTTTGTATTCAAAATTTTTAAATATCATTGAAACTAACAAATGAAAAACGAGCAAATCAGTTCTAAAATTCTCAAGAGTAATTATATTCCAACTTCGGAATTTTATAGTCAAATCATAGACAGCTTGCAGGATTACTCCATTTTTACCATTGACAATGATTTTGTAATTAATAGTTGGAGCTCAGGGGCAACAAAAATTTTTGGTTACGAAACAGATGAAATTATTGGGGAACACTTTGATATCATTTTTACAGAAGAAGACAAACAAAATGCTATACCAAAAAATGAAATTATAACAGCATTAAAGGAGGGAAGAGCAACAGATAATAGATGGCACCTTTGTAAAGATAAGAGTGTGTTTTATGCTTACGGATTAGTTTTCCCATTAACTGGAATCGATGGTGAAATGTTAGGATACGTTAAAATCCTACGCGACTTAACAGAAAGGAAGAAATCAGAAGATGCTATAAAAAATTATGTCAAAGAGTTAGAAGATCTAAATACGCATAAAGAAAGTGTTCTTGCTATTCTTTCGCATGATTTGAGAAGTCCACTGTCAAGTATAATTGCAACGACTGGCTATTTGAAAGCAAATTTTGAACGACTTGATCCTAGTATTGTTAAAGAAATGCTTGAGCTGCTTCATAAAGCATCAACAGACGAGTTAAATATGTTAGATTACTTAGTCGAGTGGGCAAGAATAAAATATGCAGCGGAAGTGTTTTCTCCAAGAAAAATTGAATTAGTCCAGTATGTGAAGAAGGTGTTTGACACATTAAATGATACGGCTTCTTTAAATACAATAAATCTACATCATGAAATTGAGGAGAATACTAAAGTTTTTGCCGATGGAAAAATGTTGCTTTCGATTATTCAAAATATAGTTTCAAATGCTATAAAGCACTCATTACCTGGAGGTAAAATTACGGTTACGGCTAAAAATCAAGATGATAAAATAATAGTCCGAATCAAAGACTCAGGCACTGGAATGTCTAAAGAAATTCAAGAAAAACTTTTTATGCCGCAAATGAATATCCTATCCAAAGCTAGATTAGAAAATAAAGGCGCCGGGATTGGATTATTATTAGTGAAAGGCTTTTTAGAAAAAAATGGTGGTGAAATATGGGTAGAAAGTGTGGAAGGTTTAGGTTCCTCTTTCTATTTTACATTACCAATAGATAAACCATTCAAAATAGAAAGTAGTGATCAGATCGTGTTTGACGAAAGTGCTTAAATACCGATTCTAAAGTTGAAACATTACGATGCAACAACTGATAAACGAAGAAAAAAGATAATTCTAAAGTCCACTTGCTTGGGCTTTTTTTATGGGTAAAATGTTAGGAGTGAAATAATTTTATTGTGGTTGTCGGGGGTAATTATTGTTTTTGAATATTATTTAGATTAGTATAAATTAGCAGTGCCAAGAAAGGTGAATGCTCTTTATTTTTGACCTAATATGGTTAATTAGGCATTTAATTGACTAGAAAAGAAATTAATAGTTTGAAATACTAAGAAAGATGAATCAAAACAATTCTCCAATTATAAAACCTGAAGAACTAGTAGCACTGGGCCGTAAAAGTGAACTAGTTATTATTGATGCCAGTAACGGAAGTGGTGCCAAAGAAAACTACGTCGCTAAGCATTTAGATGGTGCTTTATACGTCGATTTAAATACGCAATTGGCTAATATAAATGCAGATGTATCGATAGGAGGCAGACATCCTTTGCCTAAGCTTGAACAATTCTCTGAAACCTTGACAAATCTTGGCATAACGCCAAAGAGTCATGTTGTGGTCTATGATGACAAAAATGGCGCCAATGCAGCATCTCGCTTTTGGTGGATGTTAAAATCTGTTGGACACGACAAAGTTCAAGTGCTGGATGGAGGATTACAGGCGGCCATTAAAGCTGGATTTCCAACAAGCTCAAAAGTAGAGATTCCATTAAAAAAGGAGTCCTATAAAATTGATAAATGGTTATTACCGTTCGTTGATATTCACGAGATTGATAAAGTAAGTCTGGATGCGGATTTTCTGGTTGTAGATGTAAGAGACGAGGAACGATACAATGGAGAAAAAGAAACTATCGATTTAGTTGCAGGCCACATTCCTGAAGCCATAAATATTCCTTTTACCACTAACTTAGATTCTAGCGGGTTTTTCTTATCGCCTGAGGAACTCAGAAATAATTATTTAAACAAATTTGGAGGCAAAAAAGCTGAAAATGTTATTGTGCATTGTGGTTCGGGTGTTACGGCCTGTCACACGCTTTTGGCAATTGCTTATGCGGGTCTTGAAGTCCCAAAACTGTATGTGGGCTCTTGGAGCGAATGGTCCAGAAACAACCGTCCCATAGCAACTTCAAAGAAAAAGTAATTTAGGAGTTTATATTAACAAAAAACGAGCTTTGAATATCTTCAAAGCTCGTTTTTTTGGTTTTGCACAAGGGATAGCAGTGGAAATCCTTTTATTACCCTGTCAGGGTTTTAAACCCTGACAGGGTAATAAAAGATTGCAACGTATAGCCCGACCAAGCTGTAACGCTAGTGGAAGTGTGGATGTGCCCTAAGTCTAAAGCGTTTTTTTATCGACAACAGGGCGATTTTCTCTGTTTGCCAATTCCCAAGCGGTTACAAACGCAAATTGAGCTCTTTTGGCCAATGCATCGTACTCGATTTTATCGGGTTCATCTGTTTTTTGATGGTAATCAGCATGAACACCATTGAAAAGGAAAACGGCAGGAATACCATTTTTGGCAAAATTATAATGATCAGAACGCTCATAAAAATGATTCGGATCTTTTGGATCATTGTATTTATAATCTAAATCTAATTTAGTGTACTTCGCATTTGCAACAGTAACTATGGTATTTAAATCAGTTGATAAACGGTCAGCACCAATTACATAAACATAATTATTCGAGTTCGCATGCGCTTCGTCGCGACGTCCGATCATATCAATATTGATGTCGGTTATTGTGTTTGCTATTGGGAACAAAGGATTCTCTGAATAGTAACGGGAACCGTGTAAGCCATGTTCTTCCCCGGTTACATGAAGAAAAAGAATAGAGCGTTTAGGGCCGTGACCGTCTTTCTTGGCTTTTTCGAATGCTTGTGCAATTTCCAGCAACGCGACAGTTCCGGAACCGTCATCATCAGCACCATTATATACTTCGCCATCTTTAATCCCTACGTGGTCGTAATGTGCTGAAATAACAAGTATTTCGTTTGGTTTCTCGGAACCTTCAATAAAGGCCCAGATATTCTCTGAATCAGGCAAATTTTCGTTGCGTTTTGCATTCAGGAAAGCAGCAGGAATTCGTTGGTAATAATCAGCAGCTCCTTTAGGAAAAGAAACGTTATTTTTCTTGTATTGACTGATTAAATAAACACCGGCTTTTTTTTGCCCGGCAGAGCCTGTTTCGCGTCCTTCCATCGAATCAGAAGCCACAATGTACAGATGCGTTTTTAATTCGTTGGCTGTAATTGTGTTCATGTACTTGGTTGGGTCAACATCAGTAACGCTCATTTTTTGAGAAGTACAGCTGATGTTTAAAGCCAAAAGTAAAATTAAAAAGGTTATTTTTTTCATGTTTTTAATGTAAATTGATAAATGTGTAAATAGCAAAAAGTAATAATATAATAATGATTAGAACTAAGTTAATAAAAAATAATAAACTGCTTTTTAGGAATGAAATAAATCGTGTTTCCCCATAAAACCGATGGTGTGCAGGAAAAAAGTAATAAATCATCCAGATTACTCCAGCCACGTCCAATAATCCTGTGATAAAATTGATTAGGCTGTAGTTCCCGATAAGGGAAGTTGTTTTATGTATGATGAAAAGGATTAGGTTTATCAATAACAAAAATGAATAATAATGAAGCGTGAAAATACCGTGATCAAAGTAATACCAGCTTTTTTTGTCGTGAAAAAGCCACAGGAATAAGGCAAATAAGGGCATGTAAATCAACAACAGTTTTGGGAAATTGTGAATAAAAGATTCTGTTCCTTTTTGGATTATTTCCTCAGTGGTATTATTTTGGGCAACTGTAATTCCTTTTTTTAGAATCCAATATTCAAAGGAATTAAATTTGTCTTCTTGTTTACCAAATTTCTGAATGGAGTCGAGTTCTTGTAAAGTTTTGATTTCAAAATTATTGGAATTGCTTGCCTTTACGTCTTTTTCTTTGGGCTGACTTATCGTTTTTTGAATGCTGTCCAGATTCTTTTTTGATAGAGGTACCGAAGCGATTTTCTCCTTTTGTTTTTGTTCTTTTCGGATGTCGTTTTTCTCAATCGAATTTTTTGAATCATCCTTCATGAAAGCAGATGAAGAAGGAGGAAATAGACTGATTAAAAAAAACGTAACAAAGCTAATAAAAATATAGAGTCTTACCGGAGCTAAATAGGACAATCGTTTTCCGGAAAGATATTCTTTGGTTAAGGTTGCCGGTTTGAATAAGAGGTTTTTTATGGTTTTCCAAAAAGCGTTTTCATAGTGCGTTAAATCTTCAAAAAAATGAATGAAAAGGTGATGAAATGTTTTTCTGGTATCCGTGTTTTCCTGACCGCAATAAGGACAAAATCTATTTTCTACAACGTATCTGCAATTTAGGCAGGTTTTATCTTTTCTGATTATACTTTTTGACATAAAAAAAACAGTGTAAATTCTAGGTTTTTGTTGAATTTCAATATATAAAACTAACAAAAAAACCGAACTTATACTGTTTTTAAAAAAGAAATATTTTTTAAATATATTTAAATAATTATTTCAAAACTTCTTTTAAGAAAGAATTCATGCGTTCCCAAGAACGTTTGGCTGCTTTCGAGTTGTAAGCGGCTCCTTTTGAATTATCGTTTCCAGCTTCAGGATCTGTAAAAGCATGTACTGAATTAGAATAATAAATCATCTCCCAATCCGCTTTTGTGTCTCTCATTTCTTGTTGAAAAGCGGCTACTTCCGCAGGGGGAACATAAGTGTCATCCGCACCATGTAAAACCAATATTTTTGTAGTGATTGGATTATTTACCCTTGCAGCATCACGTCCTAAACCACCGTGAAAAGAAACAGCTCCTTGAATTTTCGCTCCTGATCGTGCTGCTTCTAGAACACCAGTACCTCCAAAACAGTAGCCTATCACAACAATATTATTTGCATTTGCACCGGCTTTCACTAATTGATCTAAAGCAAGTTGAATGCGTCTTTGATAATCAGCTACATTATTTTTGTAAAAACCGGCTTGCTTTCCAGCTTCCTTTGTGTTTGTTGGGTAGTTTCCCTCGCCATAAATGTCAGCTACAAATGCATAATATCCCATTTTTGACAATTTCTCAGCGGATTGTTTAGCGTGCGTATCTATTCCTTTCCAAGCGGGAAGAATTAAGATTCCGGGTTTAGTTTTGCTTCCTTTTATTGGAGCAATTGACAATCCATTTAATTTTTGATTTCCATCTGTGTATTTAACGGCTTTCAATTGTGCAAATGCGCCATTGGAAAACAATGCGAGCCCTAAAAGGGCAAAGAAAATATTTTTCATATAGGGTGTTTTTATTCTTACAAATGTCTCAATTAATTTTTCCTAACAATTTAGACTTTCATTTTTTTATCTTATAACTGTATTTTTACTTCTTATGATGAACAATGGAGCGATTATTCGCCGGGATGATAGGTTTTTTCAGCATTTTTTTGAACATCTTCTTTATAAAACAAGATGTCTTTGAATTGTCCTTTTCGGTACATTTCAGCTTGGTCGTAGAAATGTTTCGATTTTGGATCTCCGCTATTTCCGCCGGCAAGCAAGGATTTAGCTTTTATTTTTGGGCCAAATTCTACTGCGCACACAAAACTGTTGCCATTAAATCCGTAGCGCTTTTTGGAGCCTTTTTGATAATTGCTCTTGTAAGCAGGCAAACTTCCCCAAAGTGCTGGGCCACAACCTATCGGTAAGCTCTCTAAAGCATCATTGTAGACAAGATTAATACCACCTGATAACCGCTGGAAGCGATTAATTTCTCCCCAAGGAATTTCCCAGATTCCAAATTTATTTTTTAATTCATTCACTACTATTTGCAGTTGTGGAATCAGTTGATCCGGAAAAGCATTCTTTGTAAAATTCACCGTGTTTTCCACTTGGTCCAATTCTCCTTCGTCAACAAGTACTTTTTGGATAATAGGATCTAATTTATAGGCCCATTCAATGGCTAAAGTTGTGGCTACTGAATTTTCTTTGGCGTAATAATCCCAATTTTTTAATAGTGTTATCGGTTTTGAAAGTTCTGTGTAAATTGGATCTTCAATGCTGATATTTTTCTCAAAACTAGAAACTAACGCTGGAATCAAAAATTCAAAAGCAGTCAGTTTTGTATCGTAACCGTCAGCAATTACTTTGTCTAGAGTATAGTTTTTGCCTTGACTTAATAAGCGTACAGCATTTAATCCTCTGAAACTTTCTCCATCAGGCGCCATGTAAGGCAAATAATTTTCCTTTTTTGGACTATTGATTCCAGCGACAGTAAAAGGAGTAGAATTACAATTTTGTAACCAACCGTTAGCAGGATTGTACAAATGAACCGTTTCAGAAACGGGATGTAAACCTTTCCATTGCGTAGCCGAGGTTGAGCCGTCCATCACTTTCGACCAATTCAAATTTTTATCTCTAATAGGAATAAAGTTTCCGTGCCAGTAGGCTATGTTTCCTTTATTATCAGCATAAACGGTATTGTTTGAAGTATTGGCTTTCAAGTCCATTGCTTTTTTATAGTCGTCAAATCCTTTCGATTTGGTTCGCACCCAACTTTGCATCAAGCTTTTCATGGAACGATTATTTGATTTTAAACTAATCCATTTGCCATCTCTTTTGGCCATTATTGGACCGTTATTGGTGAAGTATGTTTTGAAAGTTTTAGGAATCAGTTTTCCATTTTCAAGATAATTGATGGTTATTTTTTTTTCGATAACAGGCACTAATTTTTTATCGTATTCGTAAAATAGTTTGCCGCTTTTGTTCACGATTTTCTCGGCGTACATATCGGCTACATCCACATTTGAAGACGTGTGCATCCAACCGCAATTTTCATTAAATCCTTGATAGATAAAAAATTGCCCCCAAGTCACTGCACCGTAAGCGTTTAATCCTTCTTCGCTGCTTATTTGTATTTCAGGTCGGAAATAAAAGGTGGTGTGTGGGTTGATATATAAAATGGCATTTCCGGAAGCAGTTTTCGAAGGAGCAATTGCAAATCCGTTAGAACCTGTTTGTACGTCTTTTTCTCTTTCAATGTAAGCTACCTTGTCCGTGTTTCCGGAATAAAAGGCTTTTAATTCCCCTGTTGAAAGACCGCCAGTGCTTATCGCCCCGATGCTGCCATCTGTCCAAAGTAAAGGAAACCAAGGTTCAAAATGGGTTAATAATTCTGGTTTAACTTCGGGGTGATTGTGCAGGTAAAAGTTGATTCCGTCAGCATAACTATTCAATAATTTTTTTAACCATGGTGCTGCTTTTTTATAATCGGCTTTTGCTTCTTCGGTATCTATCAGAAGTTTAATTTCCAAATCATTATATAAAACCGATTGTCCTTTGATTTCTGAAAGTCGCCCCAGTTTTTCGATATAGTTCATTTCTACACGTTTGAAATCATCTTCACACTGCGCGTAAAGCATCCCGAAAACGGCATCGGCATCGGTTTTTCCGTAAACGTGTGCAATTCCCCAGTTGTCTCTGATAATTGTTACGTGTTGGGCTAATTCTTGGAGTCTTTTGATTTCTTTAGTCGAAGTATTTTGCGAAAACATTGGAAAACTAAAACAAAAAACTAAAATTACTTGCAGTAAATGGATCTTGAAATTCTTCATTTATATTGAATTTTAAATTAGAGACTTACATTTCTTTTGAAGGCGCAACCCAACTCTATTATGGAATCTGTTTTTGAGATGCCTGGAATATTATCTATCTTTTCATAAAGAATCTTTCTCATGTGCTCATGGTCTCTGGCTACAATTTTTATATAAAGTGTAAAAGAACCCGTAACATAATAACATTCGGTGATTTCGGGAATGTTTTTTAATTCGGCAATAATTCGATCGGAATCCTGGTCTTTGTTTAAGGTGATACCGGTGAAAGATGCCCAGTCAAAACCAATTTTTTTTTCATTAATGATTGGTTTTATCCCAATGATTATTCCCTGTTCAATTAATCGGTTAATCCGCTGGTGAACCATTGTATTGGATATTTTTAAAGCTGTCGCAATGGCGGAATAGGCCATTCTGCCGTCTTTTTCGAGTTCTTTAATAATATTTATATCGAATTCATCTAATAATGCATCCATTTGTTTTTTATTAAATTAAAAAGATATTTTTAATCTGTATAAAAGTAATTATTATTTTCATCTAAAGCTATAAACACATAGTATTTTTTATGTAAAATGACTTATTTTCGTACAAATAAAAACAATATTCATTTATTTGCATCAAAAACAAGTCAAAATTACCGTATATTGTTGTTAAATAAAAAATATTAGTTTATTTTTGTTTTAAAGTTTAAAAAAATAGTATGTTATGGAACACATAGATCAAACACTTTCTTCAAAGTCTAACGAGTTGATAGAAAAAGAAAATAAATACGGTGCTCACAATTATCATCCTTTACCGGTAGTTTTGGAAAGAGGAGAAGGAGTATATGTTTGGGATATTGACGGAAAGAAATATTTTGATTTTTTATCTGCTTACTCTGCAGTAAATCAAGGACACTGTCATCCGAAAATTGTTGGTGCTATGGTAAAGCAAGCGCAAACATTGACTCTGACTTCGCGTGCTTTTTATAACGATCAATTGGGTCCTTATGAAGAATTCATGACGAAATATTTTTATTTCGATAAGGTTTTACCAATGAATACAGGAGCTGAAGCAGTAGAGACCGCTTTAAAAATATGTAGAAAATGGGCGTATGAAGTAAAAGGAATTCCTGAAAATCAAGCACAAATAATTGTTTGTGAGAACAATTTTCACGGAAGAACCACTACTATTATTTCGTTTTCAAATGATGAAAATGCACGTAAAAGCTTTGGTCCTTTTACAGAAGGATTTATAAAAATACCATATGATGATATTGACGCATTGGAAAATGTATTAAAATCGACAAAAAATATTGCAGGTTTCTTAGTGGAACCTATTCAGGGAGAAGCCGGCGTTTATGTTCCCTCAGAAGGCTATTTGGCTAAAGCCAAAGCACTTTGTGAAGAACACAATGCTTTGTTCATTGCCGATGAAGTTCAAACTGGAATTGCCCGTACCGGAAGATTACTGGCTACTTGCGGAAACTGTTCTTGTACAAAAGGATGTGAAAACAAACCGGAAGTTAAACCAGATATTCTTATTTTAGGTAAAGCTATTTCAGGTGGTGTTTATCCGGTTTCGGCTGTTTTGGCCAATGACCCAATTATGAACGTAATCAAACCAGGTCAACACGGTTCTACTTTTGGTGGAAATCCTGTTGCTGCTGCCGTTGCGATTGCAGCGCTTGAAGTGGTGAGGGATGAAAATCTGGCTGAAAATGCAGAGAAATTAGGAATTATTTTGAGAAAAGGTCTTAACGAAATCGCTGCTAGAAATCCTTTGATCACATTGGTTCGCGGTAAAGGATTGTTAAATGCTATCGTCATCAACAGTGATGAGGAATCCGATTTGGCTTGGGACATTTGCATGAAATTCAGAGATTACGGTTTATTGGCAAAACCAACACACGGAAACAAAATCCGTTTTGCGCCACCATTAGTTATTACGGAATCTCAAATTCATGAATGTCTGGCGATTATTGAAAGAGCATTAAATGATTTCAAATAATGGTAATTACAATGGAAAAAGCAATTAAATTAATAAAAAACAGATCTGATATTGGTGCCGGAACCAGAGGTTCTGATATGGGTATCGATGCTATAGAAATTGCGGCTATCAATCAAAATAGCGATTATTTTAATCAATTTGAATTTGAAGATGTGAAAACACACAACGAATCCATTTATGATAAAAATAGAAGCACTTCAGCCAAAAGAATCGAGCATGTTGTAGAACAATGTACTCGGGTTTGTAATGCGGTGAAGAAAAATTTAAAAGATAATTTTTTTCCAATCGTATTGTCAGGAGATCATTCTTCGGCATTAGGAACCATAAGTGGCATAAAAGCGGTTTATCCGGAACAGACCTTGGGAGTAATTTGGATTGATGCTCACGCTGATTTGCATTCGCCTTACACATCACCTTCGGGGAATATTCATGGTATGCCTTTGTCGGCTGCCATTGCTGATGATAATTTGATTTGTCAGAATAATGAAGTTCCTCCAGAAACAAAAGATCTCTGGGAAGACATGAAGAATATTGGGCACCCAGGAGCTAAGATACTAGCTGAAAATTTAGTTTACTTTGGTGTTCGTGACACTGAAGAAGCAGAAGATAAGCAGATAGAAAAATTAAAAATCAGGAATTATAGGGTGGCAGAAATACGCTATAGAGGTCTTGAAAAATGTGTTACAGAAGCGTTGTCAAAGTTATCGCACTGCGATAGATTGTACATTTCTTTTGATGTGGATTCAATGGATTGTGATATGATTTCCTATGGAACAGGAACGCCAGTTCCTAAAGGATTTGATCAGTGCGAAATAATTGCAATTATTAACCAAATTATCGAGTCTAAAAAAGTAGTTTGTATTGAATTTGTTGAGGTTAATCCATTGTTGGATACCAAAGGGAATAAGATGGCAGAAACTGCTTTTGAAGTTCTGGAAGCAATCACTTCGACCCTTATTTTGCCGGTGGAATAGTCTATCGCTGTTGTGAATTACTATAAGAAAACCCAAAATCTTTCGAGATTTTGGGTTTTCTATTTTTATAAAAAAATAAAACTTACTTCGAATAATATTTTTTTCTTAACCAAAAAGCGACATTTACCAAAATTATCAAAGCTGGCACTTCCACTAATGGTCCAATAACTCCTGCGAATGCTTGTCCGCTATTGATACCGAAAACGCCAATGGAAACGGCAATTGCCAATTCGAAATTATTTCCGGATGCGGTGAATGAAAGCGCAACGGCGTCTCTATAATTAGCCCCGATTTTTTTAGAAACAAAGAACATCAGGAAAAACATAATGGTGAAGAAAATGACAAGCGGAATGGCAATTCTAATAACATCCAGTGGTAAATCAACAATCATTTCGCCTTTTAAACTGAACATAATTACGATTGTAAAAAGTAACGCAATCAAAGTAATGGGCGAAACAAAAGGAATGAACTTCTGATTGAACCATTTGTCGCCAATGAATTTCTTGATGGCATAACGGCTAATTACCGCTAATGCAAAAGGAATTCCTAAATAAATTCCAACTGTTGTAGCAATTTGGGCAACCGTAATATTTAATTCCAATCCTTTTATTCCAAATAATGGCAACATGATTTCCAAATAGAAATAAGCATACAGACCAAAAAAGAACACTTGAAGCAAACTGTTAATTCCGATTAATCCAGCCGTTAATTCTCGGTTTCCCTCGGCCAATTCATTCCAGACAATTACCATCGCAATGCAAGGCGCAATTCCAATTATGAGTAAGCCGGTCATGTATTCCGGATAATCTTTCAAAAAGAATGTTGCCAGTAAAAACATTAAAAACGGGCCGACAATCCAAGTGATTAAAAAAGAGGCGGTCAGTAATTTTGGCTTTTCAAACATTAAAGGGATTTTTGAAAAATCAATTTTAGTCAACGGTGGATACATCATTAATATTAATCCAATTGCCAGAGGAATGTTCGTCGTTCCACTTGAAAAGGAATTGATAAAACCACTACTAGAAGGAATGAAGTAACCAATGGAAACACCAATTGCCATTGCCAGAAATATCCAAAGTGTCAGGTAACTGTCGAGAAAGTTTAATCTTTTTTTAGCGGCCATAATTATAATTTTATTTGAGAGAATATATAAAACATTTCGGTTGCAATTTGTATACTGCGTTCCTGATATTTTTCTGCTTGTTGAGGTGTATTGTCAAATACTTTTGGATCTTCAAAAGTGATTGGAATACGCATTTCGGCACCTGCAATAAATGGGCAACCACCATCCGCTTGCGAACAAGTCAATATTGCTGCAAATTCACTTTGAGGATTAAAATCGTCATCATACGTTTTAGAAAAACCAATAATAGGATGCTCATTCTCCGCATATTTTATGGCATAAATAGGATTAGTTCCTTCTGCGATAATTTTAATTTTAAAGCCGGATTGTTCCAATGTTTTGGCAGCCATAGGAAATAAAGCTGTGGCTTCCGTTCCACCGGAATAACAAAACACATTTTTTATATTGAAATGTGCAGCCGCCGTTTGTGCCCAAACCTGTGATAAATGACTTCTCCTTGAATTGTGGGTGCAAATCAAATTGAGTCTGATTTCTTGTTGATTTGATGCTTTTGTTTGAATAAAATCAACGAGCGGTTGTAAAACTATTTTACGCTCCTTTGAAATACTTTCAAAATCAAAATTGGTAATTACTTTTTCTATTTCTGGAAATAACACGGTTTTGGTTAAAGTCATTTTATAATTTTAAAGAATTAACAGCATCCTCCTCCGGGAGTACAACAGCTCGATTGTGTTGGAATTTCGGATAGTTTCACTTTTTGTTTTTCCGCAGGAATGCCACATTGGTCTTCCGCCAAACAAGCCGTTTGTTTGTTTAATAAAGTGAATGCTGTCCCGTTGAAACCAATATCGTATTTACCAATAGTTTCCGCTTGAAATTCTACTTCTACTTCATAATCTTCAATTCCTACTACTTTTTCAGATAATTCAATTATATCTAAAAGTCTTTTTGGTTTAAGACGATGATCAAAATCATTGGCATCCCATAATTGGAAATTGACGACGGTTTCCTTTCTAACTTTCCCTCCGCAATCAATAAAGTTTTTGGTGATTAAACCCACTTCAGTTACGTGAAAATGTTCCGGAACGTAAGTTCCATTTGGCAATATAAAAGCAACGTTTTCTAAAGCGCTTAGCTGTTTTTTAATTTCTGATAGTTTCATATGAATAAAATATTTGTTATTTAAAGGAATATGGTATCGCCATTCCTAAATTATATTATTATTTTTGAGTCATGGCGATGTCATTTTTTTATATTTAAAAATTAACAACATTGATTTTTCTTATTTTCTAAATAGGTATTGATTTGTTGAAAAAAAACTTTTATCTTATTAAACCCTTCTTCATTTAGGCAATAGCAAATGGAAGCTCCTTCAAAATTACCTTTTATCAGTCCGGCATTCTTCAGTTCCTTCAAGTGCTGCGAAACGGTAGGTTGTGCCAGAGGTAGTTCGTTTACGATGTCACCGCATACACAACTGTTTACTTTGATGAGGTGCTGAATAATAGCAATTCGGGCAGGATGACCTATGGCTTTCGCTAAAGTTGCCAATTCGTTTTGCTCGTCTGTGAAATGTTCTGATTTAGTAATTCCCATCCTTATATCTTTATATTGCAATATTACGATATTAAAAATCAACACCAAATAATATGACGTTAATTTATAATTAAAAAGCAATGCAATCGAGTAGGAGTGAATAGAATTCCACGACGATTGCATTCTCTTTTAGTTTATTGACTGGTTTTGAAATAATTGTGCGGTTTACCTGTGTCACAATCAGATTTTAGGGTTCGATAATTACCTTCATCGCTTTTTCTTTGGCTGCGTTTCCAAAAACTTCATAGGCTTTTAGTATTTCACTTAATTTAAAATGATGGGTAATGAGTTTGGAGGGTTCCAATTTTCCGGAGGAAACTGTTTTCAATAGCATTGGAGTAGTATTTGTATTTACCAATCCCATTGTTATTGTAATATTTTGTATCCACAAATCCTGAATTTGCAGTTCTACCGGTTTTCCATGCACGCCAATATTTGCTATATGACCACCGGGACGAACAATTTTTTGGCATATATCGAATGTAGCTGGAACTCCAACCGCTTCAATAGCCACATCAACTCCATCTTTCGTTTCTTTCAATATTCTTTTTTGTACATCTTCTTTAGCTGAGTTAATCGTATCTGTGGCGCCAAATTTTTCAGCCATTTTTAAACGATTTTCATCCATATCAATCACGTAAATTTTGGAAGGAGAATAGAACTGGGCAGTAAGTAAGGCTGACATTCCTATAGGTCCAGATCCTACAATTGCAATGGTATCTCCGGGTTTTACACCGCCGTTAACCACACCAATTTCATGCCCTGTAGGTAAAATATCGCTTAGCATTACTAAAGCTTCCTCGTTAGCACCTTGTGGAATAAGATGGAGACTATTATCTGCATGCGGAATACGAACATATTCTGCCTGAGTACCATTTATAAGGTGTCCTAATATCCAGCCACCATCCTCGCAATGCGCATACATTTGTTTTTTGCAATATTCGCAGGATCCATCTGAAGTGATGCAGGAGATAATCACATGGTATCCTTTTTTAAAATTCCTGACGGAAGTTCCAATTTCTTCAATTACGCCAACTCCTTCATGTCCCAACGTTGTTCCTGGTTTTACCGATGGGGTTTTTCCATGTAAAATTCCCAAGTCTGTTCCGCAGATCGTGGTTTTAAGTATTTTTACCAATACATCGGTCGTTTTTTCGATTTTAGGTAGTGGGACGTCTTTTAATTGTATTTTTCCAGGACCGTCATAAACTAGAGCTTTCATTGTTTTATTAGGAGCTGTTTCACTTGTTTTTGGGTTGTTGCTTGTTTTTTCCATTGTTGAATTGATTTTGTTATGAAGTAATATTTAGGAGGCCTTGCGTTTCTAATTTTCGAAAATAATCCAGCTTACATCCATTTTGATAGAAAATCAATCAGCTCTTCTCTTAATTCTTTAAATAATTTTTCAAAAGTTGCAATACTTTCTCTGTGATTTTTATGATCTGAAAATTTTTCCTGATCAATGGCATTAGGATTATCAAGCACTGCAGCCTCAAGAAACAATTCGTGACTTTTAATATCATGAGTTAAGATATCAATTTGTTCCTTTTGAATAATCAGCTGATTAATAAAATGATCCGCTAAGGCACCAACCTCTTTAGAAGTGTTTTTTTCTGCCACCTCCAAAATTCGTTTATCCATAATTTTAAGTTCATCTTTATAAAACAAAAGTTTGTTTAGCCATGTTTTGTGTTCTTCATGTAACTGATAAATTGTTTTTTTAGTTTCCATTTTTAGTTTAGTTTGAGATTAATTGAATTTGAGTTATTTTTAAAAGAAATTGTAAAAGGCAAAAAATTTGATAAAATTAATTCTAAAAAGTAAAGCTGGAATGCATCTTATGACTTCCCGAAATTATAGTGCCTTTTAGTTTATCCTGTTTTTATTTCTAAAGATTAGCAATACAGTTTTTTAATAATTCAAAAAATAATTAAGTTATTTAAAGTTAGTCATTTATGTTGTATTAAATAAAAAAAAGATACAGATTTTAGGCTGCAAAAAATGAATTGGTTCTAAAAAAAACATCCCTGAACAAAAAGTATCTTTAGGGATGTTTTAAAAAAAATATAATTACTAATGAAAGGGTGATTCAACTAAACAGTTTTCCTTCATGCTGCCGGTTTCAATATATCTGGAATGCAATTTGCAAAATAGAATTTGGGGCAATGAAAAGACGCAATTATTGTTCGTTTGAAACATTTTAAAAACAAAAGATACTATTCCAATTAAGTCAAGAATAGAATGTTTTATTTATAATTCAAAATCTCCATTTTAACTGTAAAATCCTTTAGTGATTTGATGTTTTTTAATACTTATAAGATCCATTTTTGTTTAAAAATGATTAACTTAGTGTGTTGTAAATCAATTAAATAAAACAGTAAAATGAAAAATAGTGACGACAAATCAGATTCTCACAAAGGAAAACCGAATCAGGATGATGTAAATAATGTACCGGATTCTCTTTTGTATCCGCCAAGCGAGGATATTTATAACCAATTTCAAAAAGAGATGGAAATAGATCCGGAAGATATTACTAAAAAAAAGGCGCCAGTAGAAATAAACAATGTCACAGAATTGAATGAAAAAGATTTTGAAGAAGATGTTTCTGGGGCTGACTTAGATATCCCTGGTTCAGAATTAGATGATGAATTGGAAAATTCCGGAAGTGAAGATGAAGAAAATAACCATTACGGTATAGGTGGAGACAACCATAACAACTTAGACGAGAATAATGAGTAGCGCTATATTTGAGTGTTTATTGCTTATAGGTTGTCATTCGTTATGAGGTAAAATTTAGTGTATATTAATGTAGGTGTACAATGCAAATAGAACCACTAGAACAGTTATAATTACTAAATTTAGAATTAGTATCACACTGCTTTTGAGAACAGAGACTATGATTTTTTCACCATAAAAACGGTAGTGTGCCGGAAAAAAATAATAAATCATCCAAAATGTTCCAACTGCTTTTATGCTAAAATGAATCCATTCTAAAATTGGAGTACTTTCAAATAACAAGAAAAATTTATTTATAAAAAATAATATTAAAATGAGCAATAACAAGAAAGAAAAATAATGCAAAGTGAAAATTCCGTTGTCAAAATACACCCATTTTTTTTTATTATGGAAAAGCCATAAAATTAAGGCAAAAACGGGCATATACATAAACAATACTTTTGGCAGATTATTGGTAAAGGAGTCACTAAACTTTTCAATAATTTCTTCATTTGTATTTTCCTCTTTTACGGCAAGCCATTTTTTAAGGAACCAATATTCGGTTGTGCTGACTTTTACTTTTTTATTTCCATTTTTTTGTATCGAGTCTAACTCATTAATGGATTTATACCCAAAATCGGCAACTTCTTTTTTATCAATTTCTTCGGTTTGTTGTAGTATTTTTTTAATGGTGTCATTATTTTTTTGGGAAAGAATCCCCACTTTTGTGAGACCGTCAACACTTTTTTCTTCGATATGTAAAGAATCTATTGAAGGAACAATCACCTGGTTTTGTTTAACTTCACTTTTTACTGCAGAATCTAGAGGGAATAGTGAGATTAATAAAAAAGTTATAAAACTGATGAAAATATAAAGCCGTATTGGTGCCAAAAAAGATAAACGCTTTCCAGATAGATAAGCAATTGTTAAAGCTGCGGGTTTAAAAAATAAATAGAATATCGTTCTCCAAAAAGCATTGTCATAATGGGTTAAGACTTCAAAAAAATTAACAAACAAGAGATGAAAAGATTTACTCGTTTTTGTGTTTTCTTGTCCGCAGTTAGGGCAAAAACGTTCGGCAACTTCGTGATTGCAATTGAGACAAGTCTTATCTTTTCTTAGTTTTTCTTTTGACATGAGTTTAAATAATGATCAGTTCAAGTTTGTAAATTTATTGAAATTATAATCTGTTTATAAGCGTTTGGAGTTAATTAGTCTTTAATTAACTTTAAAAATAGTTCAACAATAGCAGTTTTAGTGGTAATAACTGGGTTTTCAATAAGTAAATGAATTTGTTTTTAAATAGGAATATTGGTGTTGTAGAATGTTTGAAATCATTTTAAAAAGCGATACAATCTTCTTAATAAGTCTAATAAATATAAGCCGTAATTTTCATATCAATTCCAACTCTAATCATTTTGCTATGTCGTTAAATAAGTACAATCAGAAGCGTAATTTTAATGCAACATCGGAGCCTGAAGGAACCATTAATCAACCCTCCAATGAATTGATTTTTGTAGTGCAAAAACACGCTGCCTCCCATATGCATTATGATTTTCGTTTGGAAATGGATGGCGTTTTAAAAAGTTGGGCAATTCCTAAAGGTCCTTCAATGAATCCCGCTGATAAAAGACTTGCTATTATGGTGGAAGATCATCCCTACAATTACAAGGATTTTGAAGGGGTTATTCCAGAGGGGAATTATGGGGCCGGAACTGTTATTGTTTGGGATAACGGGACCTATATTTTGGCTGACGGAGAAAATAACGATAAAATGGGAACTATTTTAAAATCAGATTTGCGAAAAGGACAGCTTAGTATTATCCTTAAAGGAAAGAAGTTAAAAGGGGAATTTGCATTGGTAAAACTAAAAACCAAAAAAGAAAACACCTGGCTGCTGATCAAAAAAAAGGATCAGTTCGCTGTTGAAAGCGACATTTTAGAAGAAAATAAATCTGTAATTTCTAATTTGACTTTGGAAGATTTTAAAAAATAAATTCCAAATGTTACCAGGTCTTTTATTCCTCTAAATAGTAAAGATCTCTGATGCTATTTTATTCTTCTATTTTAGTGAAAAAACAAGGCGATTGCAATCTCAAGGGCAATTAATATAATCACAACCCATTCCAGACGGGAACTTTCTCTCACGTTCAATACATCCGTAAAAAGGGTCAAATTATTTTCAACGATTTGAAGGCGGTAATCCAAGTCTTTGAATCGCGTATTGATATCAAAATTGACCTTTAAATGTCGGTTAAGCAGATTTAGTTCTTCATTGTCCCAAACTAAATTGGGATCGTCCAAGATATATAAATTGTCTACAATACTATTTTTTACATTTAAAACTTTGCCAATGTATTTGAGTAAATTGGTTTTGGAAATACTAAGTTTTCCGTGTTGTTCCAATTCCAAAATATAGTGTTTTGATGAGGTAATTAATTCATTAGTAAGTACTTCATAATAATCTAAAGCTACCGACTGACCAATATTGAGCATCACTATGCGCAATATGGAAGAATCAATTTGAGGAACAATGACATAATTATTTTTCACGATGACTTTTTGCAATTTATCGTCAGTCTCAATGCGGTATTCTTCGAATAAATCTAAATCGACCAGGTTAGCAGCGTAATTTTTTATAAAACTTATCAATTCACTTTTGGCCACTGCATCATGATTAGCGAAGACCACTACGCCGTAGTCAAAAACGTATAAATAACGCTCCGTATCTTCCATTGCATAAAATACTTCGGAAGTGGATCCAGAATGTACTTCGGCGCGAAAATCCCCGCGAAATTTCTTGATATTGAAAGATTCTGCAATTTGAACCGCTTCGATTCGAATTTCCATAATTCAAATGTTTTATGACAAATTTAAGAAAAATTAAGGTTGATATAGCCAGAATCGATCCAAATGCCAAACAGTTTTCTGTTCTTTTTTATATGTCAAAAGCAAGCAGAATAATTATTGAAAGAAATTGGCTTAAAATTTTGGAAATTGTATAAAAAAAGAGGAGAAATTAAAGAATAAAATTATTTTTCACTTAAATGCTTGATAGTTAAATTTTTAATTGAATATTAATTGGTAAATAAATATTTAAAACGTCTGATTGGCAACGTAAAAATGCCAAAAAAGCGTATTTAGTCGATAAATATTGTACTTAGTCGATTTAATTTTGTATTTATTTTTGTTTTTCGTAATAAAAATTTTAATTTTAAAGGCTTAGATAGTTGGATTGTTACATATTTAAATAAATACCACATTGAAAAAAAATTACCTCAAAAATCTATTAGTTACCTGTACTCTTTTATTGTCTGCATTACTTTTCTCACAGCAAAACCAGGTTCTTAATTTAAGTTATGGAAATCCGGCTATTAATATCGCCTATAACTCCACGGTAAGTTTTGGTTCTTCTACTGAAATTGAATTTACTATCACTAACGTTCCTGATGGTAGTGGAAATCCTTCCCTTGTTTTGATGAATCCGGAGGTAACTCTTAGCAATTCCAATTTTGTTATTTCATCAAATGTTTCGCAATTCAATATAAAAAAAGGTGAAAAAAGCGTCTTTAGAATAAGAAAAAATAATTTTACCTGTAATACTTCGCCTCAGTCAACTATAGTTACTATAAATTCGAATTCTAAAATTTATCCCACTTTTACATTTATAATAACCTATACGAATGCGCCTTCCATTTCTGTTCTGGGGGGCAATCCAACACAGCCAATACCGAACGGACAAATTGTTCCCACTTCTTCTAATGGAACCTTATTTGGAACTCTCACTGCCGGGTCGACAGCTACAAGAACTTATTTAATTTCTAATACGGGAACCTGTCCTCTTACGCTTGGTTCATTAACCTGTTTCGGCTACGACCCTGTAACGGGAATACAATCTCCGGATTTTCTAATAGTTGTTGCACCAACGCCGTATAATTATGCTCCAAATGTATATCCTCCTGGAGTAATACCCCCTGGAGGTGTGGTTTATTTTGTCGTTCGATTTACTGCTCCGGTAACTGCGGGTATTAAATCGGCTATAATTTCAATTCCCAGTAATGACGCTACAAAAACTCCATATACTTTTGTGGTAAGCGGTGAAGTATATAATCCAACCATAACGGGTCCTGGTGGGGGAAATCCGGATTTTAGACTTTGGCTAAAGACTACCAGAGGAGTAAGATTTGCTGCAGCAACTAATAAAGTTGATCTTTGGAAAGATTTGGGATCATTGGGTAAAGATGCTGAACAAGTTAACCCTGCAAATCAACCTACTTATGTTGATGCGGCTATTGGAAACATCAATTATAATCCTGTGATAAAGTTCGAAAATACTGCATCACTTAATCAATATATGTACAGCAAAGAAAACGACGGGTATTACACACAAGAAACTTTTATTGTTATGGAACCTGAATTTGCTGTTGACGGAACAACATCACCTATGACTATTATTTCAGGAACTTCTGCAGCAAATCCTTCTTATCCAATTATTACTGGGGAGCATACAGGAATTGGTTTTGGAAATTTTACGACACGTTTTGCAAATGAAAGATTATGGTTCAGTCAGTGGCAAGATAATAGTGGAAGTTTTTATAGTGTTGCAGATAATGTTGGGGACTATTCTAAAGCAGGAATTATTAATACCCGTAATAAATCGACTACCGCTTCGGATGGGGTTGATTTATTGTTTAACACTAATGCGATAGGAACTATAACTAGCAGTTTGTCTTATTCTAATTTGGGTTACAACGATGGCTCTATTTGGAGAGGAACGCCTTATAATATTGGAAAAAATATAAATGCCGGTCTTACCGCTAATGGAAATCTTAACGGTCGTGTGGCAGAGATCATTTCGTATGCTTCTCGTGTGCTTGAAGGGAATCGTCCTAAGATTGAAACCTATCTTGCTATTAAATATGGTATCACATTAGGAGTAAACGGATTCAGTAAAAATTATATTGATTCTGGTGGAAATACTATTTGGAATATTGCACCAGATAATAATGGTTTTACATTTAATTATAACATTGCCGGAATTGGTAAGGATGTAGCTTCTGATTTATATCAAAAACAATCTAAAAGTGGTAATGATCCTAATGAAGTAACCATAGGTTTAGGAGTTATTGCAACAACTAACAGTGCTAATATAAATGAGTTTAAAAAAGATCGAGATTTTTTGGTATGGGGTTCTGATAATGGTACTTATACAGCAAGTGGCTCTAATACCACCACAATAAATAGTGGACTAACTACCTCGACAACTCGAATCAATAAGAAATGGAAAATTGTTGAAACAAAAACGGATGTAGCCGGTGATGTTGAAAATATTTTTATAGGTATTCCGAATGCTGCTTTTAGTGCATTTCCAAAACTTGCCAATGAAGAATATGCTTTAATTGTTAGTGACAATTCTAACTTTAGCGATGCGGATATTATCGATATAATACCTTTAAAACTTATCGGGGGCCTTTGGCAAACTTGGTATGATTTTGATGGGCCAAAGTATTTTACTTTTGGGAAAGCTCTTAAAGTTTCCGTAAAAGAGGCCGTAAATATTCAAGCTGCTGATAATTTTTTAGTTGGGGAGTATGCCTTAAACCTTAATAGCGGTTCATTTACGATAGGTTGCTGGTTAAGAAATGACGGGAGCAGCACTGCTAACAGAACCATAATTAGTAAAGGGGTTAATTTAGAATTACGTTTAAATGCGCAACATAAAGTGGAGGCATATTGGGATGGTGTTTTAAGATTTCAATCAAATACTGCGGTTGCTGATGGAAAATGGCATAACATCGTTGCGGTATATTATGCAGGAGCTGCAGATTTTTATATAGACGGAGTCATAGAATCTTCCACATTTAATCTTACAAATCCTTCTCCTAATTATTCCAGATTTTCAGTTGGCGCGCTTTATGTGAACAAAAATGATATTAGAACTCCTTTTAATGGTGAAATTGACGAGATCAATATTTGGAACTTTGCATTGTCATCAGATCAGATAAATTACCTGATGAACCAGGAAATTGAGAAACATTCAAACGGTAATGCTAATGGTAAAATAATCCCGCAGACAATTGCTAAAAACGAATTTAAAACAATTGCTTGGACTGAACTTAAAGCATATTATGATTATAATGTGTTTTATGGTACTACTATAGAGGGATTAACAGATGACCGCAATTTTTTACGAATAAAATATCTAAAAAAAGACAAACAGATTTTAAATGCTCAAACCGCTCCATTACCTTACGAAACAGTTGCTGACGGAGAATGGAATGGAACTAATTCAGCAATGTGGAAAAACGGTGCATTACAAACTATCCCCAACAATACCTCTATTATAAATAATACTAAAACAGTAAATGGAAACATAGTTAATATCAAACATAATGTAACGTCTATAGGAAATAAAACTGTTTTAGGATTGTTTGTGGAAGGTACTGATGCCACAAATTTTAGAACGCTATCAGCAAGCAATGACACTAAGGTACAAGTTTCCCATTATTTAAAATTAGATGGTTTAATTGACTTAAAAGGGCGTTCTCAATTAGTGCAATCGCTAAATAGTGACCTTGATGTTACCAGTAAGGGTTTTATAAAAAGAGACCAGCAAGGAACTGTTAATAAGAATAATTATAATTATTGGTCATCTCCTGTAGGGCCTATAAATGCAAGTACTAACAATAATACGTATACCGTAAATGCTGTGTTTAAAGATGGTTCTACGACAACTCCTCAAAATATAAATTGGGTAAGCGGTTATAATGGCAGCCAAACCGCACCAATAAGTTTAGCAAAATATTGGCTGTATAAATTTCAGAATGGAACAGAATATGCCAATTGGATACATTTTGATGAAATCACAGACCCAATTCTTCCTTCTCAAGGATTTACCTTAAAAGGTGCTGGAGCAGTAGATTCCAATAATTTATTAACTCAAAATTACACCTTTGTAGGAAAACCTTTTAATGGGCTTATTAATGGTAATTCTATTTTAGAGGATAACTTATTTTTGGTAGGAAATCCTTACCCTTCGGCTTTAGATGCGTATGCATTTATAAATGATAATATTAACACTATTGATGGCAATATTTCCGGTGAACTTTATTTTTGGCAACATTCTCCTGAAAATAACACCCATTATCTTGCTGGATATACAGGAGGGTATGCAACATTAACTTTAACTGGAGGAACACCTCCTGTATTTCCAATAGGAATTGCAGGTATTGGAACAAGTACTAAATTATCGTATCAATATATTCCAGTTGGTCAGGGGTTTTTTGTATCAGGAAAAATAGGAATTGTGGGAGCTGTACCAATTATATTTAATAATAACCAACGGGCTTTTGTCAAAGAAAATGATGTTGACGATTTGTCGGCCGCAATTTCCAATACATTGTTTAAAATGGTGCCAAAAAAGAATTATAAAACAGCTATTATTGACCACTTCAAAGACAATAGTAATGATGTAGTTTATAATAATTATAATACAAAAATCAGGTTAGGTTTTAATACAGCAAATAATTTTCACAGACAATTATTAATTGGGTTCATGGATGATTTAGCGACTGATGGATTGGATAGAGGTTATGATGGGTATCAGATTGACACGCAAAAAAATGATTTATATTTTCTGATTGATGATTGGGAATATACTATTCAAGGTGTCGGTGCATTTGATGTTAATAAATCGTATCCATTAGGAGTGAAGACCGATACAATAGGTAAGGTTCAGTTTGTCGTTGATAGTAAAGAATTCTTACCTGCAAATCAAAAGATCTTTATACACGATAAAGAAACTTCGATTTACTATGATATTACCGAAAAAGCTGCGGAAGTTAATTTGTCTGCAGGAACTTACGATACTCGTTTTGAATTAACCTTTAAAACCGACAAAACACTAGGAATAGGTGAAAATGAATTGCCGGAATCAATGATAGTCGTTTACAATAATGAAAGCAAAAAGAAATTAGTTATAAGTAAAAATAAAGCAGTTGATATTAAAGAAATTTCAATTTACAACATTGTTGGCCAGCAACTAAGTACTTTGAAAAAAGTGCCAAATGGTAATACGATAGAAATGCCATTTAATGTTGAACGTGGCGTTTATTTAATAAAAATAATTACCGCTGAAGGTCTAATTAGTAAAAAAGTAATAAAGCAATAATTACAAATTTATTTTAAGACAGGCATCGGTAAATTTTATATGTCTGTCTTTGAATTGTGTCTGTTTCTAATAAATTTGATAAGTGCATTAATCTGTATATCTGCACTATAGGATGTTTTAGGAATATCTATTTTTCGGATTATCCTTATATTCAAATCATCGTTTACTTTTCTTCAAAGCATCAATCAACTCTATCATATCGACCACGGCATAAGTTGAGGAGTAGTCCGATACGGCATAGGGCAATATAAGGCTGTTGTTGTGAATAATCGAACCGCAAGAATACACTACATTGGGGACATAACCTTCTCGTTCGTCTTCCAATGGTGAAAGCAAGGGTTCTTTAAGTCTGCCAATTTCCTTTGAAGGATCATCAAGATCAAACAGTGAAGCACCCAGACAATATCTTCTCATGGCACCTACACCGTGGGTAATGACCAACCAGCCTTCTTCAGTCCAAAGCGGTGATCCACAATTCCCAATTTGTGTAAATTCCCATGGATAAAGCGGTTCCTGAATCATAACGGGATCATTCCATTGCGTAGGCCTATCGGAATACATCAGGTAATTGTTAACACCATCAATTCTGGCAAGCATAGCATACTTGCCCTTGATTTTTCTGGGAAATACTGCGAGGTTTTTATTTTGAGCACCGGCTCCATGTAAAGGCATGACACGGAACGTATAAAAGTCCTCAGTAGAAATCAATTTTGGAAGAATGGTATGGCCATTATAAGCTGTATATGTAGCTATTATTTTTTCGGATTTATCATCATCAACAAAGCGCACAAAACGGGCATCTTCAATACCACGACTTTCAGAATCAGAAATCGGAAATATGACACGTTCGGTGATATCGGAATCATGCTTGAATTGTAAATCATAAAATGAATCCGCCAACCAGATCACTTCTTCAAGGGCAGTTCTCCTGTCTTGACTTATCGTTTGATCGCTTAATGCTTTTTTTACCACGTCTTTTAATGCAGAATACTCAAATTCTTCAGGCAGATCTTGCATAATACACGTTGAATATTTGTCCTGAGTGTGCATTTCTGTCAATTTCAATATAAATCGTTTCTTGTTATATGATGTTTTGTGTATAATATCAGCTTTATCAATGTTATCCCCAATTTTCATCATTTGGAGATTGTTATTCTTATCGAGGATTCCCCTCCTAAAAACGATTGATGAGATGTGACCTTCCCCAGTGGCACGGAAAGAAATGATGACACGTTTCTCTCCCTTTTCGAGGTTTGACTGATCGAAATCTTCCACTATGGAAGGGTTGAAAATCGCTGCGGATTCTATGGCATACTCCATGGTACAATAGGAACCGATGAGCATTTTTCGTTCAGCTGAAAGGCTTTCATAGTTGATTTGCATCCCTTCGATTATTCCCCTAATTTTTTCGCAATGCTTATAAAATGTATTTGAAATATTCCTATGCCGTCTGGCAAAATCACGAAGTGTATGTTCCAAGGTCTCTCTGACTTGTTTTTCGTCTAATATCATGATGTGACTCACCATTTTTTGGGTCCGTTGATCGCCATTCATAAAATATCGGGCAACAACCCTGCTGCAATCAGGGATAAATTTTATATTTTTTCGGATGACAGGAACTCGCATAGATTTTTTTTTATTTAATAAAATAAGTACGTTTCTAATGTAATAATAGGTCGATGAAGAATATTGAATTGCTAATGCAAAAAATATTAATTTGTTATGGAATCATTTTATTGACGGTTAATCGTCAAATTATTTCAGAATGAATCACTTTAAGAAGTTGGGAATTTTGAAAGGTCAAACTTCAATTATATACTATTATCAAAATTACAAAAAAATAAATAAAATGAGTGTAGATATTTGGTTTTCGATAAGAATGATTTTACGAATAATGATGAAGTTGTGGGAAAATATAAAAAAAAACATCAATTTATGAATTGCTTTTGTATTATTATATTTCAGGACGATACAGGTATCATACAATATTTAAAAAAAAGTTGATAGATGGATGCGCTACTTCAAAAATTAAAATTTCCGATTAGCATACTGGTTTAGGAGTTTTTCATTTATTTATTGAAGCCTTTTTGAAAACGAAAAATTATGTAACTTTAGAAAGCGAAAATCATATACAAGATCCAACTTGTAACTATTACCTCAATTATTTCAATAACGGAATCTGCAGAAGCATCATCTAATCTAAAAAACGATAAAAAATGCTACAAAACATATTAATGGAACGAAAGATTTATGCCACTCAAGAGCATAAAATGATGCAAGAGATGATTCAAGAATTCATATCAAATGACATTATGGATCATTTAGAGGAATGGGAGAGAAATGGGATGGTATCCCGTGAAATATGGAAACGAGCGGGGGAATTAGGGTTATTGTGTTTAGATATACCAGAAATATATGGGGGAGGAGGACTGGATTTTACTTTTAATGCCTTGCTAATTGAAGCGTTCTCCAAAAAGGGAATAACCGGTCCTGGGTTTTCGTTGCATTCTGATATTGTAGCTCCATATTTATTGTATTATGGAACTGAAGCACAAAAACAAAAGTATTTGCCATTGATGGCCACGGGTGAAATTATTACTGCTATAGGAATGACAGAGCCTAATTGCGGGAGTGATTTGAAAGCACTTCGAACAACGGCCGAAGATAAAGGGGATCATTATCTGGTAAATGGTCAAAAAACTTTTATAACCAATGGTTTTATGTGTGATATGGCTATCGTGGCCGTAAAAACCAATCACAATACGGACGAGGAAGGCGTTACCTTACTTATTTTAGAATCAAAAATGAAAGGGTTTACGAAAGGAGTTCCGCTCAAAAAAATTGGAATGAAATCTCAAGATACTGCCGAATTATTTTTTGATAATGTAAAAGTTCCAAAGGAGAACAGACTTGGAGACGAAAAAACAGGATTTAAAATTATGATGCAGGAATTGGCTCGGGAGCGATTGACAGTTGGGATTATGGCGGTAGCTACTGCTGAAGGAGCCATCGAAAACACTATCGCTTATACTACAGAACGAACGGCTTTTGGCATGCCAATTGCCGGATTTCAAAACACCCAATTCAAACTGGCGGAATGTACTACCCAAATGCAAATACATCAGGCTTTTTTAGATCGATGTATCGAATTATTAGCAGACCATAAATTGACAACCGAAAGTGCTTCGATGATTAAATATTCGGCAACCGATATGTGCGGCCATGTTGTTGATGAATGTTTGCAGTTATTTGGTGGCTATGGTTATATGTGGGACTATCCAATTGCGCGAATGTATGCAGATAACCGTGTGGCACGCATTTATGCGGGAACGAATGAAATTATGAAAATAGTAATTGCCCGCGGACTACTTAAAAACCTTTAACTTTATTGAAATTAATACTACTTGAAGAGTACTGTAAAAGAAACTACTGTTGCTTTAACACAGTATTATTAATAATTTTAACACCAATATATCTGTAGTATTTTACGCTATTTATATGTAAATTAGCAATTGTTATTGCCACAAATATTAACTTAACACTTATTATTATGAAAAATCTAGCTCTTTTTTGTTTGCTTTTGGCTTGTATTGGATTCCAAAGCTGTAACAAAAATCAAAACCAAAAAGTCGGTAAAGCTACCCAAGTTCAGGGTGAAAAACCGATAAGCGTTCATTGTTATAAAGCGTTGTACAAACAGGATACTCTTGAATTAAAAATGAACACTTTAAAAAACGGAAAAATAACCGGCGATATGGTTATGAAATTTTTCAATATGCCGAAAAAGGTCGGAAAAATAGCCGGAGAATTTCGTGGCGATACATTATTTGCCAGCTACACCTTTATTCAGGGAACGAATGATAAAATAACTTACAAAAATCCAATGGCATTTCTAAAGCGGGGGAACGAACTCATTTTGGGCAATGGGAAAATAGAAAATAGTATGGGTGCCTCTTATTTTGTTAAAGGAGAACCCATAGATTTTGAACGTGTGAAATTTAAATTTACAACTGTTGACTGCGTCGATAAATAATGAAAAATAAGGGGAAGTTATTCCCCTTTTTAGTTGAATCTAGTGAATAAAATAGTTTATTTATCGAAGATCGTAAGAATGAAGAGAAAGAGGAACTAAGTTTAGAGGAATACTTGCACAAGATGAAATTTGAATACAAATCTATACATTACAACTAAGGTTTCGCTGAATCTAGGTTATCCCAGTAATAAAATGGTAATTTATTCCCAAATCCGAGCAATGTGTAAAAAGGATAGCAGTAACTTTAAATAAAAATAAAACATGAGCTTATCTGATAAATTTGAAGAAAAAAATAACACTGCCGAAAATTCTGTAATCTCAGAATTGGACGCTTGGGTTGGAATTTTATATTCTTGTATTTCCGCCGACAATCAAATTAAGGATTCTGAAACAGCAGCATTAACACGATTATTACATTCGAAAGAGAAATTTATTGGAATTGATATTGTGCCTCTTTATGCAAAAGCATTTAATTTAAAAATGGAACTTGGGCAATTAAAGTACATTGCTGCCTGTTGTGAAGCAATTAAAGAAGAAGATAAAGAAACCGTATTTGCCCTTGCTTTAGAAATGTTACTATCTGACGGCTTACTCGGCGAAGCAGAAAAAATAATAATTGAAGTGTTGTCAAAACAACTTAAAATAGTTGCCGGAATGACCAGCAAAATCATAGAAGTTATCTTCTTGAAAAATAAAGGGAATATTAAAAAAATATAAATTACTGGAATTCTAAAATAAACAGAGAAATCAAAAAGAGGATTTCCGTCGGGTAATTCTCTTTTTTCATTTCTGAGCTCGCTTATATTAAATTAATTGCTTAATTTAGGATATTCAAAAGTAGGAATTAACAAGCCAATTATAGTTATACCTTTTTTAGCTGTCTTTAAAATCACTGAATCATCAAAAAGAAAATCAAAATAGCAAAGAATCACATTCACGAAAGACTGCATCGGGAACCTTACTTTACGCATCCCAGATTGAAGTTTATTCCTAATATTGTTGTAAATCTGGTTAGTTTTGTATTTTCTTTAGCCTTGGTGGGTATTTTGCTCTATTTCCTCCTCAACTATTTAATTAAAAAGTTTTATCATCTGGATTAAAATTGTTTTTCAATTGCATGACTTCAACGGTTTTCGGTTTGAATGAGCATCTGTGGAATAAAATTAGAATACGCCAAAAATGGATCAGCAAGTTTTCCTTTTTAGCTATAGGCTTAAAATGGATCAAAATAAAATCACTTTTTCAAGTAAAGGGCATAAAAAAACCGTCTCGTTTATTGTAACGAGACGGTTTTTATTTTGTGGAGTCTTCGGGACTTCAATTGGACACCTTATTCCAATCTTAATTTTTTTTGATAACTTAAAATTATAAATTAATAGGTTTATTTAAAGCGTTTTACGTAATGTTATTTTGATGTTTATTTTTTAAATGTAAAATGCTATCGCTAAAGGAGGAGTGATAGTTCGACTGTTCGAAATCTTTTTTACAGTTGAGCACTTAATGTAGATATAAATTATGGTAGGTTATTCGAAACATTCAATTTTATAGCATTCAAAGTAACTAGCAATAAAAAATAGATTTTTTAAAATTACCGCTATAGCAGTAAAATAGCTTTATGTTTGCCTCATTTAAGCCTATTTACTGTTATTTGTATAATAATTACCGTTATAGCAGTAAAAATTGATAGTTTTATTTTAATTATTTGTAATTTACGGCATATTTGTTTATTTTTACTGTTAAAGCGGTAAAAATGAATGATTTTAATTTAGGTCTCTTCATAAAAGAGCATCGTAAGCAAGCAGGATTAACACAATTAGAATTGGCTAATCTGGCAGGAGTGGGGAAGACTACCATTTTTGATATTGAAAAAAATAAAGAAACAATTAGTTGGAATAATCTTTTAGCTGTTCTAAAAGTATTAAATATTGAAATCCAGTTTAAGAGCCCAATCAATAAATAATTATGAAAAAAGCAATAGTATTTGTTCACAACAAAAGAGCAGGAATATTGAGTGAGAATACTACTGGAGGGTATGAATTTATCTATGATGACAATTATGAGGGCGAACCTGTATCACTGACATTGCCATTAAATACTAAAACATATTCATTTGCCAAATTCCCCTCTTTTTTTGAAGGATTGTTGCCAGAAGGAATTATGCTGGAAGGGCTTCTAAAAATCGGTAAAATTGACAGAAATGATTATTTCTCACAACTCATGGCAACAGGAAATGATTTGGTAGGAGCAGTAACGGTAAAAGAATGGAAAGATGAATAGATGTCCAATAACTTACGAATTATGCGGTACTGATAAATATAGTCAAAAGGGACCTCGGATGATTGCTTCAAAACTAACCACATTAAATGATTTACCATTTACAGCAGCCGAACAAAGACAAGAGGCGGCAAATCGGGCAAAGAAATTCTCTATTCAAGGAGTACAACCAAAATTAAGTGCTGTAATTTCAGTTGTAAATCAACAATTTGAAATTGTAGATCAGTTTGGGAATTATATTATAAAACCTCAAAATGACATCTTTCCTGAACTACCAGAAAATGAAGATGTAACGATGAAAATGGCAAAAGTGTATGGGCTTGATGTGCCTCTTCATGGATTGATTTATTCAAAAGACGGTAGTTTTTCTTATTTTATAAAAAGATTTGACAGATATAGTAAGGGAAAAAAATATGCTACTGAGGATTTTGCACAACTAACTGGAAGTTCAAGAGATACCAAGTATGATTATACTATGGAAAAGTTAGTCGAAGTAATTGACGAGTACTGCACTTTTCCTGCTATAGAGAAAGCAGATTTTTTTAAACGTGTTCTATTCTGTTTTATAACGGGTAATGAAGATATGCATTTAAAGAACTTCTCGGTAATTACAAAAGCTGGAAAAACAACATTGACCCCAGTTTACGACTTTTTAAATTCTTCCATTTCCATTAAAAATCCGCAGGAAGAATTAGCGCTATCTCTCAAAGGTAAAAAGAGCAATTTCAAATCAACGGAATTAATAGAGTATTACGCAAAAGAACGCTTAGGACTTAATGATAAAACGGTTACCACTATTTTATCTGATATGAATAAAAGCCTGTCTAAATGGACTGAACTTATAGAAGTGTCTTTTTTGTCTGATAGTATGAAAGAGAAATATTTGAAGGTATTGGATAATAGGATGAAGAGATTTTAAATAATTATTTTGTTTTTACGGTTTTCCGTAAAATCAGGAATTATTAACGATCTAAATTTGTTAATAATCAGGCTTAACTTCGTATAAAAAATCGTGTTAAAATCATTTATATTTGGTAGGTTTGGTAAATAACAAATTGCAATACGATTATGGCTTTAAGCTGGAATGAAATAAAAGACCGAGCCCTACGATTTTCTAAAGAATGGGAAAATACTACCAATGAAGAAGCGGATGCTAAATCATTTTTAGATGCCTTTTTTGACGTCTTTGGTATCACCCGAAAAAAGATTGGAACTTTTGAACATAGAGTAAAAAAACTTTCTGATGCAGATGGTTACATTGACTTACTCTGGAAAGGAACGATACTTGTTGAAATGAAAAGCCGGGGAAAAAACCTGAACAAAGCTTTCCAACAAGCCATTGATTATACCCATGGATTAAAACAAAACGAATTACCAAAATACGTTTTAGTATGTGACTTCTATTATTTTAGATTGTACGATACGGAAGAACAAACTACATTAGAATTTACTTTAAAGGATTTAGTCCAAAATGTCCAAAGTTTTGGCTATTTATTGGGTTATCAAAAGAAAACGTACAAAGAACAAGATCCTGCCAATATAAAAGCGGCAGAATTGATGGGAAAACTGCACGACCGATTGGAAGAAATTGGTTATGAAGGACACCCACTGGAAGTATATTTGGTTCGAATATTATTTTGTTTGTTTGCAGAGGATACTACTATTTTTGACAAACAACAGCTTCAGGATTTCATAGAAAATAGAACGGCCGAAGATGGCAGCGATTTAGCTTCTAAAATTCAAGAATTGTTTCAAGTATTGAATACACCCAAAGAAAAACGCTTTAAAAATCTGGACGAACAATTAAATGACTTTCCGTATGTGAATGGGAAGTTGTTTGAAGAAGTATTGCCTTCTGCCAGTTTCGACACCAAAATGCGATTGGCTTTACTGGATTGTTGTTATATTGATTGGAGTAAAATATCACCGGCTATTTTTGGTTCGATGTTTCAAAGTGTTATGAATCCTAAAGAACGCAGAAATTTAGGAGCGCATTACACCAGTGAAAGCAATATCTTGAAACTAATTAAGCCTTTGTTTCTAGATGAACTTTGGACAGAGTTTGAAAGTATCAAAGGAAACAAAAACAAATTACCTGAATTTCATAAAAAGATTAGCGAACTCAAATTTCTGGATCCCGCCTGTGGTTGCGGAAATTTTTTGGTGATTACCTACCGCGAGTTGCGTTTATTAGAACTGGAAGTATTGCGGGCGACTTACAAATCTGGACAAGGAGTTTTAGATATTCGGGAGATTATGTGGCTCGATGTAGATATGATGTGCGGCATTGAATACGAAGAATTTCCCGCACGTATTGCCGAAGTGGCGATGTGGTTGATGGATCACCAAATGAATATGATGATCAGCAATGAATTTGGACAATACTTTGCTCGTTTGCCATTGAAAAAATCAGCAAAAATTGTTCATGGCGATGCTTTGGAAACGGATTGGGAAGATGTTGTTTCAAAAGACAAACTATCTTTTATTATTGGAAATCCTCCTTTTATTGGAGCAAACATAATGAGCCAATTCCAGAGAAATCAGATTGTAAAAGAATTTAATAATATTCCTGGCTGCGGTGTTTTGGATTATGTAACGGGTTGGTATTTAAAAGCTGCCAAATACATTCAGGATACTACAATAAAAGTGGCTTTTGTTTCAACGAACTCAATAGTTCAAGGAGAACAGACAAGTATTCTTTGGAACCCTATGATTAATAAATATGGTATAAAAATTCATTTTGCACACCGTACTTTTAAATGGAGCAATGAAGCTAGAGGCAATGCGGCTGTCTATTGCGTGATTGTTGGTTTTGCCAACTTTGATACCAATGATAAACGTCTATTTGAATATGAGGATATCAAAGGGGAAGCACAAGAAATAAAAGCAAAAAATATTAATGCTTATTTAATTGATGCTAAGGAAATATTTATAGATAAAAGAACAATACCTGTTTGCAATGTTCCTAAAATGACTAAAGGTAGCTCGCCAACTGATGGAGGATTTTTTCTTTTAAATGAAAATGAGAGAACAGAATTAATAAAAATTAACCCACAAGCAGAATATTTAATAAAAAAATATGTCGGTAGTTTTGAATTTATAAACAATATACCAAGATATTGTATTTGGTTAAAAGATGTAAATCCTCAACTAATAAATTCACTCTCTGAAATTGTCATACGAATAAAAGAAGTTAAAAAGTTTAGATTACAAAGTACCAAAGCTTCAACCAGAAAATGGGCAGACTATCCATCACTTTTTATTGAAGAAAGACAACCAGATACTGAATATATTATTATTCCAAGAGTATCATCTGAAAACAGAAAATATATACCAATTGGATATCTACAAAAAGAGGCAATCGTTAGTGATAGTGCAATATCATTGCCATCTACAACACTTTATCATTTTGGAATTTTAACATCTTCTATGCATATGAGTTGGGTGAAAACTACTTGTGGAAGATTAAAAAATGATTATCGCTATTCAAATACTATTGTTTACAACAACTATCCTTGGCCAGAAAATGCAACTGAAAAGCAAATAAAAACTATTGAAGAAAAAGCCCAAAACGTTTTAGAGGTAAGAGCATCATTTCCTGCTAGTTCCTTAGCTGATTTATACAGTCCGTTGACCATGCCGCCAGCATTAGTAAAAGCGCATAATGAATTGGATAAAGTTGTTGATGCGGCGTATAGCAAACAAACCTTTAGCAGTGAAGCGAAACGTATGGAGTTTTTGTTTGAGTTGTATGAGAAATATACGGCTGGGTTGTTTGTGAAGGAGAAGAAAGTGAAGAAAGTTAAATGTTAAAATAAAATAAAAAACCCTGTAAATCAATTATTTACAGGGTTTTTTGTGGAGTCGCCGAGATCACAATCGAACACCTTATTCCTATCTTAACTTTTTTTGATAACTTAAAATTATAATGTAATTAATTGTTTTTTAATTGTTTGTGTAATTTAATTCAATAATTATTTTTTAAGTTTAAAATATTTAGCCAAGTGTTTTTAACGTTTTTTAATAATTATAAGTTTTTTTTAAAGGTAAAAAGTTGATGCTAAAAGAGAAGTTTGAGTTCGACAGTCGAACGCTTATTCACAGTCGAACACTTTAGTAAAAGAGTAAAAAAACAAGAAAAATCGGGCACTAAAACTTGTAATGTAAATAGTACTCTTACTGGACCATTCAAACCAATTTATAGATGATTTAAAGTAACTGGGTATGTGGAAAGCTATTAAAGTTAAATTCTATCTCTCAAATTTACTTAATTATTTTTAGCGAATAGTAGCTATAATATAGCCATGAATTTATATACTTGATTGTCGTGACATTGTAACGACAATTAAGTATTATAATTAATAGTGATTGCTGATGCAATAAGTAATAGTACTTGTATTTAAAGGGTTAAGGAGAGGGGATAGGTTTACAAAAGATAGATGAATATTGTCATATTATATCCGTAAAGAAAAAAACAAATAAAAGCTCGTTTTTTTTCTTAAAGAATATATTTACCAAAAATCTGTTTTAGGCACGATGTAAAAATGTTTCGGCTGGAATACCAAAATAGTTTTTAAGCTTTTGAGCCATTTTTAAGGTAATTTCACGCTTGCCCGACAATATTGCTGAAACGTGTCCTTTGCTGCCTATAATAGGTTCTAAATCTTTATTTTTCATTCCCATTTCTTGCATTTTTATTTTAATAACTTCTAAGGCATTAAGTTCAGATATAGTGTAATGTCTGTCGTCATAATCTTTTATTAAGATAGATAACAAATCCAATTCCTCAAATTCAGGAGTATTAGGTTCTACATGGAAAATTTCCATAAGTCGTAAGGATGCCTTGTTATAATCTTGTTCAGTTTTTAATACTTTCCAGTTCATAATTATTTTTTTATAAAGTTTAGTATGTCGATATCAAAAGCAATCGTTTCAACATTGATTTTATCGTATTCTTTATGCGTTCCGAACCATATTAAATAACAAGTTTGTTGTTGAAAGTTAATCGATACAACTAATCTAAAGTCATTTCCTTTTATATTAAATATAACCCTATTATTGTTTACAATACTTGCATTTCCATAAACTTTCTTTAGTTCATTAAAATTGTTAAAAATCATTTCTGAAAATTCATTATGCCAAATATGCAGTTGCTTTTCTGCAATTGGAAATTTGTCAATATAATAGTGCAATGTTTTCTTAACAAGAACTTTCATTTGTCAAAGATATAAAAGAGTTTTCAATTTGCAAACTATTTATTGTTTGATGTTTTTATTGCTTGCATAATTCAGCTCTTAACTATCTTCAAGCCAATCATTATGAGGACAAAGATAGATCTTGATCAAATAAATGAAAATATTGTTGAGAAAGTAATGGCGTATATAGAAAAACAAAATCTTAAAGTTGAATTCAATGGATTTACTTTCAAGAATGAAAATAGAGAGGAAATAAATTATTTATTACAGACTTGTAAAGACAAAGGGGTTTTCATGATATCAGAGAATATTAAGTCAACCTATTTTTTACATGGTTTTGATTTTGAAACAGGTTAATTAATTCAAATTGTTGTAGATGCTTTTATAGTTAATAGAGAAGATTTAATAAAAAACAATACAAATAAAGTTGAGTTAAAGAGCAATTCTGAATCTATCCAAATTCAATTTAGTACCGAAAAAGATACTCTTTTAAATCAATAGTTTAATGATTTATGAATCAAATCAAGAAGAATTAAAATATCATAGGGGTATAATTTCACTAATTAATGAACCAATTAGCATAATTAAACTTGATAAAATGTTATCGTAAATTGAACTAAATGAAGATGATTTTATCGAGAATAAATTAAATTTTTAAAATTGAAATTGAAATAATTGATTAAGATGGGAAAAAGTTTATTGATTAAATAATTTATAAACATGTGTTGTTGTCAACTTAATTGCCACCTAAAAATAAAAAACCCTGTAAATCAAAAGATTACAGGGTTTTAAGTGGAGTCGCCGAGAATCGAACTCGGGTCCAAACAAGCAACTAAAAGGCTTTCTACGCGTTTATTTCCTGATTGAGTTTTCGATATTGTGCTAGGCCAGAAACAGCCACACGATACTTATCTTCTTAATTTTGAAATCCACCCGAAGCTCATGGAAATCTAGGTTTATTTTTACGGTTCCCCTTTACTGAACGCCACAAACCAAGGCTTTCAAGGAGAATCCTGCTTTCCTATCTGATAGGAACGAGGCTAATCTTACTATAATTCAGATTATGCAGCTAGAGCGTAGTTATTTTCGCCGTGTAAAATTGTAAGATCTTATATTTACGAGCAAGGTCTCAATGCTCGACGTGCTTACTTCTCAATTCGACTTGCTGTCAAAACCAGTCGACCCCTTTTTTTATTATAACTCAAAAATTAATTTGAGTGTGCAAATATATTCTATTTTTGTTGAAATCTGCCATCAGTATTCGGAATATATTAATCAAAAATCATTCCTCTTTTTCACCCCTGCCCATAGGGAATGGATAATCCCCAAATAACCTGGACAACTTTCTGACCTGATAGGTTCTTGTTGTAAATTTATTAGATAGCGCTATGATGGTAACTTTCTCTTTTGGCAAAGTGATATAAGAGGAAGTGTTACCATGCCACCAACCGTTGTGGAAATAGAAATTCTGCCCTGTTTTCCAATTTATGATTCGGATTCCAAGACCGTAATTCTTTTCTCCCTTGCGTTCATTACTGTATGGCTCAAAAACTTGTTTGAATAACTTTGGATTTAAAAACACACCAGAATTTCTCGCTCTGTCAAATTTTAATAAATCCCGAGGCGTTGAATAAATGTTTTTATCGCCGTAAACGGCATCTAAATAATCCTTACCAATTTCTACTCCATTTCCTTTGTACGAAGGCACAATGGTGTCCTTATCTCTTTCATAATCAAAAACATAAGTGTTTTTCATGCCTAATGGTTTGAAAATAATTTGTCTCATTGCTTCTTTATAGGGGAGCTTTGTTATTTTCTCAATTATCAATGCCAACATGGCATAATTAGTATTGCAATAACTGAAACGGGTGTCGGTTTTAAATTCCAACCCAATGTCTTTTGTAGCCATGATCGTTAGAATATCTTGATTGGTCAGCCTGTTATGCCTGTCCCAAACCGTTTTATCACGATCCGTAAAATAGGCATAGTTCCGCATTCCGGTTCTATGGTTTAAGAGTGTTTTTACAGTAACGTCCGGATAGGGAAATTCTTTTAAGATGGTATTAACCTTTTGGTCTAAATCAATCCTTTTGGCATTAATTAGTTTCAAAACTGCAGTTGCAGTTATTACTTTGCTCACAGAGGCTAAGTGAAGCGGAGTAGTACTTGTGATTAATCTTTTGTCCCTTTTATTGGCATAACCCTCATAATTTTCATAGATGATTTGACCATTTTGAGCGACAAGAAAACTTCCATTGGCACTATGATTTGGCCAGGTTTTATTATAAAAAGATTCGACTGATCTTTTTTTGGAATTGATATATTCAGCCGTTAATTTAGGATGTTCATTCGTTAAAGGTTTCATTTTAGGCAATGTACTTTTAGGTAGTTGTGCATCGCCTATTTGTACTTTCTTCTTCTCTTTGGTACAAGAACTCAAAACTAATGTAAGGACGAGTATTTGTAGTATATTTGCTTTTTTTATAAAATTCATTTTCATAGTGCTAGAAAGGCAAATATATAGAATCAATCCCTGTTGATTTATTTTTTTTCCAAAACCTTAACACTATTTTATCAATGTCTTTCATCTGTCGTTTTTCTATCTTTATGGGCATCAGCTTTTAATGGTTTAAGACTTGTAAATTTATTAAAAAAAGAAATTAAATTTATGGTAATTTGTTATATTTGTAACAAAATAAAACCTTTAAGTTATATTAAATCACAATTAAAGTATTTAAAAATGAAATTCGGAATTATAAAAGAAAGAAAAAACCCACCAGACAGAAGAGTTGTTTTTTCACCAGATGAATTGGCAAAAATAAAACAGCTTTACCAAGACGCTTCTATAAAAGTGGAAAGTTCCGATATTCGAATTTTTACTGACGAGCAATACAAAAACTTGGGAATTGAAGTTGCAAATGACATCAGCGATTGTGATGTTTTGTTTGGTGTAAAAGAAGTTCCTTTAGAAGCTTTGATTCCCAATAAATCCTATTTCTTTTTTTCCCATACCATAAAAAAGCAGCCTTACAACAGAAAATTGTTGCAAGCCATACTTGAAAAAAACATTGATTTATATGATCATGAAACGATCGTTGATGCTAACAACCGCAGGTTAATAGGTTTTGGAAGATATGCAGGAATTGTGGGTGCTTATAATAGCATCAGAGCTTTTGGAATAAAATTCGAATTGTTTAAAATACCTAAAGCGGAAACGCTTTCCGGAAAAGAAGCATTAATTGCGCATTTAAAGCGTTTGGTTTTGCCTCCATTAAAGTTTGTGATTACCGGTACCGGAAAAGTGGGTAACGGAGCAAAAGAAATTCTGGATGCTATTAAAATTAAAGAAGTTTCAGTTGAAAATTACTTGACAAAAAACTATACGCAACCTGTTTATACTCAAATTGATGTATTGGATTATAACAAACGTAAAGACGGACAAGTATTGGATTTTACCGATTTTTATACTAATCCAAAGGAATATGTTTCTGATTTTGAAAAATTCACAAAAATGACAGACATTTTTATTGCGGGCCATTTTTATGCTAATGATTCGCCAATAATTCTGAGTCAAGAAATGCTTCAATCCAAAGATTGTAAAATAAAAGTGGTTGCGGATATTTCCTGTGATGTCAACGGTCCAATTGCTTGCACACTCAGATCATCAACGATTGCAGAACCTTTGTATGGCTATTTACCGAACGAAAATAAAGAGGTTGATATGTTTCATCCTGCTGCAATAGTCGTAATGGCGGTTGATAATTTACCATGTGAATTGCCAAAAGATGCCAGTGAAGGTTTTGGTGAAATGTTTATGGAACATGTAATTCCAGCCTTTTTTAACGGTGATAAAGACGGGATTCTTCAAAGAGCCAAAATCACTGAAAAAGGAAAATTGACGCCTAGATTTAGTTATTTGCAGGATTACGTAGATGGAAAGTAAACTTTTTAAGGAAGTTTACTTCTTACAAAATTATATTAGCAGGATTCAAGTTATAAATGCAACTTTTTGATTAAACATATAGTTAGGTGTTTCAAAATTAAATCTTTTTCTTGGTCTATTGTCTAATTTCTCTTGTATTTCTATAATTTTCTCATGAGTTATTTCATCAAATGCTGTTGATTTGGGTATATTATGCTGACCCCAAAAAATCTGACAAATTTTCAAGACTAATTTAAATAGGAATAAAAGCCTTAAATTAGTATTATTATGTCAAGAACAAGAAGAACCTTCGGGAAAGACTTCAAAGCCAAAGTCGTTTTAGAAGCCTTAAAAGAAATAGATACCATCGAGGTATTAGCAAAAAAATACGAGTTGCTTCCCAATCAAATTTCAATATGGAAGGCAGAAGCTATAAGGAATCTTGCTGCTGTTTTTTCTCAGGAAAAAACGGTCGTAGCCAAAGATGAAATACCAACCGAGAAACTCTATGCGCGAATAGACCAACTGACATTAGAGAATGACTTTCTAAAAAAAAAGTCTGGGTTAGTCTCCTTGAGTGAGCGAGTTAAAATGGTCGATACCAAAAATAAATTGAGTACTGTTAAACAATTTCGATTATTAGAAATTCATCGTGGAGATCTCTATTATAAGGCAAAACAGGAAAGTTCAGAGTACTTGGAAATAATGCGATTACCAGACCAACAGTATTTTAGCACTCCTTTTTATGGCTTTAGGAAACTGACTATTTGGCTTAAAGATTTAGGTTACAATGTGAATTGAAAGCGAGTAAGGCGATTGATGAAAATTATCAATTGGCAAAGCATTTATAGAGAGCCACGAACAACAATGAGTACTAAAGAGCATAAGAAATACCCTTATTTACTCAAAGGTTTAAAAATCACACATAAAAACCAAGTTTGGGCTACTGATATAACTTACATTCCTATGGCAAAAGGATTTATGTATTTAACAGCTATTATTGACTTGCATACAAGATTTATTTTAAAGTGGGATTTGAGCACTACAATGAGTACGGTATGGTGTACTGCAGTTTTGCAGGAAACAATAGAAAAATATGGCGTCCCTGAGATATTTAACACAGACCAAGGAAGTCAATATACTAGCGAGATTCACACCCAAATGCTTTTAAAGAATGGAATCCGAATTTCAATGGATGGAAAAGGAGGAGCAATTGACAACATTTTTTATAGAACGATTTTGGAGAACAGTCAAGTACGAAAATATATATTTACAAGCCTATGAAGATGGTATAAGCCTTCGCAAAGGGCTAAAAATATATTTTAAATTTATAACACACAGTGTTATCATCAATCATTAGATTATGCAAAACCAGAAAATAATTATTACAAAAAAGAAGTGGCATAAAATCAGGATAACTTTTTTGGGCTTGGAAGAAGCCAAAAAGTTAACTCCGATTTTAGCCGAAAGAATGGAATATTAAACTAAAAACCTATCTTAAATCGTTGAAATTTCTGTCTAGAAAATGGGTACAGTATATCTGTAAAATATTAATTATTAACAATTTTATTGAAAAATTTAAAATATTTATTAGGAGCATAATAAAACTGGAAGTGGTAACGCGATAATTAAAAGGTATGAATTAAATTTATTCTTCATAACGGTTAGCTTTGTTTTAAAAGTGCTACTTGGTTAATTTCACATTTTTTAATACTATAAATAGCATGTTCTAATTCATTTACAGTAATCTTAATGTCTAAATTCATTTCTCTCAACTTTTTATTAAGATCAGCGGATATAGGATTCGATTCAAGATCTAATTCTATTTGATATTTTTGCTCTTCCAAAATATCCAGTGTTTCTTTTGCTTTTTTATAATGAGATTTAAACAATTGGCAAGGATCATTCATAATTTTTATTTTGTAGGTTTATAATTACTTGGGGCCGCTAAAATACTAAATATAAGTCTATTATACAAGTATTGTTTTTGGTGCTATGAAAATAATTTACAAACTGCTTTAAAATAAAAAAGCACCCATTTGAAGGGTGCTTAGTAAGATTTTCTTAAAAAAAATTAATCTTGGTTAATTGTTTTTCTCCAAGTAAATGAATTAAGAATATGTCTTTTTGCAAATCTTCCGGGAGAATCTGCATTGACCATTTTCACGTAAGTTGCTTTTGGTACACTAATATACTCGTAAACACTACCATTTGAAAAATTGATAATCAATCGACCTTCAACAAACTTATAATCTGAAATTGTTGCAGTCGCAATAGTCTCAGTGTATTCTGGTAAGTTTTGTTTCTGTGTTTCAGGATTGATACTTACCAAGAAATGATACGCTTCAATAATTTTTTTACTATTTTCTTCAGCAGCTTTTAATCCAGCTTCATCACCCATAAATTTGTCAGGATGCGCTTCTTTCATCGCATTACGATAAATCGTTTTCAAATCTTTAAGCTCAGCAGTTTTGTCTACATTTAGTAGTTTGCGGTATTCAACTATTTTTTTCATAAATTTGGTAACTACTTGTCTTTTAATATAAAATCAATATAATTTGATTTCAAAATCAACAAATTTTTTGCAAAGGTACACTTTTTTTTAACTTTTTAGTTTATGACTAAAAAATTTTCAAAAAAAAAGTGACCAATATTTAGGCATTTTATTTGAAAATACGGTTCAACGATTTTTATTGTTGCGGTTTGTTATTTGCTTTATCAAAGTTTTTTGACTTTTTCTGATATTTATTATAGCTAATATCACTAGGGTTTTCGATTATGGATTTTATGGTAATCCAATCTCCTACAGTATGTTTAGCTTGAACCATTTTATAATCTAAAAGGTACGCACCACAAAAAAAATTGTTGTTTTCATCTTTTTCAATTATTCCGGTATACACCCCTTTTTGTAACATCTTTTCTTCTGAAGCTTTGGTCATGATCTATTTTATTTATTGAAATTCTAATTTGCAAAGTTAATCAAATATTAGTTGTCTTGTTCTATTTTAGACTTTCTGATTACCTTTGTTTTATGGAAAAAATATTTCGTCCCAATCCCAATTCATTCAAAAACACCTTTTGTGTGTTTCAGGAAGTTTCATTAAGTAGTTTGAAAGGATTGGTCGTACAATACCAAAGTAAATCAGGGAGCAGTTATTATTATTCTAAATCAGGAATGTATCGATTGTCAAATCATTGGGGCCGATTGGCTAACAGCAAATGGCGTTTACAGCCTTTAGAACCGGAATCTGAATCTAAAATTAAATTAGGTTTTGCACCTTGGGATAATTTTTATCCGGATAACGCGCTGGATGAATTGTATTATTTAGAAGCAAATTACTTAAAAAATACGGTTAACTACCAGCATAAAAACAATCCGAATTTTGATAATAAAGCCATACTTCGGACCAGTTTTGAAACCACAAAAAAAATTAAACAAATCAGGAATCTCTTTACTTTGACTTCTTGGGCAAAATATTTTGAATACGATGATTTAGATGCCTTGAGAAAAAAAATTATCGACGAATTGATCTTTACCAATAAAACTTTGGAGGAAATAAAGAGAGAAATAGTGTGATTTTAATAATCAATCTTTTCAATCTTAGGTTATTTCGTTGCATTAAAATTAATAGGACTGCCCGCTAAACGGACCTTGATTATTTTTTACTGTCATCAACAATGAGAGTAAGAGATTAAGAGTCAATGTTGTCCAAAAATTCTTAAAAAAACGCTAAATCTCATGGTTAAAACAGAACAAAGCCAACATCTCTTAACCTCTAAGTCTCACTGTTTAAAAATTATAATGGTTTTTTGCAAAATTCAATATTACAGGGGTTTACAAAGTATTTTTATAAGTTTTATTTTTAATAAACAGGTTGAAATATTTGTTAGGATTAGTAACGGACAGTCATAAAAAATTTACATCTAACAATTTTTACTATGATCCTTTAATCGTTGGAAGCAATTAATATTAAATCATTTATATTCACAGGTTTAGATAGATAACCTAAGATATCCGGATAGGTTTTTGATTTGTTTTTATCTTCTACTGCTATGGAAGAACTTACTACATAAACTATTATTTGTTTCGTGATTGAAGGTTTTAAAAGTGTCATTTCTTCCATAAACTCCCATCCATCCATAATTGGCATATTAATATCCAATAAGATTATATCTGGAAGTATTTCATTGTCATTTAATGAATTAGTCACTGCATCTAATGCTTCTTTCCCATTTTTGAAAGAAGATATAGTAGAGAACATTTCAGATTTTTGAATGATTTTATTAACTATAATTTGGTATATAGTATCATCGTCTATTACCCATATTGTTTTTTTTCTCATTGAATATAGATTTTAAATGTAGTCCCAATATTAGGTTCACTTTCTACAGTTATGTTACCTCCCATGGCGTCAATTTGATTTTTTGTAATAAATAGTCCAATTCCTTTTGCATCTGAATTATTGCTGAATGTTTTGTACATTCCAAAAATTTTATCCGCATTTTTTACTAGATCTATTCCAACTCCATTATCTGAAATTTGAAGCACATTCAAATCATTTTCGATAAGCCATTTTATTGAAATAGCTGGTTTTCGTTCCGGGTGTCTATACCGAATGGAATTTGAAATTATATTGTAGAGGATGCTTTCCAGATAAGCCGGATTGTAATTCACCATTACATTTTTTGGTATATCAGTAGTAATTGAAACATCACTCAGTGTTATTTGTTCCGTTAGGACATTTTGTACGGTATTTATATATTGGTTTAGATTTAAAGATTCCGACACTAAACCAATATTAGTTCTAATGTTTATGACTTCGTTTAAGTGAAGCATAGTTTCATTCAATGAATTCGAAATAGATTTCAATAATTGTATCATCTCATTTCTTTCTTGTTCTGATTCCGAAATTTCAATTAGATCCATAATTGACGAAATATTGCTGGTATGCGATCTTAAATTATGCGAAACAATATAGGAGAAATTCAGTAGTCTTTTATTTTGCTCCGTAACTAAATTGAAAGAATCCTTTAATTCTTTTTCGGCTACTTTAGTTTTGGTAATATCAATCATAATACCACGTAAACTTACTGCTTTGCCATTTTCGAAAACAACATTTACAATATCTCTTAGCCAGACAATAGAGCCGTCTTTAGCAATCATTCGGTATTCAAAATCATGGTTTAAATTTTGTTCTGTTTTAGAAGCACAAAAATCCAATGTCCATTGCTTGTCATTTTCATAAATATGATCAATCCAAAAAGTATCACTTGCGAGCCATTCTTCGGGAGTATAGCCTAATATTTTTTCGACCTTTTGACTAATAAATGAAAAGACAAGACCCTTGATTTGGCATTCCCAAACAATTCCATCTATTGTATTGATTAAAGATTCAGTTCTTATTCGTGCATCCAAAATAAGTTTTTCGCTTGCTTTCCGTTCCGTAATATCTTCAGTAGATACAATTACTCGTTGTAATGTTTCTTCATAACCGTTAATGACATTCCATCTTAAATCGATGTCACGAAACTCGCCTTTAAAATTTTTAATTTTGGTTTCATTAATTAATTGTTTTTCACCTTGTGTAATAACCAAGATCTGTTTTTTGAAATCATCAAAAATTGAAGGATCAATTAATTTTGCGAAGTCGGTTGTTAATTCCTCTTTAGTTTCAGCTTCATAGAGTTGAAGACTTGAATTGTTAACATCAATAACTTTGACTAGAGAAATACATTTATGAAGGACTCCGGGATACTGATTTAGATAATTATATACAGTTTCCTGGGTTTTATTTATAAGACCTAGTTCCTGCAGATAAATTTTTACTTTTGAGAAATCTTCTACCCATAAGGGTATAGGTGAATCATCAAACAAACTTTTAAAACGTGTTTCACTTTTTTTAATTAATTCTTCTGCTTCTTTTTTTAATGAAATGTCTTCAATAATAGCAATGTGGGTTGTGGGTGTCTCGTTGATATTCCAAAGAGGCGAAACAGTAAGTTTTGTCCAGATAACTGCATTTTTTTTTGTGAGATATCGTTTTTCCATTGAATATTCTCTGATTTTTCCTTCCTTTAATTTTTCCAGATTCATTAAATCTTCTTCCAGATCATCAGGATGGGTTACGGATTGAAAATTTTTCTTTTTCATTTCCTGTTCAGAATAGCCAAGTAAGTTGCAATATTGCTTATTTATTTCCAGAAAATTACCGGAATAAGAATCGATATAAGCAATCCCAACGGCGGCCTGATCAAAAATAGACTTGTATTTTATTTCATTATTAAAAAGTTTTGTTGCCTGGTTATGAACTAAAAGCTGTAATTCTTTTGGCATTTTTAAAAGAGCGTTTATAGCGAAACCAAAAAGGGCAGCAAAAATAAAACCTAAAATTGCTGGGATTAAAATTTGGTAGTACAGATAATTTTGGTGTTTAGAAATCAGGTATAATTTCCAGTCTCCATCTGGAATAGTTACTGAAATATTGTATTTTTTAGAAAAATCACTTTTATTAGGTAAGTAAAAAACTTCTTTTAAGCTAACCGGATTTTTTTTGGATAACTGAAAATAATATTTGGAGTCATCAACATTATTAATTCCGGAAGATTTTAATAATTTTTCTAATTTGATGATTACAGCCGAAAATCCCCAAAACTTATTATTCAGAAAAATAGGGAATCGCCCAACAATTCCTGTGCCGCCTTGTTTTAATTGCAAAGGACCGGCAAAATACATTTTTTGATTTGCAATCGATTTTAAAGCTTCTTCTTTGAGATAAGGCGAAGTTAAAATATTTAAATTCATTGCCGCCTCATTCCCTTTCAATGGATAAGTGTACTTAATCACTCCATTTGGAACTAATTGAACCGCACTAATACTGCTATTGGAATCCATTAGTTGCTTGCCTACATATTCGAAGTTTTGAGGGATACCATTGTCATTAATGGTTAATGCTAATGTCAGGGTGGTGGTATAACAGTTTTTGAGTGATTGGTCGATATTTTGATGAACAATTTGTAGCGTATTATTCATTTCCCTGCGCTCATCTTCTTTTATAATTCGATATTGCTGATAAACAGTATAGGCAATAATAAAACTCAAACAAATGAATACAAATAGACCTGCAGTTTTTGGCTTACGTAAAAACCAAGAGATAAATGTCGGCCATTTCTTTTTTAATACCATCTATGCAATTTGAAAGGCTTCCGGAAGCTAATTTAATTTAAGTTATAAATGTATATAAAAAAGTTTAATTAGCACCAGAGAATGTATGTATGTAATCAATTTTAGTTTGTTTGCATTAAATGTTTTTTGTAAATAATTAATTTATAGCGTTTTAAAAATTTAAAGTAAATAATTAATTTAATTCCTTTCCTTTTTTATAATGACGAATCCAATATTTAATGGTTTTTGAATTATTTTTTATAATTGATAATCAATAGTATAGTTAATCAGGATAAAAACAATCTGAATTTCAATAATAAACCCGAACTTTGCACAAGTTTTTGAATCAAATTATTGATTTTGATAATTAAAAGAAAAAGGCAATGAGCAGAAATAACGAAGGGAATATCAAGAAACACAACGATAAACTGCATAAAGCACAAGACAAAGCAAAGCAAGCGGAGAGAGATCGCAAAGAAAAATTAAAGCAGATTGTAAAAAAGTTCAACGAGACTAATTCTTCTGAGAATAATTAAAAAATAGTATTATGGAAAAAGATAGATTTAGCGCAATAAAAAATAACGTGCAGGAAATAATTGATTTCATTGCCGAAAAAAATGCGAGAGAGGCCAGCAATAAATTAGTTGAAGTGAGTGAGGAACTGGACGAATTGCTTGATTTTTCAGAAGACGATGAAGACCTAATGGAAATAAGTCGGTATCAAGTATTATTAAATCAATTGCATCAAAAAATAGTTGGACTTGACGGACAAGTAACCGGTACAATTTAAAAGGTTTATTAAAAAAATGATTCAAAAAAAATGCTTTTGCGGTTCCTCAAAATCGTTTCCGGAATGTTGTGAACCTTTTATTAATGGTACTCAAAAAGCGCCAACTGCTTTAGCTTTAATGCAATCTCGCTATTCCGCTTATGCCACACTTCAGGCAGATTATTTATTGGCTACAACACATGTTTCGGAAAGAAAATACCATTCTAAATCCGAAATTCTAAATTGGGCGACTTCAAATCAATGGCTTAAATTAGAAATTATAAATGCCACTGAGAATACGGTGGAATTCAAAGCTTATTTTTTGGGTGGCAAACTTCAAAAACAAATTCATCATGAACTTTCCACTTTCAAACTCGAAAATGGAAGTTGGTTTTATGTGGAGGGACAATTTTTTAATTAATTTTCTCTTTAAACTGCTTAAACCCTTTGGGAGTTATTCAAATTCTATTTTTTTAAAACACATAGAAACATAGTTTCTATATATTTTAAACAAGACGTTTCACTTTATTATAGTAAATCATAGCTTTGTTGACCCAAGAATTGGGCTATCACATTCTTTTTGCTATGTTTCTATGCGTTTATTTTTGTATTTCTTTAAAATTATTAATTACATCCAAAGGGTTACTTAATATTGTCTTTGTGTTTTTAACTAAAAATTAATAAACGTTTTTTGAAGTACATTTCTAAATGGTGTAATTTTAACCATTATGAAAAATGACAATAAAAAAGGTTTTTATTTCAAGCAATACGAAGCCCCATTTCAGTCTCCATTTGATAAACTCTTTGGGATTTTCAAAGAATTAATCACACACACTTCAGGAGATTTTGATGAAGCAATTGATTGGTTGCGGGAATTAGACAAAGAATATAAACTTACCGATGAACACTATACCATTGATGATTTTATCGAAGATTTAAAGAAAAAAGGCTACATCCGCGATGAACTCAAAGACGATGGAACTTCGGGAATTGGAATTACTGCAAAAACGGAACGCGCTATTAGACAACAGGCTTTAGATACCATTTTTGGCAATTTAAAACGTTCCGGAAGTGGGAATCACAAAACGAAACATTCCGGTAATGGGGACGAACATACGGGAGAATTTCGGGAATTTCATTTTGGAGATGGTTTGGAACGAATCTCGTTGACCGAAAGTTTGCGCAATGCCCAAATCAATAATGGTGTAGCAGATTTTATGTTGACCGAAAATGATTTAGTTGTCGAAGAGACCCAATTCAAATCCCAAATGAGTACCGTTTTGATGATTGATATCAGTCACAGTATGATATTGTATGGCGAAGACAGAATCACTCCGGCCAAAAAAGTGGCGATGGCTCTTGCCGAGTTGATTACGACACGTTATCCAAAAGATACTTTAGATATTTTGGTTTTTGGAAATGATGCCTGGACTATTGCAATTCGGGATTTACCGTATTTAAAAGTGGGACCTTTTCACACCAATACGGTTGCCGGTTTACAGTTGGCCATGGATATTTTGCGTCGAAAACGTAATACCAACAAACAAATTTTCATGATTACTGATGGAAAACCAAGTTGCGTGCGTGAAAAAGACGGTTCTTATTATATGAACAGTAACGGACTCGACGAATATATTGTGGACAAATGCTACAATCAGGCGCAACAAGCAAGGAAATTACATATTCCCATTACGACTTTCATGATTGCTAATGATCCCTACTTGCAGCAGTTTGTCAATCGATTTACAGAAGCCAATCAGGGAAAAGCATTTTACACCGGATTGAAAGGACTTGGAGAAATGATTTTTGAAGATTATGAAACAAATCGTAAAAAAAGAATAAAATAGCAGTCAGTTTACAGTCTCAGTTGTCAGTTGGGGCACAGTCCTGAACAAATTGACAATCAATAACAATTATAATAGCAATATGAAAATAGAAAACATAAAAACACTCGGAGAATTAAAAAAAGCTGGATACGAAAGCAAAAGCATCAAAGATGAATTGCGTTCCAATCTTAGAGAAAAAATAAAATCCGGAAAACCAACATTTGAAGGTGTTCACGGTTTTGAAAATACCGTTATTCCAGAATTGGAACGAGCTATTTTGTCTCGCCACAATATTAATTTATTAGGTCTTCGTGGTCAAGCCAAAACGAGACTGGCACGTAAAATGGTAGAATTATTGGACGAATACATTCCGTTTGTCACCGGTTCAGAAATAAATGATGATCCTTTGAAACCGATTTCGCGTTTTGCAAAAGATATAATCGAAATCAAAGGAGATGAAACTCCAATTTCATGGTTGCACAGAAGCGACCGTTTTTTCGAAAAATTAGCCACGCCAGATGTTACCGTTGCGGATTTAATAGGTGATGTTGATCCTATAAAAGCTGCGAATTTGAAACTGTCTTATGCAGATGATCGTGTGATCCACTTCGGGATGATTCCAAGAGCGAATCGTTGTATTTTTGTAATCAATGAATTACCTGATTTACAAGCGAGAATTCAAGTAGCGCTTTTCAATATTTTACAGGAAGGTGATATTCAGATTCGAGGTTTCAAATTAAGAATGCCGCTGGATTTGCAGTTTGTTTTCACCGCAAATCCAGAAGATTATACCAATCGAGGTAGCATTGTAACGCCATTAAAAGACAGAATAGGTTCTCAAATCTTAACACATTATCCCGATACGATAAAAATTGCCAGAACAATTACGGAACAGGAAGCTAAAATGGATGCTACTCAAAGTGATATGGTTTATGTTCCTTCGTTAGCCAGAGATTTATTGGAACAAATCAGTTTTGAAGCACGCGAAAGCGAGTATATTGATAATAAAAGTGGAGTGAGTGCCAGATTGAGTATTACTGCTTTAGAGAATTTATTAAGTACCGCAGAAAGAAGAGCTTTGAAATCTGGAGAAGATAAAACCACTTTGCGTTTGTCTGATTTCATGGGAATAATTCCTGCGATTACCGGAAAAGTGGAATTGGTTTATGAAGGAGAGCAGGAGGGAGCTGCTCAAGTAGCCCAACATTTATTAGGGGATGCCATTCATACTTTTTTTCCTGCCTATTTTCCAAAAATTGAAAAACTAGAAAAACAAGACGAAAAAACACCTTATACGGATATCATCGAATGGTTTTTTGCCGAAAGTGGTTTCGAATTATTAGATGATTGTTCAGATGAACAGTATCAAAGAATTCTGGGAAGTATTGTGCCACTTGAAGTTTTAATCAAGAAATACCAGCCGGAAGTAGAAAAAGAAGATAAGTTTTTTATGAAAGAATTCATTCTTTGGGGATTAGTAGAGTATAAAAAACTGAGCAAAGATCGCTTTGCCGATGGATACCAATTTAAAGATATTTACGGAAGTTATATCAGTAAATTATAAAAAACGACTATTTTTTTAGTAGATAAGTCATTTAAGGAATTATTAGTTTTTGGTTTCTTAAATGACTTAAACGTTTTAACTTGAAATTGTAATTTTGTATTTTTATTGCCACAGCTATTAACTAAACATTTAATTTTTTATTTATTCTAGAATCAGACGCTAACGGTTTTATTTAGTTTACCTTGTCCGTTGGCGGTATTTGCAGTCAACAAAAAAGATATGGAAAATAGTTTTGAGGATTTAATTGCCTCTTATATTGAAAATAAAGTGGGAATATCCGAACATTTTTTAAGTGATGCGTTGGCCAATAGCTTAAAGCAAAATTTACTTGCACTAAACCAACAGAGTTTGTTGATAGAAGCGGGAACAGGCAACTCAGAAGCTGTTTCTTACGATAGCGCAGTGAGAAGCGATTCTATTTATTGGTTGGATATAAAACATAATAATGTTTTCGAAAACGAATTTTTCACCCAAATCGAAGCTTTTATAACCTATTTGAATTTAAGTTGTTATACCGGAATTACAGGATATGAGTTTCATTATTCCTTGTATGAAAAAGGTGATTTTTATTTAAAGCATTTGGACCAGTTCAAAAATAACCCCAGCCGAAAATACTCTATGATCAGTTATTTGAATAGTGATTGGCAGGAAAGTGACGGAGGTGAGTTGTTGATTCATCAACTGAACAACAATCAAAAAATTGCGCCTACTCAGGGCAAAACGGTTTTCTTCAAAAGTGACGAACTAGTTCACGAGGTTTTGGTAACCCAAAATACCCGAATGAGCATTACGGGATGGTTGAAGTGTGATTGATTGCTTTACGGATAAACAATAATGATTTTTATTTGTATATCGGGCCTATTAATTACCCGTAAAACAATGATCTTAAAAAGATAAAAGTAAAAATTGAAGCTAATCTACATCACTAACACCGTTTACTTTTGGTTGTGTTTTTTCCAATTCTAAGTATAATTGGTCTTTTTCTTTTCTGAGTTTTTCAATTTCACTTATCCAGTGCTCGATATCTCTTTGAATTAAACTGATATCATCATTTTTTTCATCGGTTGTTCTTAAGAATTCAAAGTCATTTGCCTCAATTAATTTATTTTTTGCCTGTTCTAAATTTCGAATATCATCAAGAAGTATTTTCTGAATCTCCAAAAGTCTGCTGCTTAGTTTTTGGCTTCTTTCCACTGAAAGTCTTTCCGCTTCTTTTCGCTCTTGCTCTGCAATACGTATTTTTTGTTCTTCAATTTCTTTTTCTTGTAACTGAAATTGTTGATTATTTCTTTCGGTTACTGTATTTTTTTCTTCTAGTAAATTTTTTCTATTTTCTTCAAAAAGATTAAAACTTACGGTTCCAATGATTAAAACCAAAGCAATTGCAATTGGAAAAAATATCTCTCTTTTTATTCCTAAAATTTTGGGATTTGGGACTTCTTTTTCGATGACATCTTCTATCTTTTTTACTCTACTATTTTCAGTATTATTTTCTAGCTCTTTTGGCGCTTGAGAAGCAGTAATTATAGGTTTTAAAGGCGGAGGTGTTACTGTTAAAAGACTTTTTAATTCCGCTACTTCTCCTGCATATTTCCAATCTTCCATTCCTTGGCACCAAACGGGAGTCATTTTTGTGATTTTTTTGCTTTTTAATTCGTCTAGTCCAAATGGACCGATACTTTCATTTCCGTTATGGATGTAATAGGTATTCATTTATTGATGCTTATGTATTTGTAGATTTGCTGCTTTTTGAATATTCAAAAGTACAAAACAAATCGCTTTTTTCTATATAGTTTTTATTTGAATGTTTGTGCCGCTATATTCAATAGAAAATTAAGAAGTTTTCATTTTTCCGTAAACTCGCACAATATAATTTCCGTTTAAAAATGCTATTGGGTCAATTTGACTTTGTAAAATGACTCCATTATGTGGATTTTCAAGCAATAATTGTGCCGCCTGTACTAATGGTGCTGCCGTAGTGGTTTGTATAGCTCTCAATTGCTGCCTTCCTACTTTTTGAGGAAGGATGCGTTTGGCAATTTCTCTCCTGCGTAAAACACCATCAACATCTTTACCTTCGACCGCAACATATAAAACAATTTGGTCGTCTTGTATATGCGGTATGATAGCTTCCATTTTTTGCTGTAAAGCTATAACTGAATTAGATGAATTTCCTAAATTCAAAAGTTGCTCCTGTATCCATGCATAATGTCCGGGATGACGAAGTGTTTTGTAATCAAGCGAACGCACTTTTCCGGATAATGCGTCTGGTAAATCGGCAGCACCGCCTGAAGTAAGGTCTTCTTCATAAGTTATGCCATCAATGATAATAGTTTTTCTTTCTGATAATGACGGCAGGGTTGTTTTTATAAAGTTTCTAATTACAATGGTATCTTCCAGATATTCGGTGGCAACACCCACCGGACTCCAAGTAAAGCCATAATAATGTGGAAAGACAGCATGTTTGGTAAGCGCGCCAACTTTAAATTCAAGCTTGTCTACTTTGTCTACTTTGAAATCAGAACAAAACTCTTGAAAAAGCCCGTTTGCCAGTAAATCTATATAGCCGGGAGCAAGACCTGTCTGAAGTATAAAACCTGTTTTGGCACCTTTTGCCAAAGCGATAATTTCTTCAGTTTCGGAAACATATTCGGTAAGGTTAGCGTAATGCAGATTAAAATCTTTGGCAAACTGAGCGATTCGTGGTGCTTGGCTTCCCGGTAGGCAGTCGAGGATGATGTCTCCCTGACCTAAGATTGCTTTCATTTCATCCGTTAGGCCAGATTCTGCAAGGTGAAAGTCCTTAATGGAGCCGGATTTCGTTGTTCCTTCTTGAATCCAATCAACTATTTTTTTTGCTTTTGAATGGGTTCTGTCACCAATAAAAAGGCTGGGAGTGACTTCGCTCCATTCCATCAATAGTAAACCGACGGCTTCGGCAATTCCTCCGGCTCCTGCAATAATAATATTGAAGTGCTTTTTCATATCTTAAAGATACAATTTTTTCTTGATTTAGTATTTGGGATTGTTTAGTAATTTGTGGATTATGGAAGCAGGATCACTGTTAAGGATAGCAATGAAAAGCACGCAAGGGAAGGAGCTCTTTATAAAACAAACCCCGAAACAGCGATTAAAGGAAGCTCGTCTCGGGGTTATATTTTATGGGCAACTTCCTGCGGACTTGAAGTGAATAGCCTGCTCGGACAGCAAAAAAATTACTTTCCGATACAGAAATTAATATCCTATATTTAATAGTACTTAATAGCTTATGAGGTACAATATAGGAATGACAAATATGATTTTTTTACAGAAATTAGCACTTTTTTTGTCAAAAAGACATCGTAGGTTAATTATCCAGTAATCATTCCTTATTTTTATTTGCAGAGCCAGCACTTTACAAAGATATAAATAAAATTATCCTTGTGTGTAACTGACATTATTTTTGATATTTATTTATTAGAACTTTTTTTCTGTATTCTAATAGGTTGTGTATTTTTCTTTCCCAATTTTCGGGTAAGATTGGTTCGAGCCAATTTATTTCATTATACCATTCAGGCACAAAATTTTCATTAAAATTTTTTTCTGCATAAAAATTATTTCCATACAAATCTATATGACGTTTATAAAAAGAAATTTTGATTGATTCAAATTTGTCTGTAGGTTTCATCAATCCATTAGGGATAAGAACAACATTTGAAGCGGAAGTAAAAAAAGCATATGGCATTTTATTTTCGTCAAACTCATCAAATACTTTTTTTTCTAGTTTTTTTTCATCCTTTTTATGACCAAAAACATGTGCTAATTCAAATTTTGCTAGACCACTTTTTGACCACATATTTCCTTCATATGGTTTATTCATAGATAAAAATGCCCATATATGTCGTGGAAATGTATTGTCATTTAAGATTGTGTAATCTGCCTGATTAATATTGTTTTTCCATTTCCCAATTTTTTCCTTATTTATATTTCGTCTAACTCCGGGAAATAAACAATCTGAGCCTTCATAAAAAAAACTATTAATGTCCAAATTACCACAAGCGTCTTTAAATTCATTTTTAAAATCAATATTTGATTGAACTATTTTATCAATAATAGCTGGATGTATATGGTGACAAACTTTTCCTAATTCAATGGCTATAGTTTTTTCAACAGACGTAGAATGATCAGGAAATTCATAAATATTTTTATTATTGATTGTTTTATTAATACTTATCTTATTATCCGTATATTGAATTAAACTCCTTCTAGAAGAAAGATTGTCTCGAGTAGAATTTGAAAATAACTGATAATATTTCCCGTTCGGTGATGTAATCTGAGTTTTATACCAAGCCCAATGAGTTTTTTTCCATGCACTTTCTGGAAATTTTTCAAATATTAATTTTGATATTTCGTTAAAATCTACAATTCCGTCATTTTTGTTAATATACAAAAACAAATAATCTTTTATCGTTTCTTTCATACAGTTTCCCTACTTATTAAACAGCTCCAATGTCTTTATCAAAATACGGTTATCTATTTCTTCAGTACTTCCATCGGGCATGCCTCCATCAGCATAATAAGTGTTTAAATGGATGTTTTCATAGATTTCAGCAAAACGTTTGAAGTCTTTTAATTGATGTTCTTCATCATATTCCCAGGCGTTCATATAGGCATTTACTTTTTCAATAGCAAAATCTATTGATTCTTCATCGTCTGATATTCCAAATCTTCTCTTTATATCTACCAGTGCAGAACCATATTTTTCAGCATACTCTCGGGCATATTCAATATTTTTATTTTCAGTGATGGCTTTGTCGTAAGCAAAGGCGTATTCCTCGCAATATATTTCATGGAAGCCTCCATCTGCTTTATAGTCAGCAAATTTATCGGCGTAGACTTCTGATTTTCCCAAGGCAATTTGTTCTTTGTAGCTATTAGAGTAAAATCTTGCTTTTTCAATTCGACCTTCAACATCATCAAGAACCTCAAATAAATAGAGATAGTGTTTTTCAAAATATTCATCACCGCCAAGTGATTTGCAAAGAATTTGTAATTCTTTTTTTGCTAAATCAGGATTTATGCTTTCTAACTCGGAGTGAGTGAAATAAATAGCCCTTTCTCCATCTTCAGTACTTCGAGCTAATTCATGTGCCCATTCTTCACCGTGTCCTTTTTCTATAAGTTCTAAATATGGTTTTATAAAATGGTTTGTGCACCAAAGAGCACTTTTTTTAATAGAATCGCCTTCTTCAAAATCATCATCTTCATAATTTTTCATATCGTTATAAAGTTCATCAAAGCAAACTTTATAATAGCCTAAAAACTTTGGGTAGAATTTCTCATGTATATTATCTTGCTTGAAGATTACAATCAATTCTGACTCTGTATGAGGTATTTTTTTATCGTTCATTTTTTTATATGTTTCAATCAATTATCGTATAACTAGTACTTTTAATCTTATATGTTTATATATCACTTAAAAGATCAAAGTGCTTAACCATATATTTTTTAATGATTTACTAATAATAAATTGCGTTCATTTTTTATGTTAATTTATAATCATCCCAAGTCATTATATCTAAATTTCCAATAATTTTTACCATAAACGAAATTCCCAAATCAGTAAGTTGACCTACAAATTCAAACTCACCCATCGAATGAAATTTATGAAGTTTTGCAGGGACTAAAAAGCTATTACTGTAAACAACGGTACATTTATCACCGTACTCATTTACCTCATTAAAATAATTTTCTTGCATAGGTTCATTAATACCATTATAATCAGTAGTAGTTATCATTGCACCAACAAAATCATAACCATTAAGGTAATCATAAAAAATAATAAAATGACCTCTTTCGTTATGACCGTCAACAATTTTTGCTTTATGATTTTCTTGACCTTTTAAAATATAACCGCTCTTACAATCTTTAATATTAATCATCTTTCCAATCTTCATATTCAAATAGTGGATCTTTATCTCTATCTTTTTCTTTTCTAAAATATCCATTTAAATCAAAGATTTCTTCAAGTTTAAAGTCTTCAAAAATTATATCTTGATAAAGATTATGTATCATCCTATAGTCAGTAAAGAATTTATTTTTTTTTGAGTTATCTTTACTTTCTTCATCTGCCTCTTCCCATTTAAATCCGAAATTTGATTTCCAATTGTAGAACAACATTACCTGTTCTGGATTGGATAATTGTGCTCTTAATATTCTTAAATATTTACGTTGCTCTTCATAAGATATAAAGCTTTCATCCTGAGTAGCGACGAACTTAACCATTTGAAAAAGATGCCTGTATAAATGTGCTAAATAAGTGGCGTGCCCTTCAATTTTTTCAAATTGAAGACTACCTTTAGTTTTTTTTATTTTATCATAAAACTCTCTGTCTTTTGTTTTGCTTTTTGGAGGTCTTTTATTCGAGGATACATAAAAGTTTTTTTTGTCGTCATCTCCGAGCCCGAAAAAATATAAGTGATAAGCTTTCTTTAACCAAAAATCCTTATCCATATCCTCAAAAACAATCTTTGCCGCATTATAATTTATTTCTAACTCCCTAACGTGGTGTTCAAAAGCTTTTCTACCATTTATGTCGATAATAGCTATTTGATTATTTTTAAAAGACTGAATGACAGTTTTAGTTTCGGAAACGGAAACCTCATTTACATTCTCTTTATGTAATCGAAGCATTTCATAAAACTGACTTTCAAATTGTTGAATTCTAAACTGTTTTTGAACTTCTTGATTGGCTTTATATTGAATGTAAAAAGCCATAAAAGTTAATATGGAAGCTGAAATTGCAATAAATGGATTCATTAATCCTCCAATTGTATCACCAATAGCACCTCTAGCTGTGAAATCTAAATTATCTGTAAATGCTGGTTGGGTAAATATGTAGGGAGCAATAAACGAAACCAACAAAAATAAAATTGTGAAGAACAATCCAATAGGGATATAGTATTTCTTTATCAATGATAACGTGTCTTTAAAAAATGTCATACTTTATAATAATTTTAATATTTGACTTATTGCATCAAAATCTATAAATGCTCTAACTTCTGCTTCATTAGTAAATGTTTTTTCAAAATCACCATTTCCGTGATGTCCTTTGTTTGAAACATCATCAAATAAATCAGATAAAACTGCAGGCATAGTTCTATTTTTTTTGTTAACCCATAGTTTAATATTATTCTTCTGGATTTTAATATCAAATACGTTTTTCCCGTTTAGTTTAAAGGCAATATATTCTACTTTGGGAATGATTTCAATGTCCGAGTTTTTATCTTGAATTTCGGCCTTCAATAATTTATAAATACTTTTAATAGGGCCCTCTTTACCTTTTAAATGTTGATTTTCAGAAACTGTTCTTCCCGTTCTGCTTCCTTTTTTTATATTCTGGAATAGTATTACCTCTTTTACGATTGGTGAATTTTCCGTCTTTTTTTCAACCTCTTCAACTTCAACTTCAACTTCAACTTCAACTTCTCTTCGATCCTCTTTGATTAGTATAACTTCCGGAATTACAACTTTACCAACTGGATTTGGAGTAGTAAAAGCTTTTATCGACTTTATTAAATCAAATATTTTTCTAAAATGTACAAAATCTTCCTTATCAAAGTTTTTTGAATTATCAGCTAATACGTTTTTAGAATTTTCTTTAATATCCTTGTTTATATCCTCAATTGATTTATTAGAAAAGTGGCCAATAGATTTGTTGAGTGCTTCTTTGAAAGCTTCTTCGTATTTCTCTGGAACAAACATATTTTCTATAGTACAATCCTTTGTGAAACCGACAGGTTTTATAAGTGGAAAAGCAAAAAAGTGATTGTGCTCTGTCTTGTCTTTTTTAAGCTTTCTGTACCCGTAATTATTACTATCGGGTTCAAAACCCGCTTTATTTAATGTTGTGGTTCCTGCATTATCATTATCATAAATACCGATATAGATTACATCATTTTGAATATTAGCCTCATACAATCCGTTCATAAAAGGATGAATTTTACTTTCACCACCTAATGAAAATATGTCAAAATTCAAAGTAGGATATTCATCACTCAATTTGTTATAAGCGTTTACAATATGTAATTTGTCGTGTTTGCCTTCAACTAACAATATTATAGGTTTTTTTGAAGAGAGAAAAGAATTTTGTTGATGCTTATTCCAAAAATCGCCTGCCACACCTTGTATTATGTCTTGACGATTTTTATCCTCAATTTTACCACTATTAAGCATGTATACGTTTTCATCTTTCATGCACTGTGTGAGCGTTGGGGAATGGGTGGTAATAATTATTTGGCGATTGTGTTGATACGGCTCAAAACTTTTAGTAATTTGCTCCTTATTATTGATATGTATATGCGAATCAGGTTCGTCAAGTATAAAAATGCTATCCTCTTGTCCTGCAAATTCTAAAGCTCCCTTGATAAGTAGTAATTTTTTTTCACCTTCACTAAAATCAGCAACCGTTAAAAAATCATTAAATTCAATAACAATATCATTGATTATTTTAGAGTCTTTTGGAGAATATGCCAAATATAAATATTTATATAAATCATCAGCGATGTATCCTTTTTCTGAAAGTAAAGTTCTAAATTCTTCTAATTCATATTCGGCTTTTACATCAATATCACGTACGAGCCTTAAAGCCTTATTGTCATTGTATTTTTCGTAATTTTTTTTAATAAAATCAATTTTTATTTTATTTACCTTATCTATTTTCAAAACATTTTTTACAAAATCTTTATTATCCTTAGATGTTGAAATCAATAGACTAAGTAATGAAATATTCCAATAGAATTTGTTTAAAAATAGCATTTTTGGTAATTCTGAATATTCAGTACCTTGAGTTTGAGCTTTGTTGATGTTATTTACAAATTCTAAATAAAATGGACCAAAACACTCATCAAACAAACGAGCTTCCTCTCCACTATAAATAGCAATAACTTTTTGAGGTAAATAATTTGACAAATCACTAACAGGTTTATCATCCAATAAAAAGGTTCTTGTTTTTCCTTTTTTTTCAATTATAATTCTATTCTTTTTGGAAGTTTCGTATTCAATAAAATAATCAAAATTTATAGTATATTTGCTAACAAAAAGACTTCTGAAAATATGGCTTATAGCTTCCAATAAATTACTTTTACCACTACCATTACTACCGATGAAAGCGATTATATCAGAACTGTGAATAAGTTCGGCTTCAAGATTTTTATATCCGTTAATCTTTAAATTAATTATTTTCATATAGTACTATTCATTATTTGGCTAATTAAATCAACGATATGAATTGCAGAGGCCTGATTGAATTCGTTACGCTCAATTTCAGTTGATTGTATTCTATAATTGGTTGCTTTTATTAGTCTGAAATCATTTTTTATAGCTTCTTCTCTCAGGAATTTATCCACATTATTATAAACTCTACTTGCAGCGATAATTATTGAACATTTATCAAAACATTGATCTAAATGATTTTCTAGAAAATCATTTAGATCATCCCCCATACTTGAAATTCCTATTTGAAGCCCATTGCAAGTAAATATTTCGAAAATTTCACCTTTAGGTAAAGGCAAACTATATTTATGAATAGTATTAACGTACTTTTTCTCTAATTCGTGACGGATTATTTTGATAGTGGTTGTTTTACCACTACCAGCCTTACCCCAAACTTGAATAATTGTTTTTTGTTTCATTCTTTATAATAAGTAAATAATTGATTTTCAAGTTCTAAAATGCATGGTTTAAAAAATTATTTTTTAAGTCCATCTTTTGAAAGCATAAACAAACGATTGATTTTGCCAAAAAAAAGATTATAGAACATTTTTTTATTTTGGTCATTGATTTATATTACATTTATTTTTAACATCGCTCTAAAAAATATCTAAAATTGTATCTCTGTAATTCCTTATTGGCAGCACTTTCAAAATTCGCTAGTTCCTCTAATCTTGTTTCTGGTCTTGCATCTTTATTGATACCTAAAACTGTAAGAGTATATCTTGCGGAATATCTATTTTCTATAGGAATATCAGTTCTAACTCTTATTTTACCGCTTTCAAAATCAATGAAGAAATAATCATCAAAACTATAATTTGGACTGTCAAATTTCAAAAGGTTTCGACTAAATTTATTACCCTTGTAACCATTACAACTACCACAACTTAAAAACAAATTAGGATAATAATATGCTTTAAAAGGTCTCTTTGTTTTTGGACAATAATGGTCAATTTCTGGCTTAATATGTCCATATTGAACCCATTTAGCATCACAATAAAAACAATGACTTATACTAACTAAACTTAACTGATTAACTATTAACCTTGCTCTAGATTGATATTCAAATGTACCCCAACTAAAATTATTTGCATTACCATTTAGCTCATATTCATTTTTCCAACTTCTGCCTTTTCTTATGAAAATTTGCTCTCCTGCAATTATGTTAGTCAAGCAGTTTGGTGGAGCATTCCTAACAAAACTATTCATCTAATTTAAAATCTTTTAATCGTTCCAATTGAGATAATTCTCTAGCTACTAATACTCTTGTTTCTTCACCAAAATCTTCAAGTTGAGAAATTACTTTTTTAAACTCATTTGTATCAATTTGGTTATTGTTTAATATTAATTCCCTATATTCTTTAAACTCATTTAATTTTTCTTCAATATCAGTATTAAATCTTTCATTAACACCAAATAAGGAGTTTGCAACTGCTTTAAAATCTAATATATTAGTGTCGAAATAATTTACTTTCCCTTTATCAAAAAGTAATATTTGATTTATATGTACTGATTGAGCAATAAAAGGGCTATGTGTAGCTATTAACATTTGATGATGGCTTTCGGAGTTAATTTTCTCAAGATACGGTATTAACTCTCTCTGTCTTTGTGGATGTAAAAAAGCATCGGGTTCGTCCATTATTAAAAGTGAATTTCCTTTTAATAAATTTTTCTTTATTGAACTAACAGTTATCAATTGTTGTTCTCCTTCACTTAAATCTTCAATGAAAATAATTTTACCACTTTCAATTTCTTTAACAGAAATAAATATTTCATCAAGGATGCCGATTTCAAACATTAGATTAATAATATGAAATAGAAAATATCTATTTCTATCATACATAAATTCATCAGGTAAATTAGGAATATCTTGAATTGCACCAATAAAACTGATATCATTATCCACCTTTATGAATGGTAAATTATCTTCCATATCTAGTTCAATAGGATTTGAATACCCTAATAAATTATCTATAAACAACCTTAAAAAGCCAGTAAAACCGAATAACTCTAATGGGTTTTGATTTTTAAAACCATCTGGTTTTTTAAATTTTAAGGATATGTGATTAAAGTTATATTTCGTGTCTTGAAGTGGTATTGAGAAATTTTTCTCATTTATATAATTCAATAAAAATAATAAAGAGAAGTGATTGGGTTTAATGTAAATTATTAATTTAGAAAAATAATCATATACTTTTGCAATACCACTTTCGCTTCTAATACCTCTAAAAAAATCTGCTTGTTTCCTTTCCGTTTCCTTGACAATACTTTGCAATGTTTGACAAAATCCTGAATAATAAAAGACTAAATTATCAGGTAAATAAGTCGTCATTTCTTTAATATCAGTAACAGGCTCATCATCAACAGACATTGAATAAGTTCCGCCAATACCGGAAGTCGACAATATAACATAATGAATACTTGCAATTACATTATTATCCTTTTCCTTAAGTATTTGTTTTACAATTGTGTAGTTAATTTGAAAATTAAAATCACGTTCTAATGATCTACCTAATTCACAATATTTTTTAGTATCTGAAAAAATCTTTGCTATAACTTCATAAACAGTTGATTTACCAGAACCATTTACACCAATTAAAACATTAATTTCTTTGTTAAAATTAATTGTTATATAAGGGTCAAACATTTTATACCCTTCAATGTAGAGTGACGTAATTTTCATAATTCTAACTTAATTGATTTTATTTCTAACATGTACTAATCTAAACATCATCCATTCATTCAAATCTTTTCTTTTTGGAAATAATTTTGGTTCAACCTTGTTGCAAATATCCAGTAAAACTTTATCCGAAACTTCAATATAATCTAGGACCGAATGTTTTAAATCAAAATTATAACATTCGGTTTTTTGAGATACTACTAATAAATTTGTACTCCATTTATCAATTGAGGTTTGAGCTACTCTAAAAAAATCAGTATTATCTTTGTTTGATTTTTTGGAATTGTCAATAGTATAATTCACTGTATGTGAGCCAACCATATTTCTCAATTTGTAAATATTCAAATCCTTAAATTTAGATACTATCTCTTTTTTATTAGGTATTTTGAAGATTTCTACTAATTCAATAATTGTATTTATTTGAAGATATATGGCATTTAAAATCCCGTATAATCTTAAATATAATTCTCCTTGACTGTTTGGGTTTGTTTGTAAGCCATTTTTGAGAAACTCTTGTATTGCATAATCAGTATCTTCAATTAGATCAGCACAGCTTTCGAGTAAAAAAGAATTATCACTGTGTTCAAATTGTAATGTTTTTTGAAGCTCTTTATTAAATTCTTCTTCCGGTAATAATCTATTTACACCCGCATAAGAAATTAAACTTCTAAAAAGCTCTGCTAAAATTTCTTTGTTAGACTTTAATTCTAAATACTCTAAATCAGTCATCAATTCTTTCTAATTAAATATTGCTTTTTCAAATACTAATATTGCTTTTTGCTTGTTTTGCATTGAAAGAACATCTAATTTCTTAATATCTTCTTTAATTGAATTTATATAAATTGATATTTCTTTTTGTTTTTCATTTGAAGGCAATGGAAATTGTAGATTAAAAAATATATCCTCGTTTATTCTTGGCATTCTTGCGCCACTTGTTTTATCACTTATTTGGTTTTGAATGATTTTTGAGGAAAGTACATATTTAAAAAACAACTTGTCTAACGAGTCAATAGTGTCAAAAACAAAGAATTCTGACGAGCAAATTATATTATCAAAGTCAGTATCATTTATCCAATATTTATTCAGATATGGTCTTAATTTACCATAAATAAAAAAGTTTTTAGGTATTCGTAAAGTTTGGCTTTTTATTTCTTTTCCCTTTACTTCTGGCATATCTAATAAAATGCCCGTAACTTTTTCTATATGTTCCATACCAACATATCGGAAATCATCATTTGGAAATTTTGGGCTATCTATTCTAATGGTTTTACCGTTTTCTCCTTTATTGAAATATTTAATAATATCTGAAAACTTGACAAGTTCATATTTTGAAACAAAAGTTGGTAAATTTCCAAGTAAAAAAAGGGCATCCCATCTTTGGGTTTCTGAAAATTTAATGATTTGAAATGCTTTTTTTGTTTTTGCTTTAACTTTATCAGCTTCAATAATTCCTAACTGTTCAAACAAATACTTTTCTATATCAATTTCTAATTGTTTAGATTGTAAAACTTGCACTTGAGCCGACTGTAATTTAGCATTATAAGCTGCTACGATTCTTGTTTGTTCTTCTATTGAGGGTAATGGTATTTCTAAATTTTTTAATGTTTCAAATGTTAGATTTTGTCTTACAGAACCTGTTGTGCTCTCTTTTATAACATTATTGAAAGTATTGGTTTTGAAAAGAAAAAATAAAAACTCTGGCAACAAATTTTCTTTACAACTAAAAACCACATAAGCAGGGCTTATATACTCATTTTGATGTTCCTCTAATTTTATACCAATAGATCCAACATTTATTCTGTATGGATTGTATGCTAACCAACCAGTTTGCATTTTTTTATATGGCTGATTTATTTCGGCTCCTTTTTGAGTGTAAGCATCAAAAATTCCCTTTTTGTTGTTTACTCCTAAAATTCCAAAATCGACCTCTTTCTGTTCAAATATTTTATATTTTTTACTTTGCTCTACAATACAAGTTCCTAATTTTACTATTGAATAATTGGAACTAATTAATTTTGAAGTATAGCGTTTTGTATCCCACAAAGAAAATTGAGAAAATGGAACTATTTTTAAATATTTGATTGTTTGACTATTTACCATAAAACATTTCGGGTTCGCTTACCATACCATCTACAATTCGTACTCTACCAATAATATCATCGTTTATTTGGTATTTTATTTCTTTGGTTTCATTAACCCATAATTTGTTAGCAATTCTATACGCTGTAAATTCTTCCTCTAATGGAACTAACTCATTTTCTATTACCGAACCAGTGGTGCTAATTCCTGCTTTTTCTACTTCGGCAATTGGTATTTCGTAATCAAAAAGTTGCTTGATTTTAGCTTTTATTTCATTTTCTATGGTTTGGTCTATTTGCTTTTCTTTGGCTTGAAGCTCTTTCCTGTCCTCTTTAGAAAGTGCTTCTTTACCCTTTATGGCTAGTTTTGATTTAATTACTTGTAGCTCGTTTTTATATATATCTTCGATAGCTGCTTTTGCTTTTGTTTGAACTGATTTATATTCTTTTACTTCTGCTTCTGCAAATTTTTTAAAGAATAATAAACTTGGTTTTACTGTTGCTCCACTTGCAATAAATACATCTTGAGGTATAGAAGTTATAAGTAGAATTTTTGCTTTGCTTTCTACAAAATCTCTAATCTTTTGCAAGTTGGTATTGTTTAAAACGCCTTCAGGTAAAACAATTCCCATTCTGCCACCTGGTTTTAATAAATTCAAACAACGCTCAATGAATAACACTTCGGTAAGTGAACTCAATTTCCCTGTTTTGTATAAACTCAATAAAGGTTTGTTGATGTTATCATTAATTTGTCGTAATGCAATTTCGTAAGCTGGGCCATATCGTTTGAGGTATTTTGCAATTCTTACTTCATCGGTGTATTTATCGGCTTCGGTAATCTTTAATGATTTTTCTACTCTGGATCCAAATGGAGGATTGGTTAATATAACATCAAAACGATTTTCAAATATTCCGTTTACGTTCAATAAACCATCGTTATGATGTACTCCACCGTGACCGTCACCGTGCATAATCATATTCATTTTGGCTGTTCTGCTCATTCGAGGATTAGCATCAGTACCAAAAATGCAATCATAACTCAATACTCGTAAACGACTGTCGGGATTGTTTATATCTAATTCAGCATTGAGTTTTGTAAATAAATCATTTACGGTTTCATCTACTTTCTCTTTGTCGGCTTCCTTCATTTTCTCGAAAGCATCATCAAAATAAAGCAATTTGATACGCTCTTTTTCTTCATGAATCTCTTGTTCTATTTTTGCTCTTACATATTCAAAAGCTTTAATCAAGAAACCACCACTGCCACAACAAGGATCGCACAAAACTTCTCCTTCTTCGGGATCAAGAACGTTTACCATAAAATCAACCACGGTTCTTGGTGTAAAAAACTGTCCAAGCTCTCCTCTAAAAGTTCTTCCTAAAAATTGCTCAAATGCAATTCCTTTAACATCATCACTAGTTGTAGAAAGATTATAAATTTGTAATTCTTCTACAATAGCTTCAAAGCTATTTTCTCTAATCCGTATTATTTCTGATGGTTCAAATAAATCATCGTCTTTAAAATCTTCTTTGGTTTGATTAAATAGTTTTTGATAAAATGGAGGATCTGTTAAAGCTCTATATTTATCGTCATAGTCTTTGGCTTTTTTAAATTCTTCTTTTGAAAAAATTTGTGCTCCAGAGTTAGACCTTTCATATCTAATCTTGATAAACAAAATTTTACTTATTTCGTCAAATGCTGCTTCAGGTGAAAGCTTGTCATTATTTCTAATAATATTATGGCATTTAAATAATAGTTTAGAGAATTCATCTCTAGTAAAAGCTTTTGTTTGTTTTAATAATTCTGATATTTTCTTATCATTATTTACAATATCAACTTTTGGTATATCAACAATCTCTTCCAGTTTTTTGGGTATGTTTCCCTTTACGACCTTGAAAATTCGGGTTTCTTTTAAATTAGTTGTAACAAAAAAATCGGCACCAGCCCAAGAAGCATAATTATAACCTTGAAAATAATCTTCTTCACGAACGGTAATATGTTCTGCTTTACATTCAACAACAATTATCGGACTTTTATGTTCAGACTTGTCTTTTGTATTTCTCCAAATAACAATATCTGCCATAGCACGACCCTGACCACGTTGCGAATTATTAACTTTCACTTCCTGATCCATTTGTTCCAAATTGAATCCATAAGTATCTAACAATCTGCAAATGTATTCTTGTCTTACATTTTCTTCTGGTTTTAATACCAACCATTTATTTAGTAATGGCGCAAATATTTTGTTGTCTTTGATCTGAACTTCTAATTTCATATGTAGATTGGAAATTTATTAACTATGCTATTTTCCAAAAATAGTATTTTTTAATTGTTATTTTATCATACTCCTCATCGTAATTTTGAATAAATCAAACCAAGTTAGCCAACCCATATTTTCTGATATGCTTTTTACAGATTGAGATGTAGTGATTCCAAATAAAATTTCCTCTAATGGTTTTGAACTACCTTTCCAACCGTTTTTATACCGATTAAACCACCAAACACTTTTCCATTTCTTTGTTGGCAATTTCATAGCATTCTTTTTACTTTTCTCTTCATCCGAGAATTTATATAATATATCTCGTGGAGCAATATCCAAAAAAATAAAATAGAATTCCTTTTTTTCTTTGGAGGTATTGGCATAATCTAAACCAACTCTTATTTTTTTTGCAATTTGGTCATACTCTTTAGAATCATCCTTTAAACTTATAGAGCTATACAATTTTGCTTCAAAAAAAATAATTTTATTCGATGTTTCAATGCTTGCATCAACTTCTGTTTCTTCTTTGATTGAATGTCCTTTATAAACTTTGCCAACTTCGATATCAATAACATCTTCCTTACTAAATGAAAATGGCATTTTTTGATTCATATCATTACCACAGAAAGAATGTTCTAGTATTTCATCTAAAGCAACTATTTTTTTTAAATCTGGAAGTTGTGAAATAATATCAAAACAAGACCAAGTCAAATCATCTTCGCTATTAGAACTTATACTGTTTTTTGATTTGTGATTAATACCTTTAAATTTGCTGTTAATAAATCTATCTAATTCTTTTTCACGACCAGGTAATATTACGTGATTGCGCTCGTAATCGTCATATTTAATCATAGCTTGAAATATTTATGTTCATTATCATAAGACCAAATTTAATTTATTAAAATATATTGAAATTGAGGAAAACCGTAAAGCAGTGATTTATTTTGATTTTTAAAAGTAGTAGTCCATTGTTGATCATGTTATATCATTCAAACCAGCAGCTTAAAAAACTTAGATTGAATTTTTACAATTTTTTAATACACCTCATATTTAGGCTGTAGTAAGTGGATGTCTAAACATTATTCTGAAATTTCCTGACCATACTTTTTTAAGTTATTGCAGTTTAATTACTTTTATAGAAACAATATTTTTTATAAAATATGAAAATTAGATATGGAAAAAGTAACATTTACTCGAGCAGAGCTCTATGATTTAGTTTGGGAAAGCACTTTTGGGTTTATTACAAAGAAATATGGTATAACAGGTTTTGGAATAAGAAAGGCTTGTGAACAAATGCAAATACCTTTACCTGATTATTCTCATTGGTTAAGTGTAAGATATGATAGACCATTGCGTATTACAGAGCTTCCTGAAAATTATACAGGTGAGGACACAGTTGAGATTCTTAAAAATAAATTTGAAATTATTACTAAAATTATACCTGAACCTACTCCTTTAATGCTATTAACAAAAGAAATCCAAAATGATCCAAAAGCACCTATACTTGTTCCTGAAAAACTCGTTAAACCTGATATATTAGTGCTTCAAACGAAACAGTATTGGGATAAAAAAAGTAAGAATGAAAATTATGAGCAGAACAATGACATTTTACCAATATATGTGGAAAAAAACAACCTTGATCGTGCTTTGAGATTTTTTGATACTCTAATTAAGTTATTAAAACATAGAGGTCATTCTATAAAAAAAGGGAAATATGGTTATGGAACCGTAGCGCTTATTGATGGCATTGAAATAAGTTTATATCTGAGAGAAGCAACAAGGAGGGTAAGTTCAACAAGAGAGAATTACAATTATGACTATGTTCCTACTGGTGAATTTATTATTAAAGTAGGAGACGGTTATAAGCATTTAGAATGTAGAGATGGTAAAACATTTCAAATAGAAGATCTTATATCTAAAATTGTTGCTAAGATGGAACTTGATGCAAAAGAGGAAAATGAATGGCAAGAAGAACGCCGAATCCGTCAAATAAAACAAGTAAAAGAGGAGGCCATAAAAAAAATATTTCAGGAACGTAGACAAAAAGAACTATCAAATTTCAAACAATTACTTTCTAATGCTGAAAGACTAGATAAGACAGCTAAACTTCGTTATTATATCAAAACAGTTGAGGAAAATGCTTTGGCCAATAATTCATTAGATGAGGAACTTGGTAACTGGATTGTTTGGGCAAAAGACAAAGTTGATTGGTATGATCCATTAATTAGAAAAGAAGATGACTTTTTGAGTGATTATGATTTTAAAAATTTAGTTTGATTCTGATGTGTTTAGCGAGAATTCCCTAAACACATCTTCCAAATCATTATTATAAATTCCTTCGGTTTTCAATTGTTCGTCTGTTTTACCATCAGTCATATCCCATACTTTAGTATTGATTCCCATTGAAATTAGAAGGGGAATTTTGTCATAAATCACATTCACTGCATTTTCACTTATATCGGGGATAATTAATACAGTATGGCCAATTAAGGGCTTCAGTTTGTTTACGGTAAGCCCATTGATTCCTCCATAGGCAATCCAAATATATTCGGGAAAATGAATATACCCTACAATTGCAGTTTTCTCGCTTTCAACGAGTATAATGGTCTTTTTTCCTTTGATTTTATCATAAATAAGATGTTCTCCAAAAAGACAGGCAAAATATCCATCTTCATTTTTATAGGGAACCCTAAACTTATTTGTTCTTTTTCCATTTTCATCATAAAAAGAAATTTTTGCTTTTTGAACTTTTAAATCCGTATTGACATTCCAAAACACTGTTCCACCATCTTTGCTAGTTCCTATAAGATATGTCTCTTTAGCATCTTCAACTTTTGTTTTGTCATAGACTTTAAAAAGATATTGCAAAAGATTGTTTTCTGGTTTTGTAGCATAGTACTCCCAAACAATACTTTCTGGAATATATTTGGGGGCTTTTGCCATCATTTCAGGGTTTTGCAACGTTTTTGCAATGTTTTTGCAAAAATTTTGCAAAGGTTTTGCAAAGGTTTCAAATTTATTTTGAATTTCATTCCACATATATTCAACACCATTTTCATCTATAAATATAGTAGGAGGTAGGGTTGTTTTTCCGCAGGAATGACAATAACCGTAAATGTCAGGCAGACCAATATAAGTAGAAAATTTACCATCTTTATTTTTTCTATTGCAACAAGGTGTTGTTAGGTTAAAATTTCTTTTGGGGTTAAATTTTAGTTTTTGTTCTATCTTATGTAACATAATTGATGAATGTAAAATGCAACCTGCAACCTGCAATCGCTTATTAAAGCACTGTTAAGGGTTATTTTCATTAGAGGTTTCAATGTTTTTGGTGCTTGTTGCAAGTTGCTGGTTGCTCAAAATATCACCCCATCTTCTTGAAATTGTAGATTTATTTAGCCCTGTAATAGCAACTACATCTTTTTGTTGACCATTGTTTTTCATTGCCATTTTAATCATATCATCGACATTAATTTTTTTCTCTTCAGATTTACAATTTTCTTCTAAAATGATTTGAAAATTGTTAAAATAAAATCCACAAATTTTGATTGCTATATCGACACTTTTGGGTTCAATAGATGATTCGAAATTAGAGTTTTGAGAGTTATTGATTAAATGGACAAGTAAAGTTAATTTATGTACATAAATCATCAGTTTTGCAAGATAGGCTTTGATGATTTCATCTGATTTTTCTTGTAGATCAATTAACTTTTGGGTATAGTCATATATTTTTTGCTCGGCTTCTTGTTGTAATTTTAATTCTATGCTTTTTACTTCTGAAAAATTTTCGGTTTCGTTACGACTTGATAGTAGATTATTTATAAGAATATTGTACGAATCAAGAACACTTTTATTAATTTTAACTTTACTCAATTTTGGGTTAGAGGTCAATTTTGGAGTAAACAATATGCGATCTATCAAACCACTTTCCAGATTTCCATTTGCAAAAAGTTTTGATGTAAATTGAGTTTGAACCGATCCGAGCAAGGTTACAAAGGTCTGTTCCATTCTAAAGTTATCTGTTGTTCTTCTCGAAATATCAATAAAACCATTATTAAAACAAGAAAGTAGAAATGATCTTAAATCAGCACCGTCAGGACTTTTGCTATTTGACATTTTATCAAAGACATACATAAACTCGTCATAGTAAATTCCGATTGAATAGGGATTTTTACTGTGTTCGTATTTCATTGATTCAATAGAAGCATTTTGTATCAATAATCGTTTTCTAATTGGCTTATTGTTTGGGTCATTTTCTTGGTCACAAGCAACTCTGTATTCATTGTATCTTTCATTATCATAATAATTAAGTGGGTTTGTTGCAATATCCATCGGAGCTGATTTTGTGTCGCCACGACTTCCTATAATTACCAAAAACAAATTGGGATAATTAGTGTAATTCATACTGGTTAACGAATAAGCTAGACCACCAGCGTTGCTGAAAGCAAAAAGAATAGAACTAAATAGATATTCTTTTGGAATCCTTTTATGTTCAAAATTTTGCTCAATTAGAGTCTTTATTTGGAGAGGAAAGGAATCTATTATCTCATTGAGTAGTTTTTTAGAAGTTTCTCTTTTAGACAAAACTATGCCTTCGATATTGTCTTTAATATCTTTGAGGTTATTTAATTCCATAGTTCGTTGGTTTTTTTAAGTAAACAATATTTTGAGTTTGTAAATCGTAGAATGGTCTAGAGCCATCAGGTTTATCGGGGACATTATTTATTGAATGATAACGAGTCAATAAAAGGTTTTTAACTTCTTTGATGTCTTTTTTAGTTGCCGGCTTATTTTCTTCCTTTGTAAAAAGACTTGTAGCAATATTTACCGCCAATGTTCCAGCAGTGGCATTTCCAACTCCCGCCCAACTCATCGTTTCAGATTTTTTTTTTACAATATTTTTATTTTCTGTTGAGGGTAAGTTTAATCCTTTTATCTTTCTAATTACAAAAGCTCGGGTTCTACAACTGTTGCTGCAATACTTTTGTTTTTGTCGTCTATTAGGCTTGTATTCTTTGCCACAATACTGGCATTTATATAAATAATTTTCCATTGTTCGTGATTTTTACGTTAGATTGACGATTAAAACAATCGATTTTTAGATAAGTACTCGTTGGCTCTGATTTCAAGTTCAGATTTAGATTCCTGTTTACCGCTTTTAACCCAATCCAATATTTCAGATTTAAGGAAATAAAGTCGTTTTGATTTCTTGTGATAAGGAATTTTGTTTTTGTGAACTAAACCATAGACGCTTGTTTTAGCTAGATCGATAAGTTTAGCTGCTTCGTCGATGTTTAAGAAGGCATCCTCATCAGAAGTTTTTGAGAAATTGATTGCCTGTAAAATTTTTTCTGTAATCTGATCAGTCAGTACTTTTATTCCTGCTTCTGTGATCATATAAAATTGATTGTTTTCCATATTTCAAAATTGGGAAATATACCGTGTGGATATTTATGTGGTTTGAGGTATGGATTTAATTATTTTAACAAACTCAATAAAATATGCCATAGCAGAGCTTTTTCATAAAAAAAATAAAACCTAATTAATGTTTTTTAAAAACATCAATTAGGTTTATCAGGACTTTTATAAGGAAAGAGCTTTGTTGTATTATGTTTTGTTTTTACTTCATTTTCATATTTTTACTTTTATAATGCTCTTTGTAGAGGATTGTATTGATATATTTTGTTGTTTTAGGAAGTTGATAATTTTTTATATTAGTAACTAAAGTTGAAAGAAAAGTAATCCTTTCTGTTTTTTCAAAATGATTAATACCTTTTGTCAAAATTTTGTAATTATTTGAATCTCTAAAATTTTTCCCAAAGCAATATTTGTCTTTAAAATCTATTATCGTATTTAATCGAATTAATTCAGTAAATGGTAAATTAAAAATAGAGTTTTCATTTTTCTCTTCATTTTCCTCAGTTAAAGCAGTACACATTATATGAAATAAATAGGCTTTTTCTTCCCCATTCAAGTTATTATCTTCACCATTTACTTGATCCTTCAATTCTTGACTTTTATTATTATCTTGAACTAACTTGTTTTTAGATTTGCTTTGGAATATTATATTGTCTTTTGGTATTTTAAAATTTCTAAAATTATTTTTATCATACATTTTATTATATTGATCCAAATTATTTTTATAATTTTTAACAACGTCAATTAAACCTTTTAAAGCTCCAAAATCACTCAAAAATTTATCAAAAGAATAATTAAGAGGTAATTGATCATTCTCTATTTTTTTATATGCTGGATAGATATGGTTTTTCAGAGTTAATTCTGTATTGTTCTCGGTGTATTCATAAAACTTATTTGCAAATATTGTGTCTAACTCATTTAATGAATCAAATAATCGGATATTACTTTTTTTTGAAATTAATAAATTTTGAGTATGTTCAATAATATTCAAATTCAGATAAAATACTAATGATTTCGCCTTTGAATTTATTAATGTTTCCAATATTTTTCTTTGCCCAATATTAAAAATTTTATTATAGCTATATTCATAATATTTTTTATATTCCATCTAATTTTAAGTTTATTCGGTTAGCAGCAACTATTTTGTTTTGGTCTATTACTTTTGTGTAAATCTGGGTAGTTGAAACGTTTTTATGTCCCAGAAGTTTGGATACCGTGTATATGTCAGTTCCATTAGCTAATTGCAAGGTAGCATAAGTGTGTCTAAAGTTATGGAAAGTAATTTTCTTTGTTATGCCAGCATCACTTAGCCATTTTTTTAATGGGCGTGTAATTTCGGTATATTTTGCATCCCCAAATACAAATTCATTCTCTTTTGGTTGCAAGTTTATGATATTTAGGACATTTTCGGATATTGGGTGATTAAACAAGTTACCAGTTTTTTGTTCTCTTACTTTTATATAATTACCTTGGTGAATATCGGAATAAACATTACAAAACGGTAATGTTATTACATCAATAAATCTTAAACCTGTAAGAGTGGATAAAAACGCCATATGTTTTAATTTTGGAAAGTCACAATCAGTATTCCACAAAATCTCCAACTCCTTTTCAGATAAGTATTCACGATAGGTTTCTTCCTCCTTTATAAATTCAGCATCTTCCGCAAGATTATGTTCTATTATTTTTTCTTTATAGGCTTTTTTAAGTACTATAATAAAATTTTTATAATAAGATGATGCCGTATTTATGGAAAGTTTATTTGGCTTTTTATTTCTCAAATTATTTGTCGTAAGTAGAAAAATTCGATATTTTTTTACGTGACTTGCATTTAGAAAATGAGACTTTAAAGAGGTTCCTGCAAATGCTTTAAAGTAATTCAAGGAGGCATTCCAGCTTGAATGGTTAGATTTAGTTCCATTGTTATAATACTCCTCGACTACAGAAGTGTAAAATTCAATAAAATCAACGTTATAGGTTATATTTTCTTTGAATCCGTACTTTTTGTCTCTGATCTGAGTCAATCTTTTAGCTCGTAATAAATCCGCATATTCTAAAGTGGATTTATTATGTGCTTTTTCGATTTCATCTTTAGGTTTTTCAAAAACTTGAAGGCCTAGAAATTCCCTCCTAGATTCTTTTCCTGTTTTTGGATTAACAATGGGAGGGAAGTAGTCTAAATACAAACTTGATTTATTGTTTGCTAGAGCTTTTTTGCGGAGTGAAACATTTGCCATTTATTTTGTTTTTAATTGAAAATCGAATCAATATCATTTTTTTTTACAAGAGTATATTTGCCTTGTTTTTTTTTAGGTATTTTGAACCTAATGATGAGATTATATAATGCTCCACTAGATATGTTGTATTTTTCTTGTGCTTCTTGAATAGTATAGGAATTGTCAAGATTAATGTCAATTTCTGGATTTTCAATACTTCTTTGAATTTCTTTCAAATTATTGTCAAAATAGGTGTCAATATCTTTCCTTCGGATTAGTGTTTTTCTAGCCGAAAAATTAAATGAATTGATTTCTTTTCTATCGATCAATCTGTAAAGAGTCTTTGTGGAAATATTTAATAATTGAGAAGCGTCTTTTACGGTTAAAAAGTCTTTGCTTTTTATTGCTTCAATTTTTGCAAGAGGCTCACTTTTTGTAATTGATTGATTTTCTGAATTGCTTTTCTCAATTTTTAAATTTCGAATAAGCAATTTGTTGTTTCTACTATTACAGGTCGGAGAGCAAAATCTAGTTTTTGTAGTCTTAGCTACGAACTGATTTTTGCAATATTCACAAACTCTATTTACACTTAAATTTGAACTCATTTTTCAGATGAAATATAAAGCATTAAAACTCTTTAAAGATAATTAAGTAGAAATAAGGGACATAATTTTTACTAATTCTATTCAAATATAATATTTTTTTTTAACGAGGTACAATATCGGTACAAAAAAAAGAAATATATGCCTTTGAATAACTAAATCAAAATTTTTTAAAAATAAAAAATCCCTTTAAAATAAAGGGATTGCTTGAGTTATATTGAAGTATGTTTAGTTATGTAAAGTTGATTTATTTTCCGATACAGAAATTAGCAAATATATTTCCAAGCAACTCGTCATTGGTTACTTGCCCGGTTATCATCCCAAATTGATACAAAGCCTCTTTAATATCGAGTGCCATTAGGTCGCTGGACAGGTTAGTTTCTAGTCCATATTTTACATTTTGAATTTCATTTAATGCTTTTAGGAGAGAGTCGTAATGTCTTGTATTGGTCACAATTGTCTCATTGTTTCGCAAAGCACCGGTATTTACAAAAGACAGCAATTGATTTTTAAGATCATCAACGTTTGTTTTTTCTTTGGCTGATAAAAGCAAAACTTCAGGAATCTCTGTTTTCAGATTTTGAATTTCAATTTCCGTTAATTTATCGGCTTTGTTACCAATTATAACTAAAGGCTTTAATGGAAACTGATTTTTAATTTTCTCAAGTTCCACTTTCAACTTTAAGCCATATACTTTAAACTCTGAACTGTCAAAAAGAAAAACTACAACTTGCGCCTGTTCAATCTTTTCGAAGGTTTTTCGGATCCCAATGCTTTCCACAACATCTTCGGTTTCACGGATTCCTGCGGTATCTATGAATCTAAATCCAATTCCTCCAATCACTAATTCGTCTTCAATCGTGTCGCGTGTCGTTCCGGCAATTTCCGAAACGATGGCGCGTTCTTCGTTTAATAAAGCATTCAAAAGCGTCGATTTCCCCACGTTTGGTTCGCCTACAATCGCTACGGGAATTCCATTTTTGATCACGTTTCCTACCGCGAATGAATCGATTAAGCGTTTCAAGACAAATTCGATTCTGTTTAATAATTCATGAAATTGAGTTCTGTCGGCAAATTCCACATCTTCTTCGGCGAAGTCCAATTCGAGTTCTATCAGCGAAGCAAAGTTCAACAGTTCTTCACGCAATTTGGCAATTTCGTTAGAGAAACCACCACGCATTTGTTGCATGGCAATTTGATGTGAGGCTTCGTTGTCGGAGGAAATTAAATCGGCAACCGCTTCGGCTTGAGATAAATCAAGTTTGCCGTTTAGAAAGGCTCTTAATGTAAATTCACCTGGATCGGCCATACGGCATCCTTTTCTAAGCAATAACTGAATAATTTGCTGTTGTATGTAGGTAGAACCATGACAAGAAATCTCAATAGTATTTTCGCCGGTATAGGAATTCGGACCTTTGAATATAGAAACCAGTACTTCGTCCAGGGTTTTTGTGTCATCAATAATATGACCCAGGTGTAAAGTATGTGTTTTTTGTGTGGTTAAATCTTTATTTTTAATAGAGCGAAAAACGGTATTACCAATAATAATTGCATCTTCACCAGAAATCCGAATTACGGCTATTGCTCCAGCTCCCGAAGGAGTTGCTAATGCTACTATGGAATCATGAGGTATCATATTGTATTGAATTTTATGCAAAAGTAAGTAAAACTTATAGGACAGCAAGACCCACTTATAAAACCATTAACTTTAATTTTAATTGGAAATAAGTATATCAGATAATTACTTCATTAATTTGTTTATTTTTTGTAAATTTATGTGAATAATTCTTAATCATTTATTAATGAATATCATGAAAAAAATTCTATATCCAACGGACTTTTCAGAAGCTTCAATAAATGCATTCATCTATGCATTAAAATTAGCCGATAGCATAAAAGGGGAAATCATTACTTTGCATGTTTATAATTTACCTCAAGTGGATTATAGTAATGACACGAACGGTTTGAATGAAATTTATGATATTGTGGCGTTAGGTAATTTTGAGAATTACAAAGATCAAATTCCTTTTTTACGGAGAATTGCGGAACAAAACAATTTAGAACATATCAAAATAAGTAATGTTTTAGATCAGGGTAATTTAATTGATAAAATCTTGAAGATTACTAAAGAGGAAGATATTGATTATGTTGTTATGGGAACAAAAGGTGCTACTAGCCTGAAAGAAACTTTTTTAGGAACTGCAACTACAAAAGTGATGAATGATACTAAAGCAATAGTGTTTGCTATACCGGAAAAATGCAAATATCAGCAAATAAAAAAAATACTTTTTCTTACCAAATATAACTATGAAGATATCAAAGTGCTAAAAAAAGTAATTGAATTTGCAACTGTATTTGACGCACACATAGATTGCTTGCATGTAAAATCGCCTCATCAAATTGATAATGATGTTTTTAAAGAAGAATGGCAAAAAATAAGCAAGGACCAAGATATTACCTTGCATACCATTAGCAATAATGATGTTGAAGGTATTATTCTAGAATTCATTGATTTGAATAAAATTAACATGATCACTATGCATGTTTATCATAAGAATTTTTTTAAAAAATTATTCCAGGTTAGTCTTTCAAAAAAATTAGCTTTTCATGTTAATATTCCTATTCTTGCCATTCCTGAATAAAAATTAATTCAATTGTATTACTCTTTTTATTTTTTAAAATTTATATGAAAAGAGGTGAGACAATTTTTGTATATTTTTTAAAAATATTACGTAAATAATTGATAATTATAATGTTAAATATTTAACATTACGTTTACCTTTGATAGAAGAACTAATTAAATATACTTGCTAAAATGAAAAAAATTTTATTTCCAACAGACTTTTCTGAAGTTGCCAATAATGCTTTTGTACATGCTTTAGAGTTTGCAAAAATAGTTCATGGCGAACTCATTTTGTTGCATACATTTGAATTGCCGGTATTTGATAATCAGTTTTTTCCCGAAAATTATGCAGTAATTTATGATTCATTGGAACTGTCCCAATTTAATATGTTTAAAGAGGAGATTCCAAAGCTTCGAGCAATAGCAGAAGAACGGAATCTGGACAAAATAAAAATGTCTCACCGACTTATGGATGGTGATTTACTATTTAATATAAAAAGAGCCATCAAAGAAGATAAAATTGATTTTGTAATAATGGGTACTTCCGGTGCCACTGGTTGGGAATCCTTTTTCTTAGGTACAAATACAGGTTCTGCAATATCAAATATTGATGTTCCGATGTTATGTGTCCCATTAGAAGCAAAATTCAAAAAAATTGAAACGATTGGGTTTACAACCCGTTTCAGACCTAAAGACAAAAAAGCACTTAAAACAGTTTTGGATATTGCTAAAAAAACAAAAGCTAAAGTAAAATGTCTTTACGTTAAAACAAACGAATCTGATGTCTCAAAAGAGACAATAGATAAATGGGAAACAGAGTTTATGCAAGAACCAATAGAGTTTTTTGTTATTAATAGTAATGAAGTAAAAGAAACTATATTAGATTTTATTTTGTACAAAGAAATTGATGTATTGACTATGCTTACCTATAAAAGAGGTTTTTTTGAAGGATTATTCAAACCTAGTTTCACCAAAAAAATGGCGACAAATTTTGATATTCCAATTTTAGCCATCCATATTGATTGATGCTAGAATTAGGTTTCCAGCCAAGTTCTATTTCCTTATATTTGCATCTCATCAAATGAAATATGGAAGTATATAAATCGAAAAAAGAAAGCTATTCAGCCCAATTAAATACAATTAACAAAAAGTACAATAGCATCAGTTTTTTTAGACTGCTAACTATTGTGCTTTTTTTAGTTTCTCTCTATTATTACTTTCAAACAAGTGAATTTCTTCTGATTATTTTGGCAATTTTGTTTTTTGGGTCATTTATCCTTTTGATGCGTTTTCATGCCAAATTATCTTTTCAAAAACAGATATTTATTGCCCTAATTGAAATTAATGAAAATGAAATTTCCTATTTAGAAAGAAAAAAAATCCCCTTTGAAAACGGACAGGAATTTAATGATTTTCATCATCCTTATGCGTACGATTTGGATATTTTTGGAGATCATTCCCTGTTCCAAAACCTAAATAGAACAGCCACATTTATTGGAAAAAAAACATTGGCCAAACAACTTTTAACGCTTTTGCCAAATGAGGAAATTTTAAAAAACCATAAAGCGATTAAAGAATTATCCAATAAGTTAGATTGGCGTCAGGAATTCTTGGCTTTCGCCAAAATAAGCCAGGATACTAAATCCAGTTATGAAACTTTATTGAAGTGGAGTACTTTTGAAAGCAAACCTTTATCAAAAGCCACAGTGTTGATTTCTTATATTTCACCGGTACTATTCTTAGGCGTTTTTATTGCCTATTTAGTGACATCAAAGCCAGTTTTTGTATCGTACTTAGCTTATTTGTTTGTTTTCAATTTAGCTTTTATGGGTAGATTTTTAAGACGCATACAAATTGAAATTGCCAACGCAGAGAACGTCGATAAAATCATCAATCAATATAGTTTGCTGGTTCAAAAAATTGAGAAGGAAACTTTCGAATCTCAAAAATTGATCGATTTGCAACAAAAACTAACCTATAAAAAAGAAAACGCCAGTGTTCATCTGAAACAATTGGCTGTTTTATTTTCGAAAATGGACAGTATTGGAAATTTTGTAACCGCATTAGTTTTCAACGGAACTTTTCTTTTTAATCTTCATGTTTTAAAATCATTGATACAATGGAAAAAGGACCATGCCGAAGCGCTCGAAGATTGGTTAAAAGTGATTGGTGAATTTGAAATGTTGAATAGCTTGGGTAATTTATCCTATAATAATCCGGAGTTTGTTTTTCCAATTATAAATACAAATTTCGAAATTGATTTCTCTAATCTGAGTCATCCGTTGTTGAATGAGAAAACACGGGTAGGGAATGAGGTACGTTTTCATCCACAATCTTTCATGATTTTGACGGGTTCTAATATGTCAGGCAAAAGTACTTTTCTGCGCAGCTTAGGGATTAATATGGTGTTGTCAGGAATGGGATCGACAGTTTGTGCCAGCAGTGCAAATGTACATCCTTTACCAGTTTTGGTTTCGATGCGTTTATCGGATTCCTTATCCGACAGTGAATCGTATTTCTTTGCTGAAATAAAGCGTTTAAAACAAATTATGGATGAATTGGAAGATAGACCTGCTTTTGTTTTATTAGATGAAATATTAAGAGGAACAAATTCTGATGATAAACGAAATGGAACCATAGAAGTAGTCAAAAAAGTGATTGCAAAAAAGGCCATTGGCGCCATCGCAACGCATGATATCGAAGTTTGTCTGACGACTAATGACTTTCCAAATACACTAATCAATAAATGCTTTGAAGTCGAAATCCACAATGATGAATTACATTTTGACTATAAACTTCGGGATGGAATTTGTAAAAATCGAAGTGCTACTTTCCTAATGAAAAAAATGGGAGTGATTTAGGAAAAGTGTTGAGTGTTCAGGTGTCAGATTTTAGATATCGGTTTAGCACATTCACAATCTTGTCATTCCGACGAAGGAGGAAACTCACGCAATGAGATTCCTCCTTCGTCGGAATGACAAAACCAATTGAAGTACAAAAAGAATAAAAGCAAAAAACCGTCCCGATTATCGGGACGGTTTTTTAAATATAAAAATGGTTTGGTTAATAGCGTATTTTAAAATCTAAATAGGGATTAGCTATTTAGCATTACTGGCATTACAAGCATGGTTACCGTTTCACCTTCTTCTAATCCATCAACAGGAGTTAGAATTCCGGCTCTGTTTGGTAAAGACATTTCAAGCATAATCATGTCTGATTGCAAGTTAGTCAACATCTCCGTAAGAAAACGAGAGTTATATCCTATTTGCATATCATCACCTTGATAATCACAAGTCAATCTTTCTTCTGCTTTATTCGAATAATCAATATCTTCAGCAGAAACATTCAATTCAGCACCAGCGATTTTCAAACGAATTTGGTGTGTAGTTTTGTTAGAGAAAATAGCTACACGACGAACAGAGCTCAAAAATTGAGAACGATCAATCATTAATTTATTTGGATTTTCTTTAGGAATTACCGCTTCATAATTTGGATATTTTCCATCAATCAAACGACACATCAAAATGTAGTTATCAAAAGAGAACGTAGCATTTGAATCGTTGTATTCAATTTTTACTTCAGCATCTGAACTTGTAAGAATATTTTTTAAGATAGTCAAAGGTTTCTTTGGCATAATAAAATCAGCCACTTGAGAAGCCACAACATCTGTACGGGCATATTTTACTAATTTGTGAGCATCAGTAGCTACAAATGTCAATCCTTGTGGCGAAAACTGAAAGAAAACACCTGACATCACCGGACGTAAATCATCATTTCCGGCAGCAAATATTGTTTTGCTGATAGCAGTTGCCAAAACATCGGCAGGAACTAGCGTTACAGAAGGATCATCTAAGTTTACAGATTTAGGAAATTCATTTCCCGGAGCATAAGCCAATGCATATTTTCCAGAATTAGAACTGATTTCAATCGTGCTATTTTCTTCAACAGTGAAAGTTAAAGGCTGCTCAGGAAATGTTTTAAGAATTTCCAAAAGTAATTTTGCAGGAACAGCAACGCTTCCTTTGCTCGTAGAATCTATAGTTAATGCCGCTGACATAGTCGTTTCTAAGTCGGATGCAGAAACCGTCAATACATTCTGATCTAAATCAAAAAGAAAATTATCTAAAATAGGTAAAGTATTACTACTGTTGATAACGTTACCTAAAACTTGTAATTGTTTCAATAAGTACGAACTCGATACTATAAATTTCATCTGTTATATTTTATTTTTTTGGTATACTTTTTATTTTATTTTTAAAAACCATACATTTTACAAATATATCGTAAAGTACTTTAGTATGGAAAATTTTTTATTAACATCTACTTGCTGTATTTTCTTTTTCTAAGGAAAGTAAATAGAAGTCCAAAAAGTACTAAAATAAGAATTGGTAGCCCGATAGTTATGAATTGTGTAACGGTATAGTTTTCATAAACTTTCTCTTTATCCAATAATGGTAAGTCAAGATCTTTGCTTCGAATGTTAATAAGTCCGTTATCATCAAGCAGATAATTGACACAATTTATTAAAAAATCTTTATTATCGTACAAATTTCCAGAACGTTGATCGTAGCCTAATTCTACTGGTTGAAAGTTTTTATCCAATTGATTTTTTATCAAATCTCCATCTGATATTACAATCATTTTGTTCTCTTTTCCTCTGCTTTCAAAATTCTTTTGATCGAATGGTAAAACTCGGTTTTCAAACATGGAATGAAACGAACCTTCCAATAAAACTGAAAGCGGAATATTCCCTTTGTTCAAATAATCATTTGGACTTGTTTCTTCGGTTACACTATTCAAATTAATTTCTGTTGGCGTTCCAATTTTTTGCGAATATTGGGAAGACTGCAACAAGATAGTTTTCTTGATTCCGTTTTTCAACGTATCGATTGGATTGGCAAAATCGAATTTGATTCCACCTAAATTTTTCACAATCGGATGTGGGCTATTCGAATAAACTTGAGGTGCAAATTTCCAGTTGAATTCTTGGAATTGAGTTGTGCTTCCTTGATCTCCGGAAGCCAATTTTATTGGGCTTCCTCGTTCATCTTTTATCAAATCAGGATTAATTCGGATTCCGTATTTAAAGAATAAATCATTCAAATTTAAATCTCTCGGATAGGCCAATGTTGATCCGGATGAATTGTATAAACTATCCATTTCAACAGTTACTTGGTCTACAAGCCATAACATTTTACCCCCGTTGATAATAAATTGGTCTAAAACCTGTTTTTCTGCATCCGAAAAAGTTTCTGTTGGTTTAGCAATTATGGCCAAATCATATTTTTCTAAAGCGTCTAAACTTCCAATAGGATTTTTGGCAACCGAATCTAAAGTAAAAGGTCCAATGTGGTAACTTTCTCTTACTTGCATTAGAAATTTAGCCATTAAGATATCCTGAAGCTCGCCATTTCCTTTGATTACTGCTATCTTTTTTTGTTTGTCTTTGGTGATTTTATTTAAAGCATCAGCAATAGAATATTCAAGATGTTGAATGGATCCAATCACTTTTTGGGTAGTCGAAGCACCCATTCTGTTTTTCAACAAAGGAATATTGACTTCTTTATTGTTATATACTGCAATTGCCCAAGGGAAAACCATAGCTTGGGATTGTTTTCCTTTGTCATCAACGGTAATATTTATTGGAGTTAAACCTTTACGATACAACTCTTTTATGTTATCCATGCTTTCGTCTTTGTTCTCCAAAGGATCAACAAATTCGAAAACAATATTTTTGTTATACGCCTGAAATTCTTCTAATAATTGTCGGGTTTCTTGCTGTAATCGTTTAAATTCAGCAGGTAAATCGCCTTGCATATATACTTTGATAGACAAAGGATTTTGCACTTGTTTAATTATGTTCAAAGAAGTTGCAGAAAGGGTATATCTTTTGTCTTTAGTTAAATCAAAACGATGAAAAAATTGGTTTCCAATACCATTTATAATCAGCAAAATGGCGAGTGTAATCAATAAAGTTTTTAGGTTGCTTTTTTTAATAGGTATCATTACGATTTAAAAGATTTTAGATTATAAACAGTCAAGGATAGGAAGAAAACCGTGACACTTAAAAAATAAATAATGTCCCTCGTGTCCAGAACGCCGCGGCTCATGCTCTTAAAATGATCTTGCATTCCTAAGGAAGAAATAAAGCTGGAAAGAATGGGAACAATAGCTGATAAACCTTCGAACCCAAAATAGAAAAAGAAACACAGGAAAACCGCAATTATAAATGCTACAATTTGATTTTCGGACAGAGTAGAAGTAAAGATTCCAATGGCTGAATATCCTGCAATCAGGAACAATAATCCAAAATAAGAGCCAATAGTACTTCCCATATCGATATTGCCTTCAGGCATTCCCAAACGAGAAATTACGATAACATAGATAAAGGTTGGAATGATTGCCATTACAATTAATAGCAAAGCTCCAAGAAATTTCCCAGTGACAATTTCCCAAATACTTAATGGTTTGGTTAATAATAATTCCAAAGTTCCCTGTTTCTTTTCATCAGAAAAACTGCGCATGGTTACTGCCGGAATCAAGAAGATTAATATCCAGGGTGCCAAGGTGAAAAATGGGGTTAAATCGGCAAAACCAGTATTCAATATATTGTATTCTCCTTCAAAGACCCAAAGAAATAGTCCGTTGCTAATTAAAAAAACAGCGATTACCAAGTAACCGATAGGTGAACCAAAAAAAGATTTTATCTCTCGTAATAATATGGATTTCATTTATGTTAATTCGTTGATTTGTATTTATTTTTATTGAATTTATTTAAAGGTATAAGTATTATTATGAAATATATTAAGCTAAAAATTATTCCAGTTATTGGTGCCAAAGTTAATCCAGTATCATTAGCTGAATTTCTTAGAGCTTTTTCTAATTCAGGTGTTCTCTCAGCTCCTGTAAAAAATTCATCTCCATTTAAATCGAAAGAATGTAAGTCTTTTTGAATAATATACCTAATAATAAAGACCATAATTATTATGGATATATAAAAGATAAATGCAGAAATTGATGCTATTAAAAAATTTGATAATCTATAATTAAAATATTTTTTATTTAAAAATACTAATAGCAAAACGACTAATAGCTCAAATGCAATAAAAGAAAATAACTTTATCATTTTACGTTATTAACTTCGTAATTATTCTAAACTAACTAATTTATCAACGCTCCAAGCTTCTGGTTTGTCGTTGAATAATTTTTTGGTAAAAGACCAGACATCATAAAAAAGTTCTGATTTTCTATAATTTTCTAAGTCTTCTTCGGTTTCCCAATAACTGTACGTAAAGAAAATACATTTATTGTCTTTATCCTGATACAGCTCTAAGAAACGATTTCCTGGAGCGTTTCGTATTTTTTCTTTCATCAACTCGAAGTTTTCTAAAAAAGCAGGAATATTTTCCTGGTGAAAGCTCAATTTTACTATTCGTACAAACATTTAGATTTTAGATTTAGGATTAACGATTGATGATTTTAGATTTTTTAAATTGATTACGGACCACTGCTAACTGAATACTATGTTTACAACATCTCTGTAATTCAATCCTAACAAGCTATTCGCTGAACCCACCTTAGAAGGATTACTTCTGAAAATGGCAATTTCCAGATAACCAGCTTCGTTGAAAATTGCTAATTTTTCGCCTTCGTAAGATTTAATCGGATATTTATCGGAACTGGCAATCGCCGAATAATTTGGCAAAATAGTTTTGATATTTTTAGTTTTCAATACAATTTCATAAGGCCTGCCTTTGGCAACTTCAATAAAATACTTTTTAGAAATATTAGTAATGACATTTCCAAAATGATCAATGTAAATGACATGTCCTTTTAATGAATTTCCATCATCGGATATAACAGCTTGTAAATCGGTTACTTGTTTTATATTTTTTATTTCTTTGCCAATGACGTTCAGCAAACCTCCTTTGGCAATATGGCAGGCTACTTTTACAAAAACATCAAGATCAGTCGCACCACTAGGCAATCGATCATGGATATTGATAGTCACTATTTTTTGAGGCACAATCTTTTGCGAAAGCATACTTAAAATGCCATTATCGGCCGCAATAAAATAATGGTCATTCCATTGCATAACAATATGCTGATTTTCTTTATTAAATTCCATATCAACTCCAATGAGGTGAACAGAGCCTTTTGGAAAGCTCGCATAGGAGGCTCCAATAATGTAACTTGCTTCAACTGTGTTGAATGGGTCTACATCATGCGAAATATCTATGATTGCTGCTTCGGAATACTCAGACAATATTTTTCCTTTCAACGCACCTACAAAGTGGTCTTTCAAGCCGTAATCGGTAGTAAGGGTAATTATTGACATAAATTTGTTTATAACTATTGGTATTATGTGAACCTATTTTTTATTAAATTTGAGAAACGCAAAGCTAATAATAGTAAATTCAAAAAAGCAAAAAACAAAAACAAATTCTAAATAATACTACAAATTAGACGAATAGGCATACCATTTACTAATTGATTAATTTTAATTTAAAACTACTTAATTTGAACGAAAGGATCATCGAGCTCATAGACATCGCTCCAAAAGACTTTTGGGGCGCTCAAGACACTCATCTTGAAACAATTAAAAAATACTACCCAAAATTAAAGATTGTTGCTCGGGGAACAACCTTAAAAGCTTTTGGCGAAAAAGAAGTTTTGGACGAGTTCGAAAAACGATTTCAACGGTTGATGCTGCATTTTACACGTTACAATACTATAGATAATAATGTTATTGAACGTGTTATTTTAAGTGATGGCCAACAAGTGGAACGAATGGGCGATCAGGACAAAATTTTGGTACACGGTGTGGGTGGAAAAATCATCAAGGCGATGACTCCAAACCAACAATTGCTGGTAGATACCATGAATAAAAACGACATGCTTTTCGCTGTTGGGCCTGCAGGAACGGGAAAAACCTATACAGGAGTCGCCATGGCCGTGAAAGCATTGAAAGAAAAACAAGTCAAGCGTATTATACTCACGCGCCCGGCTGTAGAAGCAGGGGAGAATCTTGGTTTTCTTCCGGGTGATATGAAGGAAAAGTTGGACCCGTATATGCAACCTTTGTACGATGCTTTGCGTGATATGCTGCCTAATGAAAAACTGGAAGATTATATACTGAAAGGAATTATCCAGATTGCACCTTTGGCATTTATGCGTGGCCGAACTTTGGATCATGCTTTTGTAATCTTGGATGAAGCCCAAAATACTACCCATTCGCAAATGAAAATGTTTCTGACACGTATGGGGAAAAGTGCCAAGTTTATGATTACGGGTGATCCGGGACAAGTCGATTTACCAAGAAGAACCATTTCAGGGCTTAAAGAAGCCATATTGGTTCTAAAAGATGTGGAAGGAATTGGAATTATTTATCTTGATGACAAAGATATTGTCCGACACAGATTAGTAAGCAAAGTAATTGACGCCTACAAACAAATAGAAAATCACGATTAAGAATTATTTTTATCATTGAAAAAGAGAGGACTTAAGTTAATTAATCCTCTCTTTTTTTAATATTCCTTCTCTTTTAAATTGTAAATCTTTGTAAATTTCCGATCGATGATTTTAAGCCTATCTTAAAAGGAAGATTCTCGTTCCCATTTTCTTTGTGTATCTCTTTAAAATTGAATAAATTTGGATTATTATAAATGAGGAGAGAAAAAAATGATTTCAAAAGAAAAAATTAAAGTAGTTATTAGCGATTTAGACGGAACCTTATTAAATTCAGATCATAAAATTTCCAATTATACTAAGAGTATTTTTCAAGAACTTCACAATCAAAACTATTTAATTATTGTAGCTACAGGTCGTCATCATCTTGATGCTATGCCAATTGTGGACAGTTTAGGTTGTCCGGTTTATTTAGTTACTTCAAATGGAGCTCGTATTCATGCTCCTGATAAAGAATTGCTTTTTTTACAAGATATGGATAGTGAAGCAATAAAATCGGTTTTGGCATTAGACATTGAACCTGAATTTACAACGGTACTTTTTAAAGAAAATGTTTGGCAAACGAATAAACATAATGAAAAGCTAAACAGTTTTCAAACCGAATTAAATTATATTCCTGAATTAGTTGATTTTAAAACGCTTGAAGATGTCAGCGCAATAAAAATGTTTTTTACGCATGACAGCCATGCTAAATTGGTAACATTAAGAGATAGAATTCTGGTGAACCATCCCGACGTTTTTAGTCATGCTTTTAGCTTACCGCTTTGTTTGGAATTTATGGATAAATCAGTGGATAAAAGTGTTGCTATAGCTAAAATACTCGAAAAAGAGAATTTAATGTTTGAACATGCAATTGCATTTGGAGATGGATATAATGACGAAAAAATGTTAAATTCAACTTTTAAAGGATTGTTAATGGCCAATGCACCTGATAGTTTGAAAAACAAGCTTCCGCATTTAGAAATAATTACTACCAATGATAAAGATGGTGTTGCAAAATACCTTTCGCAAAATGTTCTAATTTTATAAATCTCGAAATAATTTCCCCAACCAAACCTAAATCTAAAAATAACCTATATTATAATGAATAAAAAAATAGCAGTTCTTATTTGTGTTTTCTTTTCCATAGCAAGCCAAAGTCAAAATTTAAAGTTAGAAGAAATAATGAAAGGCGATGCTTTTATTGGCGTTCAGCCAGTAAATGGGCGTTGGTCCTTGGATGGAAAAAAAGTTTATTTCGAATGGAATCCAAATAATGAAATAGGATTATCTACCTATTTTTGGAAAAATGGTTCGTCAAAACCGGAATTGGCACCTCTAAAGGAAGCCGAATTTTCGAAATTTGATTTTAAGGTAAACAAAGTCTCAGACCTATTTTATTATATTGATAAAGGAAGGTTATTTTCCTATTCAGCTAAAAATAAGGTTTCTAAAAAACTATATCAACAGAGTAGTCCAATATCAAACCTGCAATTGGGTTTTGAGGATGGAATTGTGTTTTTTGAACAGAATGAAAATATATTCAAGTACAATACCAAAGAAGGAACAATAATTCAAATCACTAATTTTAAGAAAGGAAAAGCGGTTGATGCTGATACAGATACCGATTCTTTTTTGAAAAAACAGCAAAACGAATTGTTTCAGTTTGTACGAGATCAAGAAGCGAAGAAAAATTGGAATCTGGCAAAAACGAATGCAACAAAATCGGATTTTCCAAAAGGGTATTATTATGGAAAAAATGCTTTGGAAAATATAAAAATGAACCCAAATGGAAATTATGCTACATTTAGATTGACAGAACAGGCCGATACCAAAAGCGAAAAAATGGAAGTTTTCGTTACGGCTGATGGGTACAATAAAACGCCTGATACTAAGGAAAAAGTATCTGTAAATAATTTTGTAAATACTAAATTTGGAATTTACAATGTTGCAAAGGATTCGACATATATAGTAAATTTTTCCTCTTTGAGTCATATTCAAGATGTGCCAAAATATTTGAGTTTATATGAAAAATCGAGTAACAAAGAAAAAGCGGATAAACTAATTGTTGTTCAGGACCCTATTTACAATCAGGACGGTTCCTATGCGATTGCTGAAATAAGAAGTCAGGATAATAAGGACAGATGGTTGGTGAGTCTAAATTTAGCAAAAGGAACTTTTGAGGAAATTGAATACCAACATGATGAAGCGTGGATTGGCGGACCTGGAATTCCTTCAGATTCTTTTGATTCGGGAACACTTGGATTTCTTGGTGACAACCAAACCATTTACTTTCAAGCAGAAGAAACAGGATATTCTCATTTGTACACTATTAATTTAAAGTCAAAAAAGAAAACACAACTTACCAAAGGGGATTGGGAAGTTCGCGATGTGACTTTAGCCAAAGACAAAAAAGCATTCTATTTAACAACTAATACAACACATCCCGGAAATCGAAATTTCTATAAACTGACGGTTTCAGATGGTATTTTACAGTCCCTTCTCACTAAGGATGGCGCACATGAAGTAAGCTTATCTCCAGACGAAAGCACTTTATTGGTTCGTTATTCCTATAAAAATAAACCTTGGGAACTGTATGTTGCCGAAAATAAAAAAAATACAAACCTTCGCCAAATTACAAACTCAACAACAGAAGCATTCAAAGCCTATTCTTGGAGAACTCCAGAGGTAATTACTTTTAAAGCACAAGACGGAACAGTAGTGCATGCCAGATTGTACAAGCCACAAACGGATAAAGCAAATAAAGCGGCAGTACTCTTTGTTCATGGTGCGGGTTATTTGCAAAATGCCCATAATTATTGGAGTACTTACCATAGGGAGTACATGTTTCATAACTTATTGGTTGATTTAGGATACACTGTTTTAGATATTGATTATAGAGGAAGTGATGGATATGGTCGCGACTTTAGAACAGGAATTTACAGATTTATGGGAGGCAAAGATTTAACCGATAATATAGACGGGAAGAATTATTTGATTCAAAACTACGGAATAGATGCAAGTCGTGTTGGTGTTTATGGAGGTTCATACGGCGGTTTCATTACGCTTATGGCAATGTTAACAACTCCAAAAGAATTTGCTTCGGGAGCGGCATTGCGTTCCGTGACGGATTGGGCGCATTATAATCATGGGTATACAGGAAATATTCTTAATTTTCCCGAAACGGATCCAGATGCCTACAAAAAAAGTTCTCCAATTTATTTTGCCAATAATTTAGAAGGAAATTTATTGATGCTTCACGGAATGGTTGACGACAATGTGGAGTACAAAGACATTGTTCGTTTGTCTCAGCGTTTTATCGAATTAGGCAAGAAAAAATGGACTTTGGCAAGTTTCCCGGTTGAATCACATGGTTTTAAAGAAACTTATTCTTGGGTTGATGAATACGGCCGTATTCTTAATTTATTCAACGATACGCTTCTTGAAAAATAGGGTACTTAAAAACTATTCTTTTTTTAGTGAATCTGTATGAAATAATTTTAAATTTGCATTTATTAAAAACAACGCAACACAACAACTATAATGAGCAATACAATTACAACGACTGACTTTAATTTTCCAAATCAAAAATCAGTTTACAGAGGTAAAGTAAGAGAAGTTTATAATATTAATGATGAACTTTTGGTTATGGTTGCTACAGATAGGCTTTCCGCTTTTGATGTGGTTTTGCCAAAAGGAATTCCGTATAAGGGTCAAATCCTAAACCAAATTGCGACCAGATTCATGGAATTGACACAGGATATTGTTCCCAATTGGTTAATTGCATCTCCAGATCCTAATGTAGCTGTTGGTCATTTATGTGAGCCTTTCAAAGTAGAAATGGTAATACGTGGCTATCTTTCAGGCCATGCTGCTCGTGAATACGCTCTTGGAAAAAGAGAAATTTGCAGAGTGACAATACCTGATTATTTGAAAGAAAATGATAAATTTCCGGAACCTATTATAACGCCAACTACCAAAGCAGGTAATGGGGAGCACGATGCTGATATTTCTCGTGAGGATATTTTATCAAAAGGAATTGTTACGGAGGAAGATTATATCGTTTTAGAAAAATTCACAAGAGATTTATTTGAAAGAGGAACTGAAATTGCAGCAAGCCGTGGTTTGATTTTGGTCGATACCAAATATGAATTTGGTAAAACTAAAGAAGGAGTTATTGTCTTGATTGATGAAATTCACACCCCAGATTCTTCGCGTTATTTTTACGCTGAAGGATATCAAGAACGTCAAAATAGGGGTGAGGAACAAAAACAATTATCAAAAGAGTTTGTTCGTCGTTGGTTAATTGAAAATGGTTTTCAAGGATTAGAAGGACAACAAATTCCTGAGATGACTGATGAATATATTCAATCGGTTTCAGAAAGATATATTGAATTATATGAAAATATCTTAGGAGAGAAATTTGTAAAAGCAGATATCACCAATATAGATGAAAGAATCGAAAAAAATGTTTTGGAATATCTAGCGAACAGATAGAACAATTTCCATAAAAGTATATATAAACCGCAATTCATACTATGATTTGCGGTTTTTTTTAGGATTAATACCCATCCTAAAATATTTTTTGATGATGTGTATGGTTTCTAATTTTAAGATTGCTGCTTATTTCGATTTTTTAATTTGGGATTCATAGCAATTAACCCATTCCTGAACAGATATTTTTTGGACGAGTTTTGCGATTAATTCAAATGGAATTTGATCCCTCTTCTTAAATCGGATGCAGCTTTTTCCCATATCTAATTTTTGGGAGCTGTATTTTGGGTATTCGGTAACAAACCAATTTAGTAATTCCGGGTTGGCATAAATCCCCATGTGGTAAAGGGCAATGAAATTTTTCTGAGAAGCAATATTGATATAGGGTAAGGGAAGTTTTGGTTCACAATGATATCCATCAGGATAAATAGAATGTGGAACTACATAACTAATCATGCCGTATGATATTTGTTCAACAAATCCTTTTGGAATAGTTTCTCGAAGTTTATTAAAAGCATCCTTTCTCTCTTCGGGGATTTCTTCTAAATAGGCGTCGATTGATGTAGCGGTAGATTGCATTTTTAAGAATTGTTTAAGTAAAGTTAACAAAAAAACCGCAATTCATAATTTGAACTGCGGTTTTTAGCCCCGATAAAAGTGGAAATCCTTTCTAGTGCTGAACTTGTTTCAGGATCCTGAAACAAGTTCAGGACTAGAAAGATTGCAACGGATAGCGGGATTAGCTCCTAAAACTATTTAAAATAAGAAAATGTTTCTTCGTTTTCTAACTTTAATAAGGTCTCGTATATCAATTTAATCACATTTTCAACATCATCACGGTGCACCATTTCAACGGTTGTATGCATGTAACGCAAAGGCAATGAGATCAAAGCTGAGGCAACGCCTCCGTTACTATACGCAAAAGCATCAGTGTCTGTGCCAGTAACACGAGAAGAAGCCAATCGCTGGAACGGAATTTCTTTAGCCATTGCAGTTTCCAAAATCAATTCTCTCAAATTATTCTGAACAGCCGGAGCATAAGTTACTACAGGACCTTTACCGATTTTTGTATCACCTTCAACTTTCTTATCGATCATTGGAGTGGTAGAGTCATGACAGACATCAGTCACAATTGCTACGTTTGGTTTGATGGTTTTGGTAATCATTTCTGCACCGCGAAGACCCACTTCTTCCTGAACGGAATTGGTGATATACAATCCAAAAGGAAGTTTTATTTTGTTTTCGTGTAACAAACGCGCCACTTCGGCAATCATAAATCCACCCATCCGGTTGTCAATGGCACGACAGACAAATTTGTTTTCGTTCAAAATCATGAATTCATCGGGATAGGTAATCACACAACCCACATGAACGCCCATTTTATCAACTTGCTCCTTAGTTTCGCAGCCAATGTCAATAAACAAATTATCAACTTTAGCTACTTCTTCTTCCTTTTTTCTATTTCTGGTATGAATGGCAGGCCAGCCAAAAACACCTTTTACAATTCCTGCTTTAGTATGAATATTGACACGTTTTGAAGGTGCAATTTGGTGATCTGAACCACCGTTTCTAATCACATAGATTAATCCATCGTCAGTAATATAATTGACATACCATGAAATTTCGTCAGCATGACCTTCAATCACTACCTTATAAGGTGCATCAGGATTTATAATTCCTACAGCAGTACCGTACGTGTCCGTTATAAAAGTATCAACATAGGGTTTCAAATAATCCATCCATAATTTTTGCCCATCACTTTCATACCCTGTCGGCGATGCGTTATTAAGATAGTTTTCTAAAAAGTCAAGAGATGACTTCTTTAATATTGATTTAGTACTCATAAAATTATTTTTTTGCTAAATTATAAATTTGGTATCACAGTTGCATATATATTGTATAATTTTGGCAATTAAATTTTTCAACCTATGAAGATCGTTACGCTTTTCTTTTCTTTTCTTTTTACAACTATAGGAGTTAATGCTCAAGTAACCCCAAAGGATACTACGAAGATGGGTTATGTATTAACTGAAAACGACTCAATACGTCATGACACCATACAATTACCCGAATTAGTAGTCTTTAAAGAGAAACTCGACCCTGAAGCCAAAAAGCAATTTTTGATTCTTCAAAACCGAGTTTATAAAACCTATCCTTATGCAAAACTGGCTTCGGAGCGATTGACTGTTCTTAATAAAGGAATGGCATCACTCAGCACCAATAGGGAGAAAAAGAAGTACTTCAAAATAGTTGAAGATTACCTTAGCAATGAATTTGAATCCAAACTCAAAAAGCTATCCCGCAAACAAGGGCAGATATTGGTAAAGTTAATTCATCGTCAAACTGGTACAACAACTTACGATCTAGTCAAAAATCTTAAAAGCGGTTGGAAAGCTTTTTGGTCCAACACGGCAGCAAGCATGTTTGACATCAATTTGAAAACAAAATATGCGCCTTACGATGTCAACGAAGACTATTTAATAGAGACTATATTAGTAAGAGCTTTCGAATCAGGAAGATTACAAAATCAAAAACCGGCAGCTCCTGTAAATTATGACGGCCTAACAGATTCTTGGTTGTCAAAAGCGCAAAAATAAATTAGATTTTCATTTGGGCGTTCCCGTTTATAATAAAAGAGGCTATTTCTAATAAGGATAGTCTCTTTTTTTTCAAATATTATTTTAGTTTTTTATGCGCTTTCTCTTCATATTCATATTACATAATTATTTTTTACTGACAATTTTGAATTTTTTAATGGTGCAAAAGTCAATTAATTTAATTTATTATTTGATAAAAATTACAAAATTCCCTTACATTCATTGAATTAAATTGTTTTTTTATTTGTAAACAGCTGTTAATAATTGTTCTGAAAAACACTTAATATTTTACGCTATGTGTGTTATTTTTTTATATAGATTTACATTTTTAATATAAAAAATCTTAATTTTCAAAAAATGAATAAAAAACTACTTCTATTTCTTTTGATGATTTATGCAACTACTGGATGGTCGCAAATTAATTATCAAAAGGATTATTCTATTTCAGTTAATGGACATAGAATAACCACAACTTCAAATTTTAATGAACAAGTCAAAGGACTTAAACTAAGTGTAAACAAGAATGAAAATAAATATTCTTTGTTGCAATTTACAAAAATTCCAACTTTGGAAGAACAGAAAGAGCTAAAAAGTAAAGGAATAACTCTAATTAGTTATTTGAATAATAATGCTTATTATGTTTCTATTGATTCTAAGTTTTACAGTCAAAGTCAGGTGTCAAAAAATATCAGAACATCAATCACGATTGATCCAAGTTTCAAGATTGATCCAGTGATTGCAAATGAGGAGATTCCTGATTTTGCAAAAGAGGGTAATGCTGTAAAATTGGTTGTGAGTTATTTCAAAGGAGTTGACAGCAAAAACATTTCTGAGGATCTTATTCGATTAGGTATAAAAAAGTTCAAGAATATTGAATCGTATTATCAAGTTTATTTGCAAGTTACTAATGAAAAGTTAAATGAAATTGCTAAATTAAACTGGGTGCAAAATATTGAATTAATAGATGCTCCAGTAGTAAGTGATAATTTACCAGGTGTAACTTCTCATAAGGTAAATTTATTAACTTCTAATATCTCTGGACTTGGATATGGTCTAACAGGAAAAGGAGTTAAAATTGGCATTTGGGATGGAAATATTGAAAAACACATTGACCATACCGGAAGGGTAATCAATAGGGAATACGAAACGCCAGATTCTCATGGTTCACACGTTTCTGGGACTATAGGTGGAGCTGGTATATTAGATCCAAGAGCAAAAGGAATGGCTCCAGAAGTACAAATTTATGGATGGAATTTTAACACCCAGTCTAATGGTTTGCCCGTTTTTATGGAAAGGGATCTTGCCGCTCTTAATGACGGTGTAGAACTTACATCAAACTCTTATGGGGTAAATCTTATTTCGGGTTATAATACGGTAAGATACGCAGTTGGTGATCGTGGAGATGATGATGTAACTGTAAAATATCCGTTTTTGTTGAATGTGTATTCTAATGGTAATGCGCAAACTGCTTATGCTGGCGGTTTTAACACATCTACAAAAGCTTCAAAAAATGCGCTTCATGTTGCTGCAAATGATCCTAATGATTTGATTAGCAGTTATAGTAGCTTCGGGCCAACACTAGATGGTCGTTTAGTTCCTCAAATCTCTGCAGTTGGTTCAACGGTATATTCACTAAATTATAATAATGGATACCAATTAATGAGCGGAACTTCTATGGCAACTCCAGGAGTTTCTGGTACACTTGTATTGCTTTATGAAAGGTACAAAAACATATATGCAAATAAGCCATTAGCTTCATTAATGAAAGCATTAGTTTCTAATACTGCAAAAGATGTAGGAAATTCAGGGCCAGATTACAAATATGGTTTTGGGAATCTGAATGCCTTAAGAGCAATTAAAGTGTTAGACAATAAAATGTTTTATACTGCTTCAATTGCTAACGGAGCATCTTATGAAAAAGAAATTGTTGTTCCCGCAGGTTTAATTTCTTTAAAAATTATGCTAGCTTATTCTGATATCGGAGCAACTCCGGGGGCTACTAGTATTCAAGTTAATGATTTAGATATTAAAATTGTAAAGGACGGTGCAACGACTCTTCCTTGGATTTTAGATCCAAAACTTCCTAATATTAATGCAAAAAGAGGAGTAGATAATTTAAATAATATTGAGCAAATTACCCTTGATAAACCTGCAGCGGGTACTTATAAAATAATTGTTACAGGAACCAGCATTCCGTTAAATACACAGGAATTTTCGGTGGTTTATGATTATGTTTCGCCAGAATTAGTTTTAACTTATCCTATAGGTGGAGAGAAATTTAACCCAGGCACGACTGAATACATTCGTTGGGATTATGAAGGTGAAGACAAAACTTTTAATATAGAATATTCTTCAGATGGGGGTAATACTTATAGTGCTATTGCAACCAATGTCCCTTCTGCTGCAAGGAATTTTGCTTGGATAGTACCTGCCGGATTTGTTCCAAATGCAAAAATTAGAATAAGTGCAGGAAGTAAAGTTGATGTTTCTACGCAAGCTTTTTCAATTATGTCCGAACCAAAAAATTTAGTAATTGTTGCCCCAGGCTGTGGTGGAACATCTTATAAAATGGATTGGGATGCAATTGCAGGAGCTAAATACGAAGTGTTAAAGTTAAATGGGTCTAAATTTGATTTAGTTGCTACAACTAATGATCCAACTTATACTTTTACTAATCTATCGGTTGGGAGTGACAATTGGTTTGCAGTTCGTGCGATTGATATCGCAAGTGGCTTGGTGTCTGAAAGATCTAAAGCTATAAATGTAGAACCTATTGATAAACCAATATTTACGGCTCTTAATTTACCATACAAGGAAAACTTTAATGATAGAAAACCAACGAACTATACATTGTCTAAAGCAAGCTTAACTGGAACTGTTGGATATCAGTCTATTGGTCTTGTTTCTTTAGATGCTGTAAAGATGTCTGGTTCTAATGTTGCCGGATCTCCTCTTTGGGTTGCCAGTACAACAGCTAATGCATTTACAAATAATCCAAACTATATAAAAAGGTTGTCTTTTTGTGAAATTGATGCTACTAGTTTGACTGGTAAAGCAGTTCGCATGAAGTTTGACTTGGTTTTAAAAAATGATGTAACTACTAATAAAAACTTTTTTAGAGTTTTAGTAAACGGAGTTCCATTAACGAGTAGTGAAGATGCCGCTGTTTATGCAGGTACTACAACTTCAACAACTAGAACTTTAACTTATAATTTAGCTGCTTTTGCAGGAACTAAATTTAATGTTGTTTTTGAGGGAGTAATGGATAATGATGCCAATGCAACAACACCTGTTTATAACACAATATTTGTTGATAATGTAGAGTTTTTTGAAGCTACAGCTACAGATCTTGCTCTTACAGCGTTAACTCCTAATGTAGGTTTAACTGCTAATGAAACAGTAACTGTAAAAGTGTATAACTTTTCTCCTGTTGCAGTTTCTAACGTTCCGGTTTCTTATAAAATAAATCAAGGAGCGACTGTTAATGAAATTATCGCTGGACCTATTAATCCTTTAAGTGAAGTGACTTATAATTTTACTCAAAAAGCAAATTATTCTGTTGGAGGAGTATACACAGTGGTTGGTCAAATAATGCCAACAGATGACTCAGATTCATCAAATAATTCATTAACTAGAACAGTGACTAATTCAGGAACTGATGTTTTGATGGGTACGACAAGTTTAACTACGTGTTCAGCTGCTTTTACAGATAGTGGAAGTAGATATGCAAATTATGCCAATAATCTTACTCAAACAATTACTTTTACGCCCGCAACTGTAGGGGCAAGTATAAAAGTTGATTTTACGGAATTTTCACTTGAAACGGGATATGATTATCTATTTATATATAATGGACCACTTATTACCTCCCCATTATTAGGGGTATTTGACGGTTCAAATTTACCACCTAGTTTTACTTCTACTGCTGCTAGTGGACAATTAACTTTCAGGTTTACATCAGATACTGAAGTGGTTGATAAAGGGTGGGTTGCTAATATATCTTGTGTAGCGAAGCCTACGGTAACGGATTATGAAATTGTTTCGATTGTAACTCCTGAGGTACTTGGGAAAAAAATAAGCTTAAATGATGTTACTATTCGTGTTACAAATTTAGGACCAACAGCTGCAACAAATGTTCCTGTTTTTTATCAAATTGACGGGAAGTCTAAAGTTACCGACCTGGTTCCTACTATAGCATCACTTGCCACTGTAAGTTTTACATTTATAACAAAAGCAGATTTGTCGGTTATTGATGCTACCTATTCAGTAACTGCTGGTATTGATGTAGTTGACAATAATGTAGCCAATAATACTTTGGTGAAGGTTGTTTATAATAAAAACGATTTGCCTTTGAATACCAATACAAATGGGTTCGCAATTTCTAGATTAAAATGGGATGGACTTGTAAACAATTCGGGGACATCAGCATATTCGGATTTCAAAAGCATTAAAATTCCTGTTTACGCTGGGTTTACTTATCAGCCAGAAATTGTGATAACTAAACCAGAAAGACCGATTACCAGAGATGTAACGACAAATCCGGGAGTTTTCACCATGGTAGTAATCGATTTGAACGGTGATGGTAATTTAACAGATGAGTTTTATGCAGGTACTTTTTGGGTAAATACTTTAAATACAGCAACTGCTCCTGCAATTGCATCTACTACAAGTGTTCATAATTTCAGACATAATACGACGTTAGTGGGAGGATTGACAATACCTGCTGGAACAACATCTGGTGAGAAATTAATGCGTGTGATCCATATGTTCCGTTCGCCAAACGAGTCTTTCAATGTGAATCTTGGGCCTACTTTTGATGGGTTAACAACGTCCAGAGGCGACTTTGAAATAGAAGAATATACAATTAATGTTCTTCCTTATACAGCTGCTAACGCAGGTATAGAATCGGTTTCAGCGCCAATGAAACCTGGTAAATTACCAGTAACGGTTAGTGCTGTTATTCGTAACCTTTCTAATGTTGCTATTTCTAATTTCCCTGTCGCTTATCGTATTAACGGTGGTCTAGAAGTAGTTCAAAATCAAGTAATATCAATAGCTGCTGGGGCTACAGCTACGATTACTTTTACAACAAAAGCCGATTTAGGGCCAGTAGGTGATTATACAGTTCAAGTGTTTACTAAATTAGTTGGTGATACAGATGTTACTAATGATTCTAAATCAATTAACTTATCCCATGTAGCTAATGCTAGTACTAATGTTACAGGAGCTTTTGATGGTATTGATGATTATATTGTAACAGATAGTACACCAGCTTTAAACCTTACCAATAATTATTCATTTGAAGCTTGGGTTAATAGAAAAAGCCCAACTATTTTTGGTAGAATTTTAGACAAGTCCAGAGTACTTCTATTTGTGCATACTAATAATAGTCTTGCCTTATATAAAGAGAATAGTTTAGTATTATCGATTACTACAGCTGCTGGGAGTTATGCCATTAATACCGGTTTAAATTCGGTTCAAATAAATAAATGGCATCATGTTGCTTTTACTGTCAGCGCGACGAATGTATATACGATTTATATTGATGGAGTTTCAGTTCCTTTTACAGCTACAGGTACTGCTGCTGCTGCTACTGCTAATGGGACTTTACCTGCTTTTATTGGGAATAATGCTGGTTTAGCTCGTGGTTTTAGCGGACACATAGACGAAGTTCGTATTTGGTCTGGAGTTCGTGACCAAGCAACAATTGCGGCTAATACAATGACTAAATATGTGGGTAATGAAGTCGGTTTATTGGCTTATTATTCTTTTGCTGAAGGAAACAAACAATTTGTTTTTGATACTACAACAAATGATAATACTGCAATTGTTACAAATGCGGACACCAACGGTCAAGGCGCAGGGAAATTTTGGAATGCTCCTGTACTTTTACAAAACTTGCAATTAGTTGATCAGCTTTCATCTTCGTATGATGCAGCCAATAAAACGTATACTTTCTTGTTGAAAGATGGCGTAAATGTTGCTACTGCCATACCGCAATTTATTATTGGTATGAATTCGGTTGCTAAAATTAATGGGGCAACTCAAGTAAGTGGTGTAACAACTAATAATTTTTCAAACCCTGTAACTTTTACAGTAGAAGGAGTTGGTTTTAATACAGGCGTTTCAGAGAGCTATACAATCAAGGTGCTTTCAGGATTAAGTAATGAAAGTAAGTTGTTAAGTTATAACTTTAAAATGTCGTCTAATCCAGGATTAATCCAGGATATTAATACTGTGATTGTTGGCGATAATGCTACTGTTACGGTTCCTTATGGAATTGATGTAAGAAATTTTATAGCTGATTTCAGTGTTTCTTCAGGTGCTGAACTTAGTATTGATAATGTGTCACAATTAAGTTCAAAAACATCTAATTTAGATTATTCTAATAGTGTTATGGTTACCGTAGTTTCAGAAAACAAACTTTCTAAAACAAATTATATGGTTACCGTTAATGCTAAAAATACAGAAGCTGAGTTTCTTTCGTACTCAGTACAAAATCAAGTTGGTATAGCTTCCATTGACGCGAATACAAGAATTATTAAAGTATTAGTCAATAACAATGCTAACTTTAGCGCATTAGTCCCTTCTTTTCAAGTGTCTGATCTGGCGAAAACACGTATCGGTACTTATCTTCAAAATAGTGGGGTAACAACATTAAATTATACTTCAAAGGTTGGCTATAATATCGTAGCTCAAAACGGAAATATTAATAATTGGGAAGTAACTATCGAATTCGTAAAACCTGTAATTACACTTTTAGGTAGCTCTGTGGTTTCAGTACCGCAAGGATGTGCTTATACTGAGTCAGCTTATACGGCTTTTGATAATTTGAACAAGAATATTACATCATCGGTTTTGGTTTCAGGATCTGTTAATGTGAATGTTATTGGTCAGTACATAATTACATATAGTGTTAAAGATGATTTGAATAATGAATCGTTTGTAACAAGAACTGTAAATGTAGTCGTTAACCAAAAACCGGTAATCATAGCTGCGGCGAATATAAACGCAAATAGTGCTGCAACATTTTGTGGGGCAACAGTAGTAGTTGTAAATGCCACTGCGACAGATGATTGTTCTGTAGGTGTGCCTACTGGGGTAAGAAGTGATGGATTAGCATTGAATGCTAATTATCCTATAGGAACTACCTCGATCAGGTGGAACGTAAGTGATAACGTTGGAAATGCAGCAACCAAAGTAATTCAGACGGTTACTGTGATTGATAATGTTCTTCCTACAGTAATTACGAAGAATATCACAATTCAGCTTAATGCTGCTGGTACTGCTTCGATTGTTGTTGCCGATATAAACAATGGCTCAACTGATAATTGTGGTATTACTACTTTAACACTAGACAAGACAAGCTTTACATGTGCAAATGCTGGAGCAAATACGGTTACTTTAAGAGTTACTGATACTAACGGAAATGTTGCCACTAAAACGGCCATTGTTACTGTTGAAGATAAAATTGCACCAGTAACTTTGACGAAAAACATTACGGTTCAACTTGGTGCTTCGGCAAACGTGTTGATAACTGCCGCAGATGTAAACAACGGTTCAACAGACAATTGTGGAATCAAGTTATTAGAACTCGATAAAGCATTGTTTAGTTGTGGCAATGTAGGTGATAATATCGTTACTCTAAAAGTAACAGATAATAGTGGGAATGTTTCTACTAAAACAGCTATTGTAACGGTTGTAAATACCAGACCTAATATAATTAGAAAGCATTTTGACAATGTTATTTTCTTTGATAATAGTTCTAATGAATTTGTTGCATACAGCTGGTTTAAAAACGGAGTTTTAGTACAAGGTCAGACAGCTCAATATTTTAAAGATAGTGCAGTTTTAAATGGCAGCTATTATGCTATAGCTACAAAAGTGGATGGTACAGTAGTTAGTACTTGTGCTTTGACATTCTCTCCTTCAGTAGAAGTAGAATATTTAAAGATTGCGCCTAACCCTGTTAGAAGTAATTCAGTATACCAACTCATCACTAATGTAGATTCAGCTAAGTTGCAAAATGCGCGTGTTACAGTGTTTAACACACTTGGAATACTAATCAATGATAAAGTTGTTAATGATAAAACAACAGATATGATAGCACCGAGTACTGAGGGAATTTATATTGTAAGGATGACTCTGGCAAATGGTAAATATTTCACAAAGAATCTTTTAGTTAAGAATTAAAAATCAAATAATTAAGAGTATGAAATCCTCATTTTATAGAAATGGGGATGGATTATTCTAATATTAAAAACATAAAAACATATGAAATTTGATGTTAAATATATAATAGGATTTGCGCTAATTTTATTCTCTCAAGGAATTAAAGCGCAGTTTTATGTGGGTGTACAGTCAGGAATAGCCAATATTCAAAGTGATGTAAAAGGAGTGCGGTCAAGCAGTGACATTGGTGGAGCATTAAAGGCAGGTTATATTTATTCCTTGACGGATCATATAGGTATTGGATCGGGAGTTGAGTTTGCTCAATTTAAGCAAACGGTGTTTTTAGAAAAATCATCAGCAACTCTAACCAATTTTGAAGTTGACCGTACTGGGTCAGCTTTTGCCTATACAATAAGCACAGGAAATTATAAAGAATGTCAAAAATTGCAAGCTATTCAAATTCCGCTTTTTGTACAGTTTAGAAAAAATATTAACAAAGGAATTGATTTTAATTTTAGGGCAGGCGTTAAGTACTTCTTACCTGTAAATTACAAAATCGAAGCTTCGGCAGAAACGGTAAAAGGTGTTGGATACTATCCAGATATTAATTTAACGGTTGATAATTTACCGGAATATGGTTTTGGTAGTCAATCAAATTATGCAGTATCAGGTGAATACAACACAAAAGGGGTTTTAATGAGTACGTTTGAGTTAGGGTTTACTTTTGAAATGGGAAAAAAGAGCGCTTTGTACGCTGCTATGTTTCTTGATCGCGGTTACGGAACAATTCTGGACCAAAAACAAAACGAGTCTTATTTAAGCTATAGCCCGACATCAGTCAATGACAGAAAAGCAAACGGATTGTATAGTACAGACAAAGACGCAACTATCAAACCTGTTGCATTCGGTTTGACATTGGGTTGGAATTTTAAATAAATTCCGTTTACCTAAAGTATAAGCAAGACGATATAACAGGCTAAATAGTAAAAAAAAACAAATGAACTGAGGGGCTTTTGCCCTGGTTTTAGAAATACTATTACTTTAAAAGTGTTTTAATTTAAAAACAATCAACGGCTCTCTTTTTATAAAGAGAGCCTTTTTTTTAGTTTTCTGACGGTTCAATATAATAATAAAATAGAGTGTTAAAAACAGTGAGTTTAATATTTTATATACCCCTTTATAGTTAAAATGCTATTTTATTTAATATTCTTTTGCAATTGTTTACTAGATTCAACTAATTAATGCAACTTTAGGGAAAAGATAAAGATATTTTTTCAAAAGAAAGGACTTTAAAGTCCTCTCTCTCGAATGGAATAAATGTTCTTTATTTGCTCCTGACCAAAGTTGTAAATAATGAGCCACTTAACCAGCGAACAAAGATACACAATCGGTGTATTATTAGAACAAAACTATAAAAAAAGCGCAATAGCAGTTTTTTTAAATAGAGATAA